>JAUUZE010000107.1 GCA_030590175.1 Clostridia bacterium
TAGGTATAAGAGATATTATTTCAAGTAAGAAATTAAACAAATTGCTTGAATCAATTACTACAATGGAAAATATTGAAAATGCCAACTGGAACAAACGATATCGTGAAAATATGGAACTATTAAAAACAGGTTGCTCTGAAGATGTGGCAAGTGTTATTAAAGCATTAACCATTAGAGATAGAGAAAAGGGCTTGTCGACAGGTGAACGAAAAATGCTATCTACAGCTAAACAAATTTTATGCAGCGAAATCATGCTAATCAAAAAAGTTACTGCAGAAGAAGCAGAACAGTTAATCAATGAACGTATTCTTTAATTTAGGAGATCGTATCAGTGTTAATCAAAAGTCTTAAGATAATTTTAGCTATAAGTGGAGGGGTAACAGGATTTACCATTGTCAGAGTTCTTCAAGATGAGTACTTATCTGCCTTTTCATTAGGTATTAAAATTTCTGCCTATATTATTGTTACTACTTTTTTTGCAATTCTTGCGTATTTTATTACTGGCAAATTGATGCAAATGGTTAGTAGAACTTTTGGAAAAGCAGAAAAAACAGTATCAGATTTATCACTTTATGAAATTCTTATTTCTTTCTTTGGATTATTACTTGGCTTAATAGTAGCCAATCTTGTTGCCATTCCATTAAAAAATATTGAGATTATTGGTGGACCAATTGCAGTTATTTTAAATATATTCTTTGGTTTAGTTGGGATGTATTTATTATATCGGAAAAGAGATGAAATTACTTTATCAAACTTTAGAGGACTGGTAGCTAAAGAGTCGCTAAAAGTAATAGACACTTGTGTATTAATTGATGGACGATTAAATGAAGTGGTGAAAACAGGTTTCATTAAAGGACCATTTTTAATTCCTTCCTTTATCTTAATGGAGTTACAGATTTTAGCAGATAGTAATGATAGTAAAAAAAGAAGCCGAGGTAAGCGAGGGTTAGAATTACTAGAGATGTTAAAAAATGACAATGCTAATATACTAATCAAAGACACTGAGTATGATCGAATGGCCATTGAGACAGATTTAAAATTGATTAAATATGCACAAAAACATAAATATACTATTTTAACTTTAGATTATAATCTTAATAAGGTGGCTGGCGTTACAGGAATAAAAGTACTTAATATAAATGATTTAAGTAGCTCATTACAAACAATGGCTATTCCTGGTGAAACTGTACAAATTGATATTCAAAAGGCAGGGAAAGAAGAAAATCAAGGGATTGGATATTTAGCTGATGGTACCATGGTTATTGTAGAAAATGGTAAACAATTTATTGGTAAAAACATGGAAGTTGAGGTAACTTCTGTTACACAAACATCAGCAGGACGATTGATTTTTACTAAGGTTAGTTAATTAATATGAAAATTGGAATTATCATTGCCGCTGGAGGCAGTTCAAATAGAATGACTTTAACTAAAAACAAGCTATTAATTGCTATAAAAGACGTGCCTGTTATTGTGAGAACAATCAGGCAATTTTTACAATTACCATATGAATTAGAAATTGTTGTAGTAAGTCATGGCGATTATATAATAGAATTTAAAAACACATTACAAAAATATAATTTAGAATATATTGCTGTTATTTCTGGTGGTAATACACGAAGAGAGTCTGTTAGAAATGGGATTAAAAGTATTAGTTTAAAAACTGATGTTGTTGTAATTCATGATGGTGCTAGACCATTTGTTAGAAGTGACGATATTATTAAGTGTATAAAAGGTGCTATAAAAGATGGAGGAGCTTGTTTAGGAGTGAAAAGCAAGGACACAATAAAAATTGTTGATGAACATCAAGTGATTATTAGTACTCCAAATAGAGAGAACTTGTATCAGATTCAAACACCTCAATGCTTTTTATATAAAATAGCTAATGAAATTCATGAATTAGGGGCAAAAGAAAATATTGATGTTACTGATGATGCAAAGTTAGCTGAAATGGCAGGATATCCTGTCACAATTATAAATGGACATTACGATAATATTAAAATAACTACTGATGAAGATTTATCATTCGCCACATGGCTATTAAGTAACCGTAACAATACATAAACAACTAATTCCAAGACCTCTTCCAAATGCTGTAAGACCTTCACCAGAGGTGGCAGTAATTCCAATGTTACTTTCGTCTAGAGACAAAAGTTTAGCAATACTTTCTCTTATTTCTTCCATAAAAGGTGATAATCGTGGTGTTTGACATTCGATAGAAAATGAAACATGAACAATAACTTGACTTCCTAGATATTTCATTGCTTCTTTTACATATTCTTTGCTATCTGTAATCCCTTTTCTAAAACATAAATCATCAGCAATTTCTCCTAAGATATTAACACCGGTAATTCCAGAGATGGCATTTGTTAATGCATGTAAAATAACATCTGCATCTGAATTGCCCTTTAATGGTTTATGATTATTTATAAAAACCCCCCCTAAAATAAGAGGCTTGCTTTCATCATCAATAAAATGATGACTGTCTTGACCAATTGAACACTTCATATAATCCCTCCACTACTACTATATCACTCTGCTAATATTTTTCAAAATATTTTATAAAAAAGAAAAAAAGTGATATAATGAATTTCGTACAAAAGAGAAAATTAAGGAGAAATGTTATCACTATGAAATTTTGTAAAGTATTTGTTGTCCTACTTACCATTGTGGCTATCTTGTTAATACCGATTACAGCTAGTGCAGCACTATACCAAAAAGGAATGGAAAGTAATGAGATAATGAAACTACAAAACGATTTAGCTTCATTAGGTTTTTTTGATGTGGAAGCTACAGGATTTTATGGTGAGATTACATATACTTCTGTCTATGAATTCCAAAAAGAACATAATTTATATTTAGATGGTATTGCAGGTAATCAAACCCTTACTAAGATTGCAGAATTATTACACAATGTTATTGTTGATGACGATAGAGGAAAGAATTTGTTATATGAAGGTATGACAAGTGAAATTGTAAAACTTTATCAAATGAAACTAATTTATCTAGGATTACTTAATTGTGAAGCTACCGGGTTTTATGGAATACTGACTAAAACAGCTGTAGCTACCTTCCAAGAAGGATTTGGTCTAAAGCAAGATGGAATCATTACAGAAGAAACTGCAAGCCTTATTAATAGAATGGTACAAACTAAAGTAACTATATTGAGAAAATATGGCGAATTAAAAATGACTAATGAAAATCCGGCAGTATCCACATTACAAGTCTTATTAACCTGTATGGGATATTATAACTATGAAGTGACTGGATACTATGGTGATATTACAAAAAGAGCTGTAATTGCGTTTCAAGTGGCCTATGGCTTACATGTAGATGGAATGGCTTCAATTGAAACCTTAGAACTAATTGAAAAAATAATTAAAGAAGCTGGAGTAGTTGAAAATTCAACAATGTATCAAGTAGACCTTTTAATGAATTGGTTTGAAGAGGTACAGTATGTATTTGCTATTAATGACACAGCAAAAGTTTACGATATATGGACAGGTAAATCTTTTTATATTATGAGGACATTTGGTTATAATCATGCTGATTGTGAAACATTGACAGCTTTGGATACAGCCATTTTAAAAAGTTTATATGGTGGGGAATTTAATTGGGACCGTCGTCCTGTTCTGATTTATACAAATGGTACTATAATTGCAGCTTCTTTATCAGGAATGCCACATGCTGGGCGAGATGATATGCCAAAGGATGCATGGGTACCTGACCGAAGCGTAAATTATGGCACAGGTGCAAATTTAGATGCTATAAAGGGAAATGATATGGACGGAGTATTTGATTTACATTTTTACTTAAGTAGAACTCATTTTTCCAATGCAATAGAACCACGGCATCAAGATGCTGTTATGCAAGCTTACAATTATGGTATCAGTCATTTATATTAAATATTTGACTGTTTCTTTACTATCCCATTACAATAATTAAGAGGTATACTAATGATTCATGTATTTATACTACATTCTTTATCTATCTGTTTAGACGTAAACAGTGGAACAATTCATCTTCTAGATGAAGTAACTTTTGATTTGCTATCTCTGGCCAACACAAAAGAGATGTTACCTTTGGCAATGGAGCAATTAAAAGATAAATATGATAAAGATATTCTTTTACAGGCAATGGATGAAATTACATCCTTAATAGAGCAAGAAAGTTTGTATTCTAAAGATTTTACTAAAGAGGAATTACAAAAAAATACTACTATTCAAAGTGACATGAAGGCAATGTGTTTACATATGGCACATGATTGTAATCTTAGATGTTCTTATTGTTTTGCTGATAAAGGTGTCTATGGTGGTGACAAGGGATTAATGTCTATTGAAGTTGCAAAAGCAGCTATTGATTACTTACTTGAAAATAGTGGTAAAAAAGTTAATGTAGAAGTGGATTTCTTTGGAGGAGAACCTCTACTAAATTTTAAAGTCATTAAGCAATGTGTGGTTTATGCAAAAGAACAAGAAAAAAAATATTCTAAAAATGTTAATTTCACAATCACAACTAATGGAACTATTTTTTCTAAAGAAATAAATGAATTTTTACAAGAGCATATGGATAATATTGTGCTAAGTCTAGATGGTAGAAAATCAGTACATGATCATCTTCGTGTATATCCTTCTGGAAAAGGTTCTTATGATAAAGTAGTTGAAAATATTAAAGAAATTGCAAATAATCGTCAAGGTAAATCATATTTTATTAGAGGAACCTATACACGTGATAATCTTGATTTCTATGAAGATGTGAAACATATTTATGAACAACTAGGACTTAAAGAAATATCTATTGAACCTGTTTCTGGCGGTGATTTCACATTAACAGATGAAGAGATTGCTATAGCCATGACAGAGTATGAGAGATTTGCCAAAGAATATGCTAAACAAGATGATTATCGATTCTACCATTTTACCCTTAACATTTATAATTCGCCGTGTATCTATAAACGAATTGCAGCATGTGGAGCGGGAGTTGATTATGGAGCAGTTTCACCAGATGGTAAAATATATGCTTGTCATCAGTTTGTAGGAGAAGATGAGTTTGTCATGGGTAATATATATGATGGAGTCACAAATACAGAATTAAGAGAAACTTTCGCTAATAATAATGTTTTTACTAAACAGGAATGTCCTGATTGTTGGGCGAAATATTTTTGTTCAGGGGGCTGTCATGCCAATGCATATTATACAAATGGTGATATTGCGATACCTGATAAAAAAGCTTGTACATTACAGAAAAAACGAATTGAATGTGCACTAATGATTGAATGTCAGAGAACTATTGATAGGAGCAATAATGATGAATAAGTTAATACAGGGGAAAAAACTATTTGTGTTAGATATGGATGGAACTTTCTATCTTGATAGAACCATAATTGAAGGTGCACTGGAATTTTTGCAAAAAGTGAAAGATAAAGGGTATAAATTTTTATTTTTTACAAATAATTCATCAAAATCACTTGACGATTATGTTGCAAAACTTAAATCACTTAATGTACCTGCTACCAGAGAAGATATTTTTAGTTCAGGAGAGGTAACTATTAGTTATCTATTACGAGAACACCCAGGAAAAAGTGTTTATGTTATTGGAACATCTAGTTTGGTAGAAGGATTTAAAAAGGCTGGGATTACACTAGATGATTTACATCCTGAAATTGTTGTATTGGCATTTGATACTCAACTTACTTATGAAAAAATATCAAAAGGTTGTACATTTATTAGAAATGGAGCCTTATTCATTGCAACTCATCCAGATAGTAACTGTCCTACAGAAAATGGGTTAATTCCAGATACTGGTTCAATGATTGAAATGTTTACAATGTCAACAGGTGTTAGACCACTTATTATGGGGAAACCAAATAGTTATACAGTTGAGGCAATTGAAAAAAAGACAGGAATTAGCCGAGAGTACATTGTTTGTGTAGGCGATCGACTACAGACAGATATAGCCCTTGGGGTTAATCATGGGATGACTAGTTTATTAGTTTTAACAGGAGCAACCACACTAGAGATTTTAGAAAAATCTACTATTAAACCAGATGGAGTGTTTGATTCAATTAGTGACCTGATTGGGATTATATAGTGGAAATATGATATGATATTGCTAACTGGAAGTGAGGAAAGTTTTGGAGAATTTTATAGAAAAACGAGTAGTTAAACCAAAGAGTAAACGAGATAAGCAAATTGTTCCGTTGATTATAATTGTTTATATAGTTTTATGCGGATTTCCATTGTTTATTCCACTACTTGCTCCTTATACACCAATTTTAATATTAGTTCTTGGGTATTTAGCATATTTATTAATTACTTCTAGAGATATTGAATATGAATATGAGCTAGTCGAAGATTATTTAACTATTTCAAAGATAAGTCATAAAAGTAGAAGAAAAAAAATCTTTTCTGGTTCAATTAATGATTTTGATGTGGTGGCACCCATTAACTCTACTCATTTTTTAGAAAAAGGGCAGCAAGTTCAAACCACCATTGAAAGCATAAGTAGCAGAAATGCACCAGGAGTATACTTTGGCTTAATACAATATCAAGGTAAGCGGACAACTGTATTAATAGAAACTGACGAGAGAATGCTTGCACATATGAAAAAAATATTAGAATATAAATTGAAATCATAAGTGGAGAATTTATGAAAAATAAAATATTGCTATTTAGCGTAACCATAATTTTTATCATAATTGCTGTTATACTAACCAATACAGCGATTACTAGAATCAACTTAAAATATTTACCAGAAAATCAATTGATTTCTTTTTTTGATGAAACAAATTTGAATTTGGTTATAGAAGATGAATTAGTAAATCAATATGGTCCACCTATTATTGAAGGGAGAGAACTCCTTTTACCATATGAAGTAATTAAAAATTATATTGATGATAGTATTTACCTTGATGAATTACAAGCTAAGATAACAATAACATCTAGTGATTCAGTTATTCGTATTGACCAAGATAATTTACAAGCCTATCTTAATCAAAAGCCCTATCAACTAGATGCAACAGCACAGTATATTAATGAAACACTTTATGTGCCTGTGTTGGCTTTTGTAGATATTTTTAATATTACAGTAACTATTTTAGAAAAAGATAATGTAGTTATTATTGATAAAATGAAAAATTACTCAATTGTTGGATTATTAACAAATGAATTGGCAATTATAAGAAGTGAACCATCAATTTATAAGCCAGCCTATCAAGGATACAATCCAAATGAAATTGAAGTACGAGTTTTTGAAATGGTTGGTGACTGGAGTAAAATCAGAACAA
>JAUUZE010000008.1 GCA_030590175.1 Clostridia bacterium
TTAAACTTGTCATATTGACTAAAATAATATATATTATAAAAGAAATAAATTTAAAAAGGAGTGAAAGTTGTGGATAACCCGTATGAACGATCTTACAAGGAATTAAACCAAATACTGGTTGCAACTTTTATTTACTAAAATACTGCATCCAGTAGGGAGGAGGCAGTTAATGAATTTAGAAGAAACAATAATAATCCTATTAGAAGAAAAAAAATATAATGAGATAAAAGAATTACTTAGAAATAGTAATGTTTTTGATATTGCAGAAATATTAAATGACATTGATGAAACAGATATGTTGCTTTTATTTCGTTTATTGCCAAAAGATCTTGCAACTGAAGTTTTCTCTGAGGTTGATTCTGATATGCAATCATTTATTATTAACTCAATTACAGACTCAGAAATTAAGTATTTAATAGATAAATTATTTATTGATGATACGGTTGATTTAATTGAAGAATTACCTGCAAATATCGTCAAAAAAGTTTTAAAGAACACTAGTCAAGAAAAACGTAAAATTATAAATCAGTTTTTAATTTATCAAGAAGATAGTGCTGGAAGTATTATGACAATTGAATTTCTTGATTTAAAAAAAGAAATGACTGTTGTTCAATCAATAGAACGTATTAAAAAAATTGGGGTTAATAAGGAAACAGTTAATGAGTGTTATGTAATCAGCAAAAGTCGACGTTTAGAAGGTGTTGTAACACTTAAAGATATTGTATTAAGTGATAATAATTCTTTAATAAGTTCTATTATGGAAGATGATGTAATCAGTGTTCATACTTCAGAAGATATTGCAGATATTGCTAATTTATTTAAGAAATATGATGTTTTAAGTATGCCAGTAGTTGATGGAGAAAATCGTCTTGTTGGTATTATTACTATTGATGATATTATTGATGTTATTGAAGAAGAAACTAGCGAAGATATTGAGAAAATGGCTGCTATTATGCCATTAGATGAATCATATATGAAAGCTTCTGTATTTTCATTAGCTAAAAAAAGAATGGTTTGGTTATTACTTTTAATGATCACAGCTACAATTTCTCAAGCTATTTTAAGGAATAATGAGAACTTTCTAGCTCAATTTGTTATGTTAACTGCTTTTATTCCTATGTTAATGGGTGCTGGTGGTAATGCTGGTAGTCAAGCTAGTACATTAATAATAAGAGGAATTGCATTAAATGAAATAGAATTAAGTGATTTCTTTGTTATAATTTTTAAAGAAGCCAGAGTTGCTTTATTATCAGGGTCAGTATTGGCAATTGTTAATTTTATTAAGCTATATTTAATAGAGAATATTTCATTTGAAATTTCATTAGCAGTATCATTAAGTCTAATTTGTACAATTCTAGTTGCTAAATTAGCTGGTGGATCATTACCTTTATTAGCAAAAGTAGTTAAAATAGATCCAGCATTAATGGCAGCGCCACTTATTACAACTATATTAGATGCTGTAACTGTATTAATATATCTATTTATTGCAAAATTATTATTAGGGTTTTAATTAGGAGGTTTTTATGAATACGAAAAAGTATACCATAATAGCAATTATTTGTTGGGTTCTTTTAATATCTAGTTTAATTCCAATGTTTAGATATGCAAAATATACAAATCCTAGTGCAGATGACTATACTTATTCAAATAGTGCGAAGTTAGAATATGATAAAAGCGAATCAATAATTCTTACAATCAACGCTGGTATAAACAGAACAATTAAAGCTTATTCATCTTGGCAAGGTACTTATTTTGGTACTTTTTTAATGTCAATATCACCAAATGTTTTTTCAATAAATTTATATAAATTTGTACCTATTTTACTAATGTTAATATTTATTTTATCAATTTTATTATTTATATTTGTATTTATTAAATATATATTTAACTCAAAGACTATTTATGCTTTTATAATTTCTCCAATAATAATTTTTATTTCGATTTCATTTATTCCATCATTAGTTGAAGGTTTTTATTGGTATAATGGAGCTTGGTACTATACTTTTTCATATTGTTTATCGTTAGTGTTTTTTTCAAGTTTAATTATATTTTTAAAACATAAAAACAAGAAAGTTAGAGTTATAAATTCTATATTTGCTGTATTATTAGCGCTAATGATAGGAGGTTCTAATTTTACTACATCATTTTTCGTATTTATTATTTTACTATCATTAAATATAATTATGTTTTTATATAAATTAAATAAAAAATACTATATTTTAGGTATTACAGTTATTAACTTAATTGGTTTATTAACAAACTATTTAGCTCCTGGTAATTTAGTTAGGGGAGAAGTAATAAATTCAAAATTATCAATATTAGACTCTATCTTTTATTCATTTAAAGGTACATTTATTTTTAATTTTGATTGGTTAGCAAATAATTTTATATTTTTGTTTTTGATTCTTCTTATTCCTATATTTAAAAATATAATAACTGATTCGAATTTTAAATTTAATAAACCTATTTTATTTATTGCTTCAATTATATGTTTATTTTCAGTTCAATTTACACCACCATTATATTCAATGAGTAATTATGGAGTTTATAGATTGATAAATATTGTATATTATGCTTCAGTTATTTTTACATTTGCAATTTTCATATATATGTATGGTTATATATTAAAAAGAAAGAATAATAGTAAAAGCATAATACTTAACAAAAAAAATAAGAGTAAATTTAAAACTCATCATTTAGTAAGTATTATTATTTTATCTTTATATATAATTAATGTAAATTTTAATATGATAAGTTTTGTTGTTGCAATAAATAATATAAATAATGGATCTGCACAAAAATATGACCAAGAGTATAAAGAACGTTTATTAATTTTAGAAAATGATTTAATAAAAGATGTTGAATTTTCAGAATTTACAGTAAAACCATATGGATTATATTTTGATGATGTTGTAGAAGATGAAACTAATTGGAAGAATAAAGCTATGAGTAGATTTTATTATAAGGATAGTATTGTACTGAAAACTGAGTAAATAACATATTTACCAATGAAATTCAAGAAATAAACAATTAAACTCCCCTAAACTAGACAAAATTTTTATTTTGTCTAGTTATATAAGTTTCTAAACCATCTCTTCTCTATATAATATATGTCTCTTTATTAATAATAATAAAAATTTTGTCATACCATAAGTAGTCTCATTATGTTCTTTATAGCTCATTTATGATAAAATTAATAAGATAAAAAAATATATGGAGTCTATATGAAGTATAAAATACTTATTTACCTATTAATTGTTATTATTTTAATATTTACTTTATCAGGTTGTACATATTTAAAAGAACGATTAATAAACAATGAACCACTATATGGTGGCGGACAGATAAAAAATACAGAGGATATTGAAATCATAAAAGATATAGGGTTATATTCATATGAAGAAAACTTTAATGAAGTAACAGGAAATAATATTTCTCCTGCTTCTCTCCCCTCTTATTATGATAAATTTCATTTTGCTATATTTGATGAATTAGGTCTACAATATGATTCTCTTAATACAAATGTGTTTTTTGACATGGGAAATGAATATTCTAATTTTGATGGTATTTTAACATATCTAGGAGGAAATTATAGAGATAATGCATCGTTTGCGTATCCAGCTATTAATAATCAGAAACTCAATTTATTATGGCAATTTAATACAAGCAACATTGATGATTTTTACGGTACAGGTTGGACTGGTCAATCTATTATTGTTCATTGGCCTTTAGAAACACAAATGAACATGAATATGTATCATTCATACAAAACTAGTAATGGAACTATAGAAGTCATCACAGGCTCACTAGATGGATTCATCTATTTTACTGATTTATATACAGGTAAACCAACTCGAGAACCTTTAAACATCGGTTTACCAATATTTGGTACCATATCTGTTGATCCAAGAGGATATCCACTACTATATGTTGGAACAGGTTTTAACATGAATGGGCAACGTTATGAAGATATGAAATTTTCAATAATAAGTCTAATTGATGGCGAAATTCTTTATAAAATTAATGGCACTGACCCTCATGCTTTACGTTCATGGGGAGCTTTTGATTCATCTCCATTAATTGATAAAAATAGTGATTCACTTATAATTGGTAGTGAAAATGGTTTACTTTACTACTTATCAATGAATACTTTATATGATGAAAAAGAAGGAACTATTTCCATAGATCCTGATATTTATAGATATTACTATACAAATCCATTTGGTAGGAATGTAGGTTTTGAAAGTTCACTTGCAGCATTTAAAAATTATATATATATTACTGATAATGGCGGCTTATTACAGTGTATAGATGTATCTACAATGACTCCTGTTTGGTTATATGATTTAAAAGATGACAGTGATTCAACAATATCTCTTGATGTTATTAGTAGTAATGAAGTATATCTTTATACTGCTACAGAAATTGTTTATGAAAAAGATTCTTCTTTAACATATATTAGAAAAATAAATGCACTAACAGGAGAATTAATTTGGGAAAATAAATTTAAATGTAATTATTCAGAAGACTATACAACAGGAGTTTCTGGCTCCCCTATTATTGGTTTTTCTACAATTAGCAATTCAGTTATTTATTCAGTAACCGGATTAGGAGAAAATGGAAATGAAAGTTCATTAATATCATTTGAAAAATCAAATGGTGATATTTTGTGGCAAACAGACGAATTAGATTATTCAATTAGTACACCAGTAGCTATTTATGATAAAGATGGGATACCATATATTATTATGGCTTATTCAAATGGTAAGGTAGACTTAATAAATGGAAAATCAGGAGTTGTTATTTATTCTTTAGAATTAGATGGAATTATTGAATCTACACCAGTTATTTATAATGGATTATTAGTTATTGGTACTAGAAGTGGTAACATATATTGCTTAAGAATTAATTAATTTCAAGATATTTTTAAGATATTATTAGAATGCTCAGTACATGTACTGAGCATTTCACTTATATAATCGCTAATTATCATCTTTTACGTCCTTTAGAGAAAAGAATCTTACAATTTAATCCTGCATAGTAAGCAAAATTTCGCTCAATAATAATATTACTTCTTGAAAATAATTCACTCTCAACAACCATTAGTAAATTATCTTTTGGTATTTCTAATGTTTTCTTTATTTTCTCATTAGCATTACTTAAATAAACAGTAACTTTGCAATGAATTGGATCTAATTGATAATTTGTGCCTACAATGTCTATTGATGTAGCATTTTTTAATAATTTTTCTTTAGCTGTTGGAAAATATCTAGCTGGTAATAGCGATTGGCAATAAATTGTTTTATTGCCTTGTTTAACTGTATATTCTGTTAATATAAATTTATTATCCACATTTGGTATATATTCTAAGTCAAAATATTCTGATATTTTTTTATCATTTATAACATCATTTGAAGATATAATATTACATGATAGTATATTTCTATCACTTGAATCATTACAATCTAGTATACTAAACAAAAAACCATCAATATGATTAAAATTTTCAATATCTGCGAAATCACTAACAAAAGTTCCCTTACCTTTTTTCTTATATAAATAACCCATATTAGTTAGTTCGCCTATAGCTTGGCGTACTGTAGGACGTGAAATTCCATATTTTTCACTTAAAACGTTTTCTGATGGAATGATTTCATGACTATGGTATTTTTTATTTTTAATATCGTTAATTAAATCTTCTTTTAATGATGAATAAAGTGGTATGTTACTATTCATTTGTTTATCCCCCTGTCAATACAAGATAATACTATGATATAGCAATGTATTATAAAATACAACTATACCTTAAGAATAGACTCGATTTTTGTAACTTTACGTCCTGTCAATACAACATTAACATAATCGTTAATAAACTCTTCAACTTGATGTTCGCAACGTCCTATGAAATTTTCAGGTTTAAGTATGCCTTGTAACTCCTCATAAGTCATATCAAAGTACTTATCATTTGAAATTAGTTTGATTAAATTGTTATCTTTTCCTTCATGCTTTACTCTTTTGGCAGCTTCCATAGAATAATTTCTTATTTTTTCATGAAGTAATTGACGATCTTTACCTTTTTTAGCAGCTTCCATCATTATATTTTCAGTTGCCATAAATGGTAATTCCTCATTCACATGTTTTAGTATAACTTTTGGATAAACAGTTAAATTATTAGTAACATTGATATATATATTTAATATTGCATCTATACCTAAGAAACCTTCGGCAATTGATAATCGTCTATTTGCTGAATCATCAAGGGTTCTTTCAAACCATTGTGTAGCTGATGTAATAGCTGGATTTAATGAATTAACTATAATATATCGTGAAATAGAACTTATTCGCTCACTTCTCATTGGATTCCTTTTATATGCCATTGCTGATGAACCAATTTGTTTACTTTCAAAGGGTTCTTCTATTTCTTTCATACTTTGTAATAGTCGTAAATCATTTGCAAATTTACTTGAACTTTGTGCAATTTGAGATAATAAATTAATTACTTTTGAATCAACTTTTCTAGAATATGTCTGTCCAGTTACAGCATATGAACTTTTAAATCCAAATTGTTCTTCTATTAATTTTTCTAATTTCTTCACTTTATTGTGATCGCCATCAAATAGTGATAAATAACTTGCTTGTGTACCAGTTGTTCCTTTAACACCACGTAATTTCATTGTATTAAGTACATGTTTTAATTCTTCTATATCAAGTAATAACTCACTTATCCATAATGTGGCCCTCTTCCCCACTGTTACTAGTTGTGCAGGTTGATAATGAGTAAAACCTAAAGTTGGCATTCCTTTATATTTTAGTGCGAAATCTTTTAAATTACTAATTACTTGTAATAATTTTTCATTAATTAATAATAAGCCCTCTTTCATTATTAAAATGTCTGTATTGTCGCCTACATAACAAGAAGTAGCACCTAAATGAATTATACCCTTAGCTTTATCAGCTTGTAGACCATAGGCCTTTACATGGCTCATAACATCGTGTCTAACTTGTGCTTCTATCTCTTTAGCCTGTTCAAAGTTAATATCATGTTTGTATTGTTCTAATTGAGCTATTTGTTCATCAGTTATTGGTAACCCTAATTGTTTTTCAGCCTTAGCTAAAGCAATCCACAATTCTCTCCAAGTTTGGAATTTTTTCTGACTTGAAAATAAAAATTGCATTTCATCTGAAGCATATCTTGTTGAAAATGGGCTTACATATTTATCATTCATAATTATTCTCCTAATATTTTTTCCACACTTGCTAATTTAACACAAATAACAAATACTTCCATTGCCATTTGTAAATCGCTATTTGAAGGATAAGTAGGTGCAATTCTAATATTTGAATCATTTGGATCATTTCTATAAGGATAAGTTGCTCCAGCGGGTGTTAGTTTAACACCTGCTTTTTGACATAATTCAACAATTCGCTTTGCACAACCATTCATTGCATAAAAACTAATGAAATATCCACCAGCTGGAGAATTCCATTTTGCAATATTAAGGGGTGTAATTTCAATTTCAAGTTGTTTTAATACAATTTCAAATTTAGGTCTTATAACTGCAGCTAAATTATTCATATGAGCTAAAACACCTTCTTTATTTTTAAAAGCGATTACATGTCTTAGCATATTTAGTTTATCATAACCAATGGTTTGATATTTCATTCGCTCCATAATATCAGCTATGTTATCAACTGAAGAACATATTGCAGATATACCAGAACCTGGGAAAGAAATTTTACTTGTAGATGTAAACATATATACTCTGTTAGGATTATTATATTTTTCACATAAATCAATTATATTTTCAATTGAGTCTTCTTTATTTGGATATATATGATGTACAGCATAGGCATTATCCCAGAAAATTCTAAAATCACTTGCTTTAGTTTTCATATTAGCTAAACGTTTAACAGTATCATTACTATATGAAAAACCATCTGGATTACTATATAGAGGAACACACCAAATTCCTTTTATAGATTCATCTTCTTTTACTAAAGATTCAACATAATCCATATCTGGTCCAAATTCATTTATTGATACAGGAATCATTTCAATTCCTAATCGTTCACAAATTGCGAAATGACGATCATAACCTGGAGTTGGACATAAAAATTTAACTTTTTCAAGTTTACACCAAGGTTTTTCACTGTCTTGATTACCAAATAACATAAGATGAGAAAACATATCATACATTAGATGAAGACTTGAATTTCCTCCAATAATAATTTTTTCTATTTCAATATCTAATAATTCAGAAAATAATTCTTTAGCTTCTGTAGTACCTGAAAATAGTCCATAATTACCTAAATCAAAGTTGTCTTTATATACACGTTTAGTATAACAGTCAATATTCGCGAAAATAGCAGCTGATATATCTAATTGTTCACTATTTGGTTTTCCTCTGGACATATCAAGAGAAAGTTTTTTTAAAAGTAATTCATCGAACTTACTTTGTAACAACTCTTTTTCATGTAATAATTTATCTTTAGATAATTCTTTATATTGCATATTATTTCTCCCAAATTTTATTACAATACATTATACAATATTTTTAGTGAAAGTTCTCCTATGAATTTCACATAATCCATATTTCTTTATTGCTTCAATATGTTCTTTAGTTCCATATCCCTTATTTTTATGAAACTGATACTGTGGATATAACTCATGAGCTTTAATCATTATATTATCTCTATATACTTTCGCTATTATTGAAGCGCAAGCTATTGAAATACTTTTTTCGTCACCTTTAATTATTGATTGTTGTCTAATACTAACAGATGGTAAATTCATTGCATCAATTAATAATACATCAGCTTTTATGCCTAAATTATTAAACGAATCAGTCATTGCCTTTTTAGTAGCTTGTAATATATTTATTTGATCAATTTCTTTATGTGAAATTTCACTTATGTGAAATGAAATTGAGTCACTTTTAATTTGTTCATATAATGCAATTCTTTTACTTTCCGATACTTTTTTCGAATCATTAATTGAACATAATTGATATCCTTTTGGTAAAATTACACAAGCTGTAACAACAGGTCCTGCTAAAGGACCTCTACCAACTTCATCTATCCCACCAATATATTTAAATCCTTCATCATATAATTTGTTCTCATATATTGACATATTAGTTAATCGTATTTTTTCGTTTTCTATATATTTTTTAAGTGAAGATATATCAATTGTGTTTTCAAATTCTTTTAATAGTGAAAGCCCTTTAGAAGGGCTTAATACTTGAATAATTTTTTTTAATTGGCTTTTATTCATATTGGTTTTTCTAAAGATATTTTCCCTAGTTTTCCTCCCCTAAATTCATCTAATAAAATAGTAGACATCTTTAATAAGTCTAATTTTGTAGAAGATATATAATAATTTCGATTAATAGCAATTTGATCAAGTATTGCATAGTCTTCTAGCTTAATATTATCAATATTATATCTTGCTTTTAAACTATCTGGATAATTAACTTTTATAAAACCTATTAATTGACAAGCTAATTCTTCTACATTCATTATTTGATCTTTAATTGCACCTGTAAAAGCTAGATTAAGACCAACCTCTTGATTGTCAAATTTAGGCCATAAAATACCAGGTGTATCAAGAAAATGAATTTTTTGATTAATTTTAATCCATTGTTTGTTCCTAGTAACTCCTGGACGATCTCCTGTTCTAGTCGAAGCTTTTTTTACGATTTTATTAATAAATGTTGATTTACCAACATTAGGTATACCAACAACCATTGCTTTAATAGGACGTCTTAATAATCCTCTTTTAGTATCACGTTCATATTTTTCTTTGAGTACTATATCAATAGCAGCTAATAATTGCTTAATTCCTTGCCCAGATTGACTATTAACAAAAACACAAGTTATTCCTTTTGATTGATAATAGTTTTTCCACATTAAATTAACATTAGGATCAGCTAAATCTACTTTATTTAAGACTAATATTCTGTTTTTTTGATTAAATAAATGATCAAATTCAGGATTAACACTAGAGGTTGGTACCCTAGCATCTAGTAATTCAATAATAATATCAACTAATTTGATATTTTCTTGTAATAAACGTTTTGTTTTTGCCATATGGCCTGGATACCATTGTATATTCATTTATTTACTGCAACTTTCCAAAACTATTTAATGGCCAAATACGATATGAAACTGTTCCTAGAATTTTATCTTCATCAATTGAACCAAATTCTCTCGAATCTGTACTATGAAGACGATTGTCTCCTAATACAAAAAGTTCACCATCAGGGATAGTATATGGGTATTCTACAAACTTAGCTTTTGTTGAGCGATTTTCTTTAACATAATCTTCAATAAGTTTAATATCATTTATATACACATAACCATTTCGAATATCTATTGTATCGCCACCAATTGCAACTACTCTCTTAATATAATCAGTGCCAGAAGCAGTAGGTAGTAATTTTTTTGTCCATTCATAATTATTTAAAAATGTTAGTACTTTGAAATTTGGTGGTTCAATTTCTAGAACAACTATATCTCCAATTTCAATATCATTAAATGCTAAATTTATTTTACTTAAAATAACACGATCATTATTAATTAAAGTATCGTTCATTGAACTACCATCTATTATAACAGGTTCAAAAATTAAACCTCTTATTAATACAGCAATAACAATAGCAATTACAATAGCTTCTACCCATTGTAAAATCTCTCTTAGTAAACTTCTTTTAGACATTTTGACTCCTAATTATAATAATAAAGAGGCATTACTGCCCCTTTTATTACTTACTTTTGATTTTTTCTTTAATACGTGCGGCTTTACCAATTCTTTTTCTTAAGTAAAATAGTTTAGCTCTTCTAACTTTACCTTTTCTAACTACTTCAACCTTAGTTATTTTTGGCGAATGTACAGGTAATACTTTCTCAACACCAACACCATAAGAAAGTCTTCTAACTGTGAAAGTTTCAGTAATTCCAGAACCTTTCATTGCGATGATTGTTCCTTCGAAAACTTGAACTCTTTCTCTTGTACCTTCTACAACTTTTAGATTAACTTTAACATAATCTCCAATTTCAAGTGTAGGTAAATCTGTTCTTAATTGTTCTTGTTCTATTGATTTTAATAAATCCATTATTGCTCCTCCTCTCATGTAACGTTCATACAGCCTTGTTAACATCTGTAGAGGACCGTCCTAATAAAAGCACGAATGATATTTTACCACATCATATTTCTTTTGTAAACAACATTTCCTTTTTAGTAACTGCTAAAATTATTGTCATTATAACAGCAATAACTGGTAATATATAATATAAAATATTATCCATTAACATATCACTAAAGATTGCTATTGAATTATTTAATACATGTAAAATTATTGCAGGATATATACTATTACTTTTATATACAAGTAATCCAAATATCAACCCAATTACAAATGCATATGACATTTGTACTAAATTACCATGAATAAGTCCAAAGAAAACTGCTTGAATAACAATAGCTAGCCAAACTGGAAATGAAGATAATAATTTATTTTGTATAAATCCTCTAAAGATTATTTCTTCTGCAATTGGGGCTATAATACCAACACCAAGTAATAACCAAAATGTAGAAGTATTTTCCATCATACTTATAATGGTATCTGCATATGTATTATATGATTGCGGAGAAAAATATAACACAACATCAACTATAAGATTTGATAACCCAATAATAGGTAAAACCATTATTACACCATATATGCTATATTTTAGTGAAAATTTATTACCTTTAATCGATTTAAGTGGCTTTTTATTTGTAATACTAAATATACCATATGAAAAAGCTATTGATGCTATTGCAGAAATAATCACAATTGGTACAACTAAAACAGTCATCTTCTCAATTAGATAATCAAAAATTTGATAGAAATCACCTGTTAATTTTTCTCCATGTATAACTAGTTCCATAAAAATCACGAATGAATATATTTTAATTGAAACAGCTAACTGCATAACAAAATATATAGTAGCATATAATAATGTATATAACATTGATTTTAATTTTTTATTCATTAAATTACCTTATATAACTCATCTGATGTAGGTTGTTCTATCAAACTTGTATTTTCCCCTTCTTCTAATAAAATTGATGGATTTTTGGTTAATATACCTAATTTACTACATTTAATATCTTTTTTATTTAATGCTTTACATAAATCATCTACAGTAGATGGATCACATGCAATTAACATGCTACCAGATGAAATTAATTTATATGGATTAATATTGTAGAATTTACATAACTTTTTAGTAAGATTTTTAATAGGTATTGAATTTTTATTAATAATTGCTCCAGTTTTTGAAGATGTGCACATTTCCCATATTGCACCATATATACCACCTTCAGTAACATCGTGCATGGCATGGACTTTAAATTCTCTTGCAATCATTCCTTCTGGTAAAACGCTTAATAGCGAGCCAAAGCTATTGGCTTCATTAATTTCATCTATTGTTAGTAGGTCACTTAATTCATTTATTTTTTCATTAATTATTATTGTTGTTCCTTCTAAACCTATTGATTTGGTTACTAAAAGAGCATCACCAACATGTGCATTTTTAGTTTGAATTAATTCGCTTTTTTTTATTTTTCCAACAGCAGTAGAAACTATTACAAATCTAGTAACAGCATCAGTAACTTCAGTGTGTCCACCAAGTACATCTATATTTAATTTTTTGGTAGTTTTATTAATATCTGCCATGATTTCTTTTAATTGTTTAATTGTAGCATCAGGTGGAATTAATAAGGTAATCATTATTCCAAAGGGTTCAGCTCCTGTTGCTGCGATATCATTTGTTGCCACATTAACAGCAATACTTCCTAAATTCTTAGTTGCACCTGTAATAGGATCGCTAGACATAACACAAACATTTTTATCTAAGTCAAATGCTGCACAATCTTCACCTATTGCAGGCCTAACAATAACTTCTTCTCTAGTAATTGATAGTGAGTCTATAATTAACTCTTGTAATATATCATTGGATAATTTACCGATTTTCATTAGATAACCACCGTTTCATAGTTATTGACACCAAATTCAACCATATCATTAATTGAAATTTTCTCTTCAGATAATAAAATTTTCTCAATTCTTGGTTTAGTTTCTGGATGTTTTGCTACAAATATTGTACAACAATCTTCATAGGGTAAAATTGATGTTTCATAAGTATCAATTTTCTCCGCTATTTTAATAACATCTATTTTATCCATTCCAATAAGTGGTCGTAAAACAATCATATCTACAGCCAAATTAGTAACATTAAGGCTTTCAATAGTTTGAGATGCAACTTGTCCTAACGACTCACCTGTAATAAGTGCTTTAGCATTTGATTTTTTTGCAATTTCTTCTGCTATTTTCATCATTACTCGTCTCATTATTATTGTTAACTGTGCGTGTGGGCATTTTTCATAAATTTCTAATTGTATATTTGTGAAATTAACAATATGTAATTTAAATCCATTATTATAAATTGATAGTTTTTTAGCTAATTCAATTACTTTTTCTTTAGCTTGTTCAGTAGTATATGGATGAGAATGGAAATAACATCCTTCAAGCTTTAAACCTCTTTTTAGAGCCATATAACCTGCTACTGGTGAATCTATGCCACCTGACAATAAAAGTACTCCCTTACCAGCTGAGCCAACAGGCATTCCCCCATTCCCTCTTATCTGTTTATAATAAATATATGACATTTTCCTAATTTCAACATAAAATGTTACTTCAGGAGTTCTTACGTTTACTGAAAATTCAGGTAATATATCTAAAACAACTCCACCTAATATTTTTGATACTTCCATTGAATTAGGTCTAAATGTTTTATCACTTCTTTTAGTTTCTATTTTAAAAGTTTTATAACCTTCAGAATATGCTTTTTTTGCTTCGTTTTCTAATTCTTTTGAAATTTCATCTAAATTACTATTAATTTCTTTAACTAGACAAACAGATACAATACCAAAAACATCACTGACTTTCTTAGCAATTTCTTCTTCTGAAAATAAACTTTTTTCAATGTTAATAAAAATTCGCCCATGAGTTTTAATTAATTTAAATTCACATAATTGTTTTAATATAAATCTAATATTTCTTATTAATTGAGATTCAAAATACGGACGGTTTTGTCCTTTTAACATAATCTCTCCATATTTAATTAATAACATATATTCCATTACTTTATTTTCTCCTAAACTTTCTTAGCATTGGTAAAATTGAATTTACTTCTTTAATAAAGAGATCAATTTCAGCTTTTGTGTTTTCGTGATTAAAACTAACTCTAATTGCACCGTTAATATATTTATCATCAACACCCATGGATTGTAACACTTTTGAGTGTTTTTTTGAAGACGAACATGCACTACCAGCTGAAACATAAATCTCTTTAGAAGATAAATGATTTAATAAAACTTCACTAGCTATTCCAGAAAAAGCTATATTTAAAATATATGGTGAGTTAATAGCTGGTGAGTTAATTATATAATCTTTACAATATTGTTTTAGCATATCTTTTGTATAATCATTTAAAACACGAACATGATCATAGTTTTCTTGAAGTTTATTGTAAGCAAGTTTTGCTGCTATTTCAAGTCCAGCAATTCCAGGAGTATTAAGTGTTCCAGCACGTAATCCATACTGATGGCTTCCACCTTCAATTAAACATTTAATATTTGTGTTTTTCTTAATATATAAAGCACCGATTCCTTTTGGTCCTTTAATTTTGTGACCACTAAGTGACAATAAATCAATATTATTTAATTTATTTAAATTTATAGGTAATTTACAAAATCCTTGTACGCTATCAGTATGAAAATATGTTCTATCGTTTAAATTCTTTGTTAAAGAAGAAGCTTTTTCTAAGTCAATTATTTCACCAGTTTCAGAATTAACATGCATTATTGATACTAAAATTGTTTGTTTTTTAACTAATTGATGTAATTTTTTTATATCTAAATTTTTATTATCATCAAAAGCTAACAAATCATAACTTCCATCGTCTTTGTTAAGCTCTTTTACTGTATTAATAAGAGTTGGATGTTCAATGGGGGTTGTAATGACATGTCTTCCTCTACCCTTATTTGCATCAAAAATACCTTTAATAGCCATATTATTTGATTCAGAACCACCAGATGTAAAAATAATCTCATTTGGTTCACAATGAAGTATGTTTGAAAGTGTTTCTGATGCGCTTTTTACTATTCTATGCCCTTCTATACCTTTTTTATGGGTACTAGAAGAATTACCATAAGTAAATCTAGCAACATCTGACATACGTTCTATAACTTCCTCATAAGGTTTAGTAGTAGCTGCATTATCTAAGTAAATTTCACTATTCATTCTTTGATTCCTCAACTAATGTAATTAAGTCGCTTATATTGTCATCTATCTTTTCATAATAGTCAATTGTTTTAGATATTTCATCCTCATCTAGTTTATTGATTACATCATATGAAATAAGTTCAGTTATATCTGAAATTTCTTCTTTTAATTTTGCCACATAATTTAACAGTTCTAAACGTTTATATGTGTTATCAGTAATGGTTCTATCAACATTAATTATAGTCTTTTTATCACTAACTGATTGAATTTCATAACATTCTCCAATGTCAGGAATTATTGTTTTCATATTAAACTTTTCATTAATTCTTTTTGAAAATCCATTTAATTGATCAATTTCTCCATGAACCAAGAAAACAATTGAAGGTTTTTTTGTAAAACTACCTAAGAATTTATCTAGATTCTCAATATCACCATGACCTGAAAAACCATCAATCATTTCAATTCTAGCTTTTACATTAATTGTCTCACCAAAAATCTTAACTTTTTCTGCTCCATCAACTAATAACCTTCCAAGTGTTCCATGGGCTTGATATCCTACAAATAGTATTGTGTTTTCTTTTTCCCATAAGTGGTGTTTTAAATGATGTTTAATTCTACCTGCATCACACATACCACTTGCTGATATAATGATTTTAGGATTTTTATTATAATTAATACTTTTTGATTCTTCAGTTGATCTTGTAAAAATTAAATTATCAAAATCAAGTGGATTATCTCCATTTAATATGTATTGTTTTGCTTCATCATCAAATGACTCAATATTATCTTTAAATACTTCTGTTGCTGAAATAGCTAGTGGACTATCCACATAAACAGAAACATTTTTTATTTTTTGCCATTTTTCTTTAATTGTTTCTATTTTATTAAAAGCATAAATCATTTCTTGAGTTCGTCCCACAGAAAATGAAGGAATTATTACAGAACCTCCTTTAGATAATGTTTCTTCAATTACTTGAAACATTCGCTCAGTAGAGTTGCTTTTAAACTCATGATATTTATTGCCATATGTGGATTCCATTAATAAAAAGTCACATTCTTTAAATAAGTATGGATCATTAATAATAGGTGTATTATCTTTTCCTAAATCACCAGAGAAAATAAGTTTTGTTTGTTTATTATTTTCTTCAACCCATACTTCTATTGAAGCTGAACCTAAAATATGACCAGCATCACGATATCTAAGTGTAATACTATCAGTTAATTTTATTGTTGAATTATACTGAACACCTGTAAACTTATTTAAACAAGAGTATGCATCTTCTATAGTATATAATGGTGATAACAGTTCTAATCCTGCACGAGTTCTTTTTCTATTTTTATACTTAACATTCATTTCTTGTATATGACCTGAATCAGGTAACATAATCTGACATAGTCCCTTAGTAGCATTAGTACATATTACTTCACCTTTAAAACCTTTTTTATATAATAGTGGAATTCTACCACTATGATCGATATGAGCATGAGTTAATAAAAGAAAGTCAATTTCTGAAGGCTTATAAGGAAACTCCTCATAGTTTTTAGCTTTAATTGCTTTTGAGCCTTGAAATAACCCACAATCAATCAATATTTTATGATTATTTGTTTCTAATAAATAATTTGAGCCAGTAACTAATTTTGCTGCTCCGAAAAATGATAATTTCATATTTTTTCTCCTACTTTAATAATTTGTTCTTCAGTAATTATACAACCTTCTTCAACTAATCTAGTTTGTAATTCTTTTATAGGAACATCTTTCACAGAACATGATAACTTAACTGCAATATCACATGCTAACCCTGCAGCCATACCCATTCCTGTACATGGTCCCATTACTCTTATAGGTCCTAATACATCTCTCTCAACTGAAATAGCTCTACCAGGGCAAATAAGATTAGTAATTTTTTTAGGAACTAAACATCTGTATGGAATTTTTGTAAAAGGACTACTTAATTCAACTTCTTTTCCTTGATAAGGTTGAAAACTTGGCTTTTTAGGATCTGGTAAATCAAATCCATAAGAAGATAATGAAATAACATCATCAAATTTAGTGCCTATAATTAGGTCTTTTACTGTTAATGTATATAATCCTTTAATTCTTCTTGTTTCTCTAATACCAATTGTTTCAGCCATCGATGCAATATATGCATTTTTAAAACCAGGAAAGTGTTCTTTTAAAATAGAAAATAATTTAAGATTTTCTTTTCGTCCATCAATCATACCATTTGTTAAGCTATCATTATCAGTTCCATCAATTCCAACTTGTCTAATCGTATTAATTAAATGAAGTCGTTTTTTATTTAATTTAATACTAATTAATATGTCATAAGGAAAATCCCAAATTCCTTTTTCACGTAATTCTTTTATCTTTTCTTTATATCGCGGTGATTTATTTAAAACGATCTCATTTACATATTCATCTGTGTCTACATTCTCTACAGTCATAATAAGTGTAGCAGGAGCCATTAAATTATCACTGTCTCTTCCTAGTGTATATTCACAACCAGACATATAAGCAATATCAGCATCACCAGTACAGTCTGCAAAAACATCACCTTTAAATATATGATTACCACTTTTATTTGAAACAATTACATAATCAATCTTATCATCAACAACTTTTGTATCAATTATTGATGAAAAATAATATAAATCTACATTAACTTCCTTCATATATTGATCTAGTAGCGATTTAGTTTGTTCTACATCAAAAATAATGGAATTTGCTAATCCTAAATACCACCCATGAGGATTTTTGCTTCTATCTATATCATAAAGATTTACACATGAATCTAATTTACGTAAATCTTCATATAATCTTTTAAACAAACCACCAACAACAAATTGATATTCTCTAAGTTCCTCTTGATAAGTAATACCTCCTAAAAGAATGGGAACAGTTGCAATAGTACCTACACCCCCTAAACTTCCAGTTTTTTCAACTAATGCAACTTTACTTCCATTTAAAGCTGCCATATATGCACAAGCAACACCGGTAAAGCCTCCACCGCATACTACAATATCGTAATTTTTCTCTGATGAAATAGATAATAAATGATTCATATTTTTCTCCTTTTATATATTATATAATAAGAAAGTAATATGTTAAATAGTTTATTGACAACAAAATCACAAATGTGTATAATACATAAGGCTTACCATATTATGCGGGTGTAGTTCAGTGGCAGAACCCCAGCCTTCCAAGCTGGTCGTGTGGGTTCGATTCCCATCACCCGCTCCATACAATGACGTGTGCCTGTAGCTCAGTTGGATAGAGCAACGGACTTCTAATCCGTAGGCCGGGGGTTCGAATCCCTTCAGGCACGCCAATACCTTATTTAGGACACAAATAGTTTCTAAACAATAAAGCAGTTCGATTTGAACTGCTTTATTATATCATTCAATATTCTGTTTTCCAATTTCTACTTAGCTTTCTTATTAGCTATAATACTTTTTATTCCGGTACACTTTAAGTTGAACCAAATTATTATGATTTTTGCCCAATTATGTTAATCTTATGTGATTTTTCCCTATGAACGATTCTAAAACTATTTCTTTTCATATAATTGATAACCTCATCTACCGAAATACTAAATTTCCCAAAGAACTTCGGAAATGCGGTGTCAACTAGAACATAAAATCCATTTGACTTTATAACACGGCTTATTTCATCAAATACTTTATTACGGTTGGGTATGTGATGCAATACATCAATAGATAAAATTAAATCAAACTCACTGTCTTTAAATGGAAGTTTTGTAGCATCTGCTTCAATAAATTTTAGATACTTGTTTTCTCTGTGTTCATTTTGTGCTCTCTCAATTTGTTCAGAATCTAGATCGATTCCTGTTATTTCCCATTTATATTTCTCAGCCAGATAAGAGGAAAGCACCCCTATACCACAGCCAACTTCCAATACTCTTTTTATATCACTTAAATCAATTTGACTAAATAATCGTTCAATAACCTCTATATTGCGGGTACGCGCACTAGCATTTACGAATATTTTTTCTAATTTAATCATTTTCATTTTGTAAACCTCCTAAATAAATTTTGCTTTCTTTATAAACGAATCAACAAATAATATAGTTCAATCACTTAAATATCTTCGTATTTGTAATATTGTTTAATGGTGTATAATCCGCGATAGGATTGTTCGATACATTCAATTCTTATAGTTTATTGCGTATAGTCTTTCTTTTAAAATAATGTCTACAAAAAAACTTAAAATTTTCAAGACTTCTATACTTATAAAATATGCTAGGCATCATGTTTCCCTTTCAATGGTTATAATTTTATTAGTAATATCAAATGCTATTTTGCGTTTTATATGTATTATTGTACTAATTACCAACACTTTCTCTGAAAAATAGACAAACTCTCTTAGATTATAAATCCTTTGCTGACTAATTATTACCTATCCAAAAAATTTGTTTTTTTTGTATTTTTTTATAGAATTCCAGTATAGAGCCCAATTATTAATAATATTAATCCAATGTAATTTATATTACCTTTTATTTTGTGGTTGGACCAAAGTATAAGATAAGTTAATATTAAACAAAGAAATATACTTATTATTAAATAATAAATATTATCATAATATAAATGTGTTATAGAAAATTTTGAAAAACCACCAATAACACCATAGCTTTTAAAATGATATAGTAATAAACGATAAGCAATCTGAATAGTTGAATATATAACTGCTAATGAAATATACATTCTCCCAGTATCAGCTTTTTTATTATAGAAATAGATAATTAAAAGTGATAATATGCTTAATCCTCCAAAGAAAAATATGAATTCACTACTTTGAATACTATAATCAATCATTTTACTCTCCTAAAATGTTAAACAATTCCCGCAAATCATTTATTATGTAATTAGGTTTAATTAAAATCTTTTCATCCCTTTTGTCTATATTATACCAGCAAGTATGAATCTTTGCATTAATTCCACCCATAATATCAGATGTTAAGCTATCACCTATCATCAATACCTTATCTAGGTTAGTTATTCCTAACTTAGAAAAAATTAATTGGAAAATTTCACGGTCTGGCTTTTGTAATTTTACATCTTCTGAAACGATAAACAGTTCAAAGTATTTTTTAATTATACTATTATTGAAACGTGGATGCTGCACTTTTGACAAACCATTTGTTAATAAAATAAGTATATATGAGTTAGATAACTTTTTAATAACTTCATAAGCATGTGGTAATAAATAATTTTCTTTAGATAAATATGTTAAATATAAGTCTCCATAGTATTCACTATCTTCATTGATATTTAAAAACTCAAAAAAACTTTTAAATCGTGCTGTCTTAATAATTTCTTGTTTTATTTTCCCATTTTCGAAATCGAACCAATACTTATGATTAATTTCACGATAATCTCTTAAAATCTTTTCATTATATTTAATATTAATATTCTGACATATTTTTGATAAAGCCATTGATTCAGCTTTATCAAAGTCAAAAATTGTTCGATCAGCATCAAAAATTAAATAATTATATTTATTCATATTAAAGTTTTAGATTTAAGAAATCTTCGAAATTTTTATAAAACAATCTATTTACATCTTCTTCTATTTTTTCAGTTGTTAATTCCCACCCTACATCAAGTAGTTTATTATATTTTTTAATTAGAACTTTAGTAATAATATCTTTATTATGTGTCCATTTGTAAAGAAGTTGGTCAAGTATTCTAGCATCTGAATGTTGTGGCATATATGATAAACCTAATAATTCTGTTCTAAAGGTTGTAATTTCTTTAATTAGCGATGGATTATTTAAAAACCACCAGCAACCGAATATAAATAGATTACGATATTTTCTAGCAAGAATAGTTAATTCATGTTGATTTTCACGGGATAACATGGTAACCATGAATTTGTTTTTATTAAATTTTTTGCAAAGATATTCAATAGTTTCAATATTTGCTTTACCACAACTATCTCCTGCTAAATCTAATTCAGGATTTGTTTGTCTTTTTACACCAATCATTAAAGCTAAAGGAACATTTAATTCATAAGATACTTCTAACACACATTCTTCAATAATAATTGCTCTAGATGAATTTTCTAATAATGTGAAATCAGGAGGTACTGAAATTGCCATATATAGTGAATTAGTTTTAACAATCCAATCATGTAGAAAACGTTTTATTTCTCTTTTTGTTAACCCTGTTAAAGTTGATGTAACATTGTAACCCATTCTTAACATTGTATGTCTTGCAGACTTAAAATCATTAATTAAAAAGTCTAGTCGTAAAGCACTTTTAAATCGTGAATCTATATCAGGTTTATATTTCCAAATTTTTCTTTCAATATTATTAAAAGGGTCATTAGTCATTACTAATTTTTTTATGTTTGCTTTTTCTAAAACTAAATTCGTATATTCTTTTGCAGAAAAACTACTTGTAAACTCTCTATATTCTTGAGTATTTTGAGAATTAATATTAAGTCCTAACATTTTCAGTGTAGTCAAAACACCTCTACAAGATTCACTTAAAGGTGAACGTTCTATAAACAATGTTTTATAAATAAGATCAGCTTGATCTCGCTTTTTCATTGCAAAAAAGTCACTATATGGTATATCAATAATTCTTAATGTTTCAGCAATTAAATAGTGATAAGTAATCATCTCATCAAAACCATACAACATTAGTTCACCAAATCCCTCAGGATATAAATGTGTATGTATATCATAGATTTCTGTTTTATTAACAATTGATGTAATTTCTTTAATTATATTTTCTTTATTTAATTTCAAAAAAGCAGCTCCTTACAATAACTTAATAATATTATATAGTTTATATTACGAAATATAAAGATTTAATTGTTTTTAAGTAGTAAATCAGCATGCGCTTTTCCTTCTTTTGTGACCTGATCTCCTTCAATAATCTTAGCTAATTCAAGAACACGTTCTTCATGAGTAGTTAATTCAATAACATTAGCAAAAGTTTCGTATTGTGAACTAGTTTTATTAATAACATAATGTCTATCCCCCATCGCAATAATTAATGGGGCATGTGTAACACAAATAATTTGTTTACTTTTTGCTAAATTTTTCATTTTTATTGCAGCTGCTTTTGCAGTTTCACCACTAATTCCAGCATCAATCTCATCAAAAACAACTGTTTGTATCTGATCTTTGTCAGCTAATATGTTTTTTATTGCTAACATTATTCTAGACATTTCACCACCAGATGCAATACGTCTAAGTGGCATTAATGTACTACCTTTATTAGTTGATATATAGAATTCAATGTCATCATTTCCAATATTTCCAAAGAATTTATATCCTAAACTATTTTTTTTATTAATATCAATAAAACGTACAGAGAAACGAGCATTTTTCATTTCTAATTGATGTAATTCATTATCAATTAATTTTTCAAATTGTGATGCTTGTAGTTTTCTTATATTTGTTAATTCTAAAGTTAAAAGTGATAATTTTTTTTCATGTATTTTAACTTTTTCTAGTTTTTCATTATGAATATTTTCATAATTATTTAATAAATGTAATTTTTCTAGTAAATTGTTATAAAATTCGTTAACCTCTTCTTTGTTTTTACCATACTTACCTGTGATTCGTGAAATGTCATGGTATAAATCATTTATTTCTTCAAATTCATCTTCACTAAATGATAATGAAGATGCATAGTTGTTAATAGATTTAATACTTTCGCCAATCATATAATAGCTTTCTTTAAGTCCATTCTTAGCAGTTAAAAGTAATTCATCTTCTGGGCATAATTCAAGATGTTTACTAGCTTCAAATAATTGATCGCATAAATTATTAGTTTCGTCATCAAGTAATTGTATAGCTTTTTGAATATTTATATTAATTTTTTCAAAATTGTCCATTTCTTTTTTTCGTGTAATAACTTCATCCCAGTTTATAGATAATACATTAGATTGTTCTATATCATTAACTTGAAAAGAATATATTTCTTTATCACGTTCTCGTTCTTGAATAGAACCTGCAACACTTTTTAAATCATTTATTACTTGTTGATATGAAGATAATTCTAATTTATAATTTTTTATAACATTCTTTAGTGTTTTACTAGCATATAAGTCTAAATAATATAGATGTTTTTCTTGATTTAATAATGTTTGATTTTCGTATTGACCGTGTATGTCAAATAAAATCGCTGCAACATCGCTAATTGCATTAACTGTAGTTATTTGTTGGTTTATTCTACAAACTGATTTTTGAGTTTGACTAAATTTTCTTGTAATTACAAGTAAGTCTTCTTCATTGATTAATGGAAATATTGATTCTATAAGTGATCGTTGTTCTTTTGTTATTTGAAAAACAGCTGATACTAAAGCAAATTGACAATCTTTTCTTATCATTTCTTTGTATGCTCTTGCTCCACTAATTAAAGACAAAGCATTTACTAAAACAGATTTACCAGAACCTGATTCTCCAGTTATTACAGAAAATTCATCATATAAATCTATTGTTGCATTTTGAAAAATAGCGAAATTTTGAACAGTAATCTGACGAAGCAATTTAACCTCTCAATTCTTTATTAAAAAATAACATTGCAGACAGTGCATCTTCTTTAGATTTAGCAATTGACATTATAGTATCATCACCTGCAATTGTTCCTACTATTTCATCAATATTAAGACTATCAATTGCGCTAGCAGCTGCTCCTGCCATACCTGGTAGTGTTTTAATGATAAGTATATTCTGAGCACATTCAGATGATATATAGGATTGTCGTAATACAGTTAAAAGACGCTTTGATATGATTTTTTTTGTTTCATTTTGAATTATATACTTACTTTCACCTGAAATGGTAGTTGTCTTTACAAGCCTCAAGTCTTTAATATCCCTAGAAACTGTTGCTTGTGTAACTTCAAATCCTAATAGATTTAACTCATTAGCTATTTCTTCTTGAGTTGTGATTTCTTTGTTTTCAATTATTTCTAAAATTTTAATATGTCTTTTTTGTTTCATTTATCTCTCCCTATTATACAGTTTCTTTCGAAGTGTATCATAAAAACTATTATCATTTACCTTAATTAATTTTGCTTTCATTTTACTCATTTTTATTTTTATTTCATCATCGCCTTGTAAAGTAAAGGTTTTTTGCCCATCAATAGATAATAAGCAACGAGAATTTTCATCATTTTTAACTTTAATTGATATAATCGCATTTTTAGGGATAACAAAAGAACGTGAGTGTAAAACATGTGAACAAATTGGTGTAACAAGCATTAATTTTGAATTATGTTCAATAACTGGTCCACCTGCTGATAATGCATATCCAGTAGATCCAGTTGGTGTTGAAATTATAAGTCCATCTCCTGGAAAAGAATCAACAAAAGAATTATCAACTTTTAAATCTAATGTAATGATTCTAGATAGTTCTCCTCTTGAAATAACAAAATCATTTAATGCATTATCTTTATATATAACTTTTTTATTTCTAATTATTTGACATTCAATCATCATCCTAGTTGTAATTTTATAATTATTTGTAGCAATTTTCTCTATTGATGAACTAAGATTTTTAAGTTCTATTTCTGATAAAAAACCTAATGATCCTAAATTAATTCCTAATATTGGTATTGAAAGAGTTGCAGTTTGTCTAGCAATATTCAAAAAAGTACCATCTCCCCCTAATGAGAAAATTATTGATACATTCTTAAGTTTATCTAAATCTATTTTTTCATTTTTACCTAAAGATATTTGAAAAATATCACAAGAACTTACATCATTTAATTGTTTACATATAGAAGAACTAACCTTTGTATTCTGGTCTTTATCTTTGTTTGAAATAACTGCATATTTAATAGTCATAATTAATTAATTTCCTCTGTATAATTATACATTATTGCTTATAAACTATCAATGAGAATTTTAAGGCCAATGACAATTATGATTAAACCGCCAAAAACTTCTGAACCTTTTCGAAATAATTTACTAATTTTACAACCAAATTTAATTCCCATAAATGAAATCACAAATGTAACAAAAGCTATTATAATTGCAGCATAAAATATTGAAACATTAATCATTGAAAAAGAAATTCCAGTTGCAAATGCATCAATACTAGTAGCAAAAGCTAATAATATAATTTTTTTTGGAGTTAATTCTATTAAATCACAATTTTCAGTAATTTTAATTGCTTCTAATATCATATGAATCCCAATTAAAATCAATATTGCAAATGCAATATAACTTGTTAAGTTTTCAATTCTAATTTTAAATATATTTGATAAATAATATCCAATAATAGGCATTATTCCTTGAAATAATGCAAATGTAGTAGCTAATATTAATTGATCTTTCTTAGATTTTGCTGCATTTGATATACCACACGATATAGATACTGCGAATGCATCCATTGATAGTGCAATTGCAGTTAAAACAATTAGATATATACTCATACTAACTCTTTTTCCAATAGTTTTTTACATTCTCTTATGGCTTTTCCCCTATGACTAATCATATTTTTTTCATTTTCGCTTAACTGAGCAAATGTCTTATTATATTCTTTTACATAAAATATAGGATCATACCCAAAACCATTATCACCTATTGGATTTGTAACAATAGTCCCATTACATTCACCTTTTACATAAAATATTTTTTCTTTAATTATCAAACATATTACTGTAATAAAAGAAGCTTGTCTTTTATTCATAGGAACAAGCTTAATAGCATTTATTAGTTTATCATTATTATCTTTATCGGTGGCTTTTTCACCTGCATATCTCTTTGAATAAACACCTGGTTGATTTTTTAGTTCTTTTACTAATAATCCAGAATCGTCTGCTATTATAATTGAATTAGTATATTTTTTAGTATCAATAGCTTTAATTTTTGCGTTTTTTTTAAAAGTATTACCAATTTCATCTGGATTAGAAATAATATTTGCATCACTTAAACTAATTATTTCATATTGATTTGAATCTTCATTAAAAATAGATTTAATTTCTTCAATTTTATGTTGATTATTACTGGCAACAACTATTTTTATCACTTTATTTTCCTAATACTTCTTTCTTTTGTAATAAAATTAATTGTTTTATTGAGGTTTTTGCATAATCGATCATCATATTAAGTTCATCTTGAGAAAAAGATTTCCCCTCAGCAGTTCCTTGAATTCCAATTATTTCTGATTTTTCATTCATTACAATATTACAATCTACTTCAGCAGATGAATCCTCTAAGTAACATAAATCTGACAAAACTTTAGAATCTACTATACCCACACTAATTGCAGCAATAAAGGAAGAAATTGGATTCTCTTTTATTATCTTTTTATCAACTAGTTGTTGGCAAGCTTGATATAAAGCAATAAAACCACCTGTAATAGATGCTGTTCTAGTTCCCCCATCAGCTTGTAACACATCACAGTCTATAATAATTGTTCTAGGTCCTAGTTTAGCCAAATCAATAGAAGCTCTAAGCGAACGGCCTATAAGGCGTTGTATTTCGCTTCCTCGCGAGTTTTTCTTTAATTTATTAATCTCTCTATTGGTTCTAGTAGATGTGGCTCTTGGAAGCATTGAGTACTCAGCAGTAACCCAACCTTCTTTTGATTCGAACTTAAAAGGAGGTACTGATTCTTCAATAGTAGCATTACATAGCACTTTAGTATTTCCAAATTCAATTAAAACTGAACCTTCAGGATAGATTATATAGTTACTAGTTATAGTAACATTTCTCATTTCTTCTGGTAATCGCTTGTCATGTCTCATATTTTTTCCTTCTTAATTACTAGCTAAATATTCAATAATTCCATTTTTTAATCCAACTGCAATTTTCTGTTGATAAATATCGGTTTCTAATAAATTCCATTCTGCTGTGTTTGTAATAAAACCCATCTCTAAGATAATAGCAGGCATAAGTGATTTATTAGTAATAAGCATAGTAGAATTTCTAATTAATCCCATATCATTTGCACTTGTAGTAGCAATTAAATTATTTTGAATTATTCTAGCTAAATCCTCTTCATCATTATACATTGTTAATAATCCATTTACATTAGTATCATCATAAGAATTAGCATGAATATTAATTAGTAATGAAGCATCAAGTAAATTCGCAATATCTACTCGCTCATTTAATCCTACAAACTCATCATTTTCTCTAATTAAAAAGCAATCATATCCTGCTTTAGTTAATTCTTCACATGTTTTTAACGCAACTTTTAATGTAATATCTTTCTCAAAACGCCCTTCATAAAAAGCGCCAACATCACTTCCGCCATGTCCAGCATCAATAATAATAACTCCTGATGAGTTTTTCACATCAAGTAAAGTTAAAGTGGCATCAAAATCTCTTGTATTAGGGTAATATACCAATGGTTTTTTCGCATTAAACTCTATAATTGTTTTCTGTCCATCAAAACGAA
>JAUUZE010000148.1 GCA_030590175.1 Clostridia bacterium
ATTCATCTAGTTCACTTATAGTAGATAGTTTTGGTAACTGCTCTGATTATCCTAAATATTATAGAAAATCAAAAGATAAACTTGCAGAAGAACAAAAAAAACTATCAAAGCGAAAGAAGGGAGGAAATAACTGGAAAAAGCAACGCATGAAGGTCGCAAAAATTCATGAAAAAATTAGGAATCAACGAAATGATTATTTACATAAACTATCAAGCAAGATAGCCAAAGCTTATAGTAGTGTAATAATAGAAGATATAGATATGAAAGAAATCTCATCACATCTACATTTAGGAAAATCTACAATGGACAATGGCTTTGGAATACTAAGGCGATTACTAGAGTACAAATTACTTGATCAAGATAAACCGTTGATTAAAGTAAACAAATGGTTCCCATCTAGTAAGTTATGTAGTCATTGTCATAATATATATAGCAATCTTAAATTAGATGAAAGAGTATGGACATGTAATATATGTCATATTGAACATAAAAGAGATATCAATGCAGCCATAAATATAAAAGAAGAAGGATTAAGAATATTAGGTGTCATTGATAACAACAAAAACCGTTGGGCAAACGGGGTTAGCTTGGCAATTATACCGACATTAGTTGGTACGTCCCAAGAAGCTCCTTCCTCTTAAGGTGGGAGAGTGTCACAAGGAATGATTACACAAAAAAACATTAAATGTGATAAACTATTTTTAAAGCAATTATATGGAGTATATTATGAATATCTTTCAATCAATCATATTAGGAATAACACAAGGGTTAACAGAGTTTTTACCAGTTAGCTCATCAGGTCACTTAGTGTTAATGCAACGGTTATTTGGGATTTCTGAATCAACGTTATTATTTAATATTGCTGTTCATTTTGCAACACTAATTGCAGTAATTATTGCTTTCTGGAGTGAAGTAGTAAAAATACTTAAAAAGACATTTTGTAAAATGTCAGGGTTAATATTAATTTCCATGGTTCCCGCAGTTATAGTTGGTATTTTATTTAAAGATTTTTTTGAAGGACTGAATAATTCAGGGATTTCACTTGGAATAGGTTTTTTAATTACAGGGATTGTTTTGTTAATTACATCAAAAATAACAATTGGGAAAAATGACATTACAAATATGAAATGGATAGATGCATTATTAATTGGTTTAGCACAAGCAATAGCTATTGTTCCAGGGGTTTCTCGTTCAGGAATGACCATGGCTACATCATTAAGTAGAAAATTAAAAAAAGAATTGGCCATAAAGTTTGCCTTTTTAATGTCCATTCCAGTTATTGCTGGTGGATTTATATTAGAGTTATATGATGTGTATAAAGTAGGAATTGGAACAATTGAGATATTACCTATTATTATTGGTATGTTTTTTGCAGGATTGTTCGGCTTTTTTGCTATTAAATTATTTGTTAAATTAGTTATGAAAGGGAAATTACATTATTTTTCTTATTATGTTTTTGCCTTATCATTATTTGTATTAATTGACCAGTTATTTATTGGCCACTTTTTTGAAAGGATTTTTTAAATGAGTGTAAATATTCTTGCCATTGAAAGCAGTTGTGATGAAACAGCTTGCGCTATAATACAAGATGGTAGAAAAGAACTTGTAAATATTATTGCTTCACAAGCAGAATTATTTAGTAAATATGGTGGAGTAGTTCCTGAGATTGCTTCTAGAAAACATGTAGAATTAATTATTCCTGTTATAAATGAAGCAATTGCTAAAGCTAATTGTGAAATTAATGCAATTGCTGTTACTAAAGGGCCAGGTTTAGTAGGTGCCTTGTTAGTTGGTATTCAGGCCGCTAAAGGATTAGCCTATGCTCTTAAAAAACCACTTATTGGTGTAAATCATTTGCATGGACATATTGCTGCTAATTTTATTGGTAATAAGACAGTTAAACCACCATTTATTTGTTTGTTAGTATCAGGAGGCCATTCACATGTACTTCATGTAAAAGACTATACAACAATTGTTACTTTAGGTAGAACAAGGGATGATGCAGCGGGAGAGGCTTTTGATAAAATCGCTAGAGCTCTTGGACTTGGCTACCCTGGTGGACCAAAAGTTGATGAAATGGCTAAAAAAGGAAATCCATTAGCTATTAATTTCCCTAGAAGTAAATTTAGTGATAATCCATATGATTTTAGTTTTTCAGGATTGAAAACATCGGTGCTAAATTATGTAAATCAACGTATACAAAAAAACGAACCGGTTATTATTGAAGATATATGTGCCTCATTTCAAAAAGCTGTAAGTGACGTATTAATTAAAAACACTTTATTAGCAGCAAAGACCATGAAACTAGACACCATAGTCTTAGCAGGTGGAGTTGCTGCAAATACATATTTGCGAAGTGAAATGAATAAAGCTTGTCAAAAAGAGGGCTTAATAGTACATTATCCACCAATTAAATATTGTACTGATAATGCAGCCATGATTGGATCTTTTGCTTATTACCAATACATAAATAACGATTTTTCAGATATGTCATTAAATGCTCAGCCTTCGCTGAAATTATAAAAGAGGTAAAAAATGATTGATTTACATGTTCATACTACAGCTAGCGATGGAAGTTTATCACCTGCTTTGATTGTAAAAGAAGCCGCTAACTTGGGAATTACACATTTGGGAATTGCTGACCATGATACTGTTAATGGGATAGAAGAAGCCTTAAAAGTAGGTAAAAAATATGGAGTAACTATTATACCTGCTGTTGAATTAGGAACAGATTATGAGGAAATGGAAACCCATATTCTTGGTTACTTTAGACCTGATAATTATAAAAATATTAATCACTATTTTGATTGGATCTTACAAAAGCGATTTCAGCGTAATGAACAGATGATTAAGAACTTACAATATGCTGGGTTTGAAATAACCATTGAAGAAGTTATGAAAAAAGCAAATGGAGGAACACCAGGTAGACCTCATATTGCTAAAATACTTATTGAAAAAGGATATTGTAATGATATAAGTGATGCTTTTAATAAAATCCTATTAAGAAAAGATATTTATATTAAACGAGAAAAGACCACACCAGAAAGTGCCATTAAAGAAATTCTTAAAGCAGGAGGTATTCCGGTTTTGGCTCATCCTGTTTATTTAGAAGAAAGTGGTTTGTTTGAAAAAGCACTATCGTTATTTCTAACATATGGTTTAAAAGGAATTGAAGTATATCATTGTGATCATAAAGAACACCATGAAAAAAAATATAAAGAAGTGGCTATAAAAAATAAATTACTAATGACTGGTGGATCTGATTTCCATGGAGAAAACAAAGAGGGTGTAGAATTAGGGAGTGTGAAGGTACCCAATGAGTTAGTAATTAATCTGATAAAAGAATTAAAAGGATAATAAAATGATAAAAAAAATATTTTCTAAATTATGGTTAAATAGGGAGGCTAGATTATTTGACTCCCACTTATATATACTGAAAGGCTTTTTAGGAGTACTCATAGGATATGTGCTTTTTGAAACTCATTCTTTCATTGGCCGAGATATGATTTCGCTACTTTTTGGTATGATGTTAGCATTAGAACCGGTTAATACAACAGGTATAAAAAGTGGGCTAACCCAGATAAAAGCATCACTAGTTGGTGGAATTTGTACAGCATTAATTGTTGGAATATTTGGGATTAATTTTATTACAGTACCAATCGCCATGGCATTAACAATGTATGTATCACTATTAATTGATTGGAAAAGCATTTTACCAGTAGCTATGTTTACCTCGATTTATATGACACAGGTAATACAATATACAACTGCAGGTGACCCAAGTATGCTAATTACTTTACAACTTAGGTTTTTATCTCTAGGTGCCGGAGTACTCATTGCAATTGTTCTAAACTATTTATTTTCTTTAATATTTTATAAATCTATGATAAGAAAGCGAATAGTATTTTTATTAGAACAAACCTCTTCATTAATGGAGAGATATATCATGCATATGAAAAGTCATGATATTGTACAGTTGAAAATATTAAAAAGGGAGATGCCACTAATTTTTGGTGATATAAACTATGTTTTTGGGCATATTACAGATTTACGAAGTGAAAAGAAAAAAAGAAAAGATGTAAAAGTTTTTTCACGTGTCATATTAGAAGTTAGAGATTTAAACCATTATCATCTCGCTTTGGTGATGAGATCTCTTGAAGAAAAAGAACCTGAAATTGTTGATGAAATGGTTATTATTAAAAAAGAAGTAGATAGGGTAGCTAATTTATTAGATAAAAAAGAAGCCTTTGATGAAGCGAATATATGTGGTCTAATTAAGCACGAAGCTGTTTATAAAATGTGTGGGTCTCTATCAAAAATATATAATCATCTTTTGCAATTAGAAAACCACTAAATAGATAATAAAAAAACATAAAAATTTATGATGTCAACCACATATGAAAATGTCCTGAATTTCCAACAACATAAGCACTACTTTTAAAAGTGCTTATGTTTGTTTAATACTTTGCTTGTGTATACATTAA
>JAUUZE010000099.1 GCA_030590175.1 Clostridia bacterium
ATAAAACCCACTGAAAGGCTAGTCCTCTGTGCTAACTCTTTCATGTTCATTTTTAACTCTAATCGTTTTTTTCTTATTTTTTCGCCAATCATTTTACTCTCTCTTTTTCTCTTATTATATCACTTAATGCTTTTTATATATTCCTCTAATAAATTAAGGGCTACTTTTTTTCTATAAATTGCAGAAGATCTCTGATCATCAATAGGAGTAATAAATTTAGAATAGTTATCACAAATTAAATTACACATACCATTTAATTCATCAATTGTTACTCCAATAACTTTTTTTTCAAGTTCTTTCTCTCTTACTATTCTAGGACCTACTGCACCAAATGATACTCTAAAATCACTAATATTACTATTTTTTATATTAGTAACAGCTGCAAATGATATCTTTGAAATGGCATCAGCTTGTCTAGTACCTATTTTTTCAAAAACCATATAATCAAATGATTTATCTTCAATTATTATTTCCTTTACTAGTTCATTTTCTTTTAAAATTGTTTTTGAAGGTCCAACAATAAAATCTTCAATGGGTATAATTCTTTTATTATCCAAACTTTCCACAACAATTTTTGTATTTAGTACATATAACACTGGTAATGTATCACCAGCTGGTGAAGCATTTACAATATTACCACCTACTGTTCCCATATTTCTTATGGCTGGAGATGCCATTATTAGTAAGGCCTTTTTAAGTAAATAATGTGTGTGTTTTGAATTAAGAACTTTCTCTAGTGTAACATTTGCTCCAATATGAATGGAATTTTTCTCTTTTTTTATAAAATCTAGTTCAGCTAAATGTGATATAAAAAGCATATCTTTTTTAAATTTTGGCAATAGACCACTAATACTTTTAAACTTCACCATTAAATCAGTTCCACCTGCAATAATTAGCAATTCATTTTGTGCTAATAAATTTAGTGCTTCTTTATATGTTTTAGGAATATATGAATTTACCAAAGACCTTCCCCCCTTTTTGATGCAGTTTTTACTGCTTTAACAATCATATTATATCCTGTACACCTACATAAGTTTCCAGAAAGACCTATTCTTATTTCTTCTTCAGTAGGATGTGGATTATTATTAAGTAACGACTCTGAAGCAATAATCATTCCAGGTGTACAAAATCCACATTGAACAGCCCCTTCATCTTCAAATGCTTTTCTAATAACTTCATATCTCTTTGTTTCGCTAAACCCTTCAATTGTAACAATCGATTTATTATTAATAGTTCCCATGGGAACAATACATGAATTGATTATTACTTCATTAATTAGAACTGCACAAGCGCCACATTCTCCTTCACCACAACCTTCTTTAACTCCTACAAGACCATATTGATCTCGTAGTATATCAAGTAATCTAGCAGTAGGGTCTATCGTAATATTTATTTCTTTTCCATTTAAAGTAAATTTAATTTTCGCCATAATCTATCAACTCCATAATATACTCAGGTGTCACTGGTATTTTAGTAACCCTCCTATTTATTGCATTTTCTATTGCCAATGCCACAGCAGGTGCTCCTCCAATAAGTGTTAACTCTCCTGCTCCCTTTGCTCCATATGGTCCTAAAAGATAAGGATTATCAATAAATACAGTTTCAATATTTACACTATCACACGATGTAGGTATTATATAATCTGTTATGTTTTTTTGCTGTATACGACCATTTACATTTTTCATTACCTCTAACATTCCATAACTGATTCCTTGTAATACTCCACCTTCTGCTTGCCCTAAAACTATTCGTTCATCAATTGCTTTTCCAACATCATATACTTCCCATATACCAATTAATTCAACCTGATATGTTATTGGATTAACAACAACCTCAACAACATTAACACCCCAAGAATAAGCAGGATAAGCATCTCCTCTTAAATTCTCTTCATCCCATTTTATGTGCTTAGGTTGTTTATATCTCTTTGCAATAGTAATTTCCTTACCATCTATCCATTGTTCTTTTAACAACTTAGCAGCTTGTGCCACTAGTCCACCTACAATCATTATGGTACGCGAAGCTACTGTAGGTCCTGAATCAGGTACTAAATCTGTATCAGGATTATTATATATAACTTTCTTAACTGGTATTTGTAAAATATTAGCAACAATTTTTCTTAATGTTGTTTGTATACCTTGTCCCATGTCAACACTAGCTACTAGTATTGTCACAAAATTGTTTTTTTCTTTTCTAAGTTTTACCAGCGCTTTAATATGTTTTTGCTCGCCACTTCCTGTGAATCCGCATCCATGTAAGAACCAAGACATACCAATTCCTTTATAATTATCTTTCTTTGAATATTTTAAATATTTCTTTTTATAATCTGACATTTTCATAACTTTTTTTATCATCTCGTCCATAATTATTACATCTCTGAATTTACCACCTGTTGAAGTTATGTCCCCTTGTTTAGCTAAATACTTATTCCGTAAAGTAAATGGATCTAATTTTAGTTCGCTTGCAATGTGGTTAATAAACATTTCAATTGCAAACATCATTTGTGGCGCACCAAATCCTCTAAAAGCTCCATTTGGAACTGTATTGGTTTCATATACATCTCCTGCTACTTCTATGTTGTCAATGGTATATACGCCACTTGAGGCAATCATTGCTCGCTGTAAAACAACTCCTGATAATCCAATATAGGCGCCACTATCTAAAGCAACATAAGCTTTTATAGCTTGAATTTCATTATTTATTCCAATAGCTGCTTGTAATTTTATATTTGAAGGATGTCTTTTGGTAGTGAACTCCATATCTTCTTCTCTATCATATATTAATTTTATTGGTTTTTTTATTTTTAAAACTGCAACTGCTATCTGGCATGCAATAAGTGAAGGAAATTCTTCTTTCCCACCAAATGCTCCTCCTGTTGTAGCCTGTTTCACCCGCACACCTTTTTCACCACTATTTAGGGCTTGCATTACTGCATTTTTTATATAGTAAGGACATTGCATAGAACCTATTATAGTAATTTTATCTGGCTCGTATAGTCCTATAAGCCCTTGTGGTTCAATATATACATGCTCTTGGTACCCTGTGGAATAATCAAAGTGAATTATTTTTTTTGCATTTTTAAATATTTCTTTTGCCTTTCCTTTTTCAAATTCATAATATATTACACTATTCTTTAATTCATATGAAGGAGTTTGCACCTTATATGTAACATGAATATTATTTATAATATCACTAATAATTGCTTTGTCTTCACCCACAACAAGTAATATGGGCTCACCATAATAGTTAATTTCCTTTTTTGCAAATATAGGCATATCTTCATAAATAATCTTTACAAAGTTTTTCCCAGGAATATCATTATAATCTACAATAGTATAACCTTTTGGTATTTTAGGATATGTAATTTTTATAATCTTAGCTTTTGACTCGCTAGCCCTTAAAGTCATTGCAAAAAGCATATCATTATATGATATATCGTTGATATATTTAGCTTTTCCAGCCATTTTTTCTTCACTATCAACTTTTTCTATAGCTTTGCTTATATTAGACACAATTTCTCCTTCCCTCTAGTAAATAGCTCTCGTAGGACATTTTGAAATACATAAATCACACCCAAAACATTTATCTTTATCAAAAGTAATTTTATCTTTAAACTCAATGGCAAAGTATGGACATATTTTCACACAGAGCATACATTTTGTGCATTTTTCTTCATAAAGTTTTGGCAATTTAGGAATATAGCTTGTTTCTATTTTAAGACGTGTTTTTTTCACTTCTTCTATACTACTAAATCCATATTTGTCCAAAGCACTTGGTAAATCTCTTATGATTTTTGAATATAGTGTTTTCCCCTTTAATAAAGCTGCAGATAACATTTGAACTCCATCTGCTCCTGCAAGTAAAAATTCAATTACATCATCTGCACTTTTTATACCACCTACACCAATTATTGTAAAATCAGGCATCTCTTTTTTTATCAAATATACTGTTGCTAATGCTAAATTCTTTATAGCAGGACCTGAAGTCCATGCAAACCCTTTATCATTTCCATATACAATAGCTTTATTATTAATATCAATTTTCATTGTAGGTCCTAATGAATTAATAGCAGCAATTCCTGTTGCGCCTGCCTCTTTAATAGTTTTTGCAAAGAGTACTGGATTAGGAATATGAGGACTAATTTTCATATAAAATGGCTTATTAGTATGCTTTCTTATTGTTCTAACTGTTTCCGCGATTACAGTTAAGTCACTTCCAACATAATGAGTTGATACTTCAAATGCATCAGCAAATCTATCAAGCAATGGTATTAATATTTCCATATCTTCTTTTGAATATCCAACACTAACTATTAGTGGAACATTACATTTTTTTGAAAATTCAGGAAGAAATTCATCAATCCATTTTTCTTTTGTATATTCTGACCATAACTCTGAGTTCATAACATAATCTCTATCACCATAAATACAAGGTCTAGGCACAATTGCCGCTGTTGTTGATATTGTTTTTGTTACCAAAGCTCCAACACCTTGTTCTAAAATAAACTCTAATTTCTCCAGATCTCCTGTCAATGGCCCAGCTGCAGGCATTAGTGGGTTTTTTAATATTAATCCATCAAATTGTGTTTGCAATTTCATTTTTACATATCTCCTTTTTTTATCGTTTCCCATAATTTTTTTGCTACATTTTTAGACTTTTTATATTTTTTTTCTAGTAAATTATTTATTTTATAATTTTTTAGAATTTGTTTTCCCTGACACCACACATGTTTAGGTCTAAAACTATTAAACAAACCATAAAACAAATGACCAAAAGCATTACTTTTATCAATAGGTGTGGGGGGATTATATTGAAACAATAACATATCAGCTTCATATCCAACTTCTATCCTGCCAAGTTTAACTCCTAAAATTTTACTTACATACTCGTAATTATTATCAATAATATTAATTAAATCAGATAAATTAAAAGCAGTTGGAGATTTTAGTTTATGATGCATACTATATAGAAGATTTTGATATTCTGTAGTTATTCCACTTGATAAACCATCATTTCCAATTAAACATTTAATGCCCAGTTTTTTAAATAATGAATAATCTGGTAGTCCCACACTATTATTCATATTAGAAGAAACATTTAGAGCAACATAACAACCACTTTTAAAAATAATTTCTCCTTCTTTATCATTAATATGAATGCAATGGGATAATATCGAATTTTTATTTAATAATTTATGTCTATTCAACCGCTCCACTACACGCTCTCCATAATTACTCATACAGTTTTCTTGATCTAGTTCACTCTCTGCTACATGAATATGGATAGGTATATCGCTAATAACATGGCTAATCTTTTCCAATGTATCTTCAGATAAAGATAATGACGCATGCATTCCAAATAATCCTACACAATTTTTTTCGCGATTATTATTAATAAAATTTAGATTCTCTTCAATACATTGGTTCACATCGAAACGATCACTTGTTTCAAAACAAAAGATTCCTCTCATTCCCACATCAGTACATATAGCTTTTTTCAAGGTATCCAATGAGCCTTTAATAGCAACACCACTTGCATGGTGGTCAATTATTGTTGTTACACCGTTTTTTATATAATCTACACCACTAACAATTCCACTATAATAAATATCATCATAATCTAAGTGTCTATCTATCTTCCACCATAATTGATCTAATATTTCTTGAAAATTTGTAGGATTAAAAGGTAATGCTAATCCTCTGGCAAATGTTGAATATACATGAGTATGTCCTACTACTAATGAAGGCATTACTAATTGATTATTACCCTCAATTATTTTATATCCATTATCATTAAATGTGGACATGTCACCAATTTTAATTATTTTCTCATTAAAAAGGATATATACATTTTCTCTATATTGATTAAAGTCACATATTCTTACATTCACTAAAGCATACATTCTTAATTCTCCTACATTCATCTTAAATATTCACCAATTCCACCAATAAAAATTCCTTTTTTAACTACAAAATTTCCACGAACAATTGTTGATTCAATTTGTCCACCTACCTGTTGTCCCTTATATACCGAATAATCACACAATGAATGATCATCTGTAATTGTATGTTTCTTTGCTGGATTATAAATAACTATATCTGCATCAGACCCTTCAAGTAATACCCCTTTTCTAGGGTAAAGATTAAATATTTTTGCAGGATTTATAGTCATTTTATCAACGACCTTTTCTTTAAATAAATTATACATAATATTAAATGAATGCTCCACTCCACCAATCCCCATTGGAATATTCACTAATTTCTCTTGTTGTTTTTCTTTCATTGTAAAAGGGCAATGATCTGTTCCAATAGTATTAACATAATCAAACATTTTCTTTAGTAATGCAACCTCTTCTGGTTTTCTAAGGGGAGGAACCATTGAGTATAGATGTCCTTTTTCATCATTATATATATCATTATTAAAAGTAAAATAATGGGGGCAACTTTCAATATAAAAATCGCTATTTATAATATCATTAAAATCATCTTTTAATGCTTTTATAGTGTTTCCACTACTTACATGAACCATATATAACGATCCATCATACTCCTTAGTATACTTAGCTAATTTAATGGCTTCACTTGTTTCAGCCTGAGAACTACGTGCTATTGGTAAATCACATAACTTTTGTTTTTTATTCATATTAATTAAATCATCATTTTCAATATGTGCTAGAACAATAAATTGTTTTTCTTTTGATAATTTAAGTAACTTAATAATTTCTTCATCATAAGTCCTTCTTTTTGACTCAGAATAAGTAGTAAATAATTTAACTGTTGGTATATTTAAGCTCTTCATCTTAGTAACAATTTTTAAAACTTCATTTTTAGGATTTGCTACTGTTGCATGAAAAGCATAATCAATTACACTTTTCTTAGCTAATGTCCTTCTTTTTACATACGCTTTTTCTAATTCCAGAGCAGAAGAAGCAGGATCTAGAAAATCAATAAATGTAGTTATTCCACCATAAGCTGCACTAACTGAACCTGAATAAAAATTATCAATTGATTTATATTTACCCCCTTGTAATTCAAAATGTACGTGGGGATCAATAAATCCTGGAAATATTTTTTTCCCTTGCCCATTATATTCTTCTTTACTTTTTAAAACTTGATTGGATATTTTGCTAATTTTGCCATCACTAATATATATATTACTTATAATATAGTTACCTTCAATATATATTTCACCATTCATAATAGCTAAATCGAACAAATATACTCCTTTTCTTAAATTATCAAACTCTTATAATATGCTTATTCTTAAAATTATACTTTTTAATTATTTTTTCCACTAAATCTTCTCTAACAGTTATATATAGTTCAATTTCTCTTTTTGCTAATTCTCTTAAAATTTTATCAAAACACAATCCATCTAATTCTAATTGGCCAACTTCGTCTAAAAAAATGGGAGTCACTTTAGCATCAATAAACTGCATAATAGTTTTTTCAATATATTCCATTGTTTCTTTTCTAAAATTATATGGTCCAATTTTACAACACACTTGCCAATTAATCGTTGCATGTTCCTCGTGTAAAACAAAGGTATGCTTTTGCTTTGATGATAATTGCATAATATCATATCCAATGACTAAATCATCATTCATATTCTTAAT
>JAUUZE010000167.1 GCA_030590175.1 Clostridia bacterium
AACCTTATCTCCTATACGGTGTAATTTTATCATGTTTGTTTTTCCCTCACTTCCAGTAGGGATTCCTCCTGTTAACACAACTATGTCATCTTGTTTAACTAATTTACTCTCTTCAGCTAATACCATAGTATTTTCATATAACTTTTTCTGTTCACCTATAAACTTACTAAGCATTGGCCTAATACCCCAAGACATATTTAATTGTCGCTGTGTTATAGGTTTAACTGTAATAGCAATAATTGGGCTAGCTGGTCTGAAACTTGATAACATTCTAGCAGAATTTCCTGTCCTTGTAGGAACTACAATTGCTTTTGCATCTATTTCAAAAGAAGCAACTACTGATGATTTACTAATAATGTTTAATACATTTTTTTCAACATTATCAAAACTATTTAAATTAAATCGTGTTTTATAGTTAATGTCTTTTTCTGTATCATTAATTACTTTTACCATCATTTGTAGTGATTCAATTGGAAAATCTCCTGCAGCAGTTTCTCCTGATAACATAACCACGCTTGTTCCATCATAAATAGCATTAGCAACATCAGAAACTTCTGCTCTAGTTGGTAATGGATTATCACACATGCTTTCTAGCATTTGTGTTGCCACAATAACAGGTTTTGCAGAACTATAGCATTTCTTAATCAATTTTTTTTGAATCACAGGTACTTGGCTTATAGGTAATTCAATTCCTAAATCTCCCCTAGCAATCATAATACTGTCAGAGGCATCAATAATTTCATCAATGTTTTTTACAGCTTCTTCATTTTCAATTTTAGAAATGATTTTAACATTTTCTTTATATTTCTTCTTTAAAATATTTCTAACTTTATATATGTCGCTAGCATTTCTAACAAATGATAATGCAATAAAGTCAAAATCGTTTTTTAAGGCAAATTCTATGTCACTAATATCTCTATCTGTAATAAATGGTAATCCTGTTTCACAATCATGGATATTAACACCTTTACGACTTGATACCATACCTCCTGAAGTGACGATACAGTGAATGTCCTTATTTTCTACCTTAGCAACCTCTAATCGGATTTTTCCATCATCAATAAATATTTCTTTTCCTGGGGTAACACATTTAAACAAGTTTTTATTAGATATTGTAACCTGTTTTTCATTACCCATCTCTTCTTTATTTAACAAGATGAATTTATTACCTTTTATAAGGTTAACCTTTTTTGACATTTGACCAATTCTCATTTCAGGTCCTTTGGTATCAATAATAAATGGAATTGGTATATTTAATTTTTCCCTAGCCAGCTTTGCTTCATTAATTCGTTCCTGATGAATCTTATGAGTTTCATGTGAAAAATTAAAACGGGCTGCATCCATTCCATTTTTCATTAATTGTTCAATAATTCCTTCAGTTGCTGGCCCTAGAGTACAGATTACTTTTGTTTTTCTCATAACACCCTCCTATTTTTTTATGCTAATTCTAAGGCAATTTCCATCATTTTAGTAAATGATTTTTGACGTTCCTCAGAAGTTGTCACTTGATGGGTTACCAATGAATCAGATACGGTTAATATACATAAAGCATTTACACCTGCACGTGCTGCATTCATATATAGAGCGGCTGCTTCCATTTCAACTGCCATCACACCTAATTTTGCCCATTTTTTCCAAGAATCTCTATCGTCATCATAAAATATATCTGATGATAAGATATTTCCCACATGAACAGGTGTATTTTTAGCATTAGCTACTGTAACAGCTTTACTAAGTAATTCCCATGATGCTGTTGGTGAATAAACTCCTGGTAATGCATATTGAGACTGAAAATTTGAATTAGTAGATGCTGCCATTCCAATAATAATGTCATATAATTTAAGATTTTCTTGAAATGCCCCACATGAGCCCACTCTGATTAAGTTTTTTACTCCATAAAAATGAATTAGTTCATAAGAATAAATTCCAATAGAAGGCATTCCCATCCCAGTTCCCATAACTGATATTTTTTTACCTTTATAAGTTCCTGTATACCCAAAAGCATTTCTTATAGTATTAAACTGAACAACATCATCAAGGTATGTATCCGCAATAAACTTAGCCCTTAATGGATCTCCTGGTAATAAAATTGTTTCTGCAATAATTCCTTGTTGATCAACTTGTATATGTGGTGTTGGTATCATAATATTCCTCCTAATTTTAATAGTAGATATTACTATTATATCACGAAATTCTTACTCATTTATATCTTTAACCAATGAGGATAATATGATAAAATATTAATATGGATATATAGTAAGTAACTTAGATATAAGGAGTACGATTATGGATTTAACTTCAAAACTTAGACATGTCATGGACTTCCCAAAAGAAGGGATTGATTATATTGATATTACCACTGTTTTACAAGATGCAACATACTTGAAAGAAGCTATTAATCAAATGGAAACTATTACCAATGATTTTGGTGATTTTGATGTTATTGTAGCACCAGAAGCACGAGGTTTTATTTTTGGTGTTCCACTATCATATATATTAAACAAAGGATTTATTCCCATTAGAAAACAAGGAAAATTGCCTTATAAAACAGTCTCTGTTGAATATGAATTAGAATATGGAACTTCTATTTTAGAAATACATGAAGATGCAATTAGTAAAGGACAGAAGGTTGTCATTGTAGATGATCTAATGGCTACAAGTGGTACTACAGAAGCTATTATTAAGTTAGTTGAAAAAATGGGTGGTGAAGTAGTTGGTATTGCTGTATTTATTGAACTAGAGTTTTTACATGGTCGTGACAAACTAAGCGATTATAAGATTTCATCTATTGTTAAATTATAACAAAAAAGCCAGAGTATGAGACTCTGGCTTCTATATAAATTATCTTCTATAATGAAAATAATATGATATCGTTATATGTGACTATGTCCCATATTTTTTCTTTTTTCTTTTTCATAACACAATCTCCTTTCTACTATGTTATAAAATATATACACACTATTTAAAAGAATTAAACATTAACTTAATAATCGAAGTAATTTACTATGGATATTCATATCATTTAACCATTTTTTAGGTATACCATCAACTCCATGATAAGCTCCTAAGATTGTCCCAATCATTATTCCTCTAGCTGCCGAATCACCACCTGCTTTTGCATTTTCAATTAAGGCATTCTTAAAATTATCCTGATATTTAAGCAACAAATAAAGAGTTGAAGGTAAAGCACTTCCTATACCACAAGATTGTCCTAGTTTTACAACTGCTATCTGTGGTGGTTCTTTAATCATTGTTTTTGCTTTCTCAAAAGACATTTTAAGAAAATCATTTGATTCTATTTTCATCATATAAAACATAATAGCATTAATAGGTGTTTGTCCTTTTAGAATTTCTACTATTATTTCTGTTAAAAAATGTCCTGTTTCAACGACTTGCAGCTGATTATGAGTAATACATATTTTTTCTTTAACATCTTTTAATAAATTATTTATGTTTCCTTTATTAAAATAAATCAATGGACCAATCATTACAGCCCCTGACATATCTGAAGAATATCCTCCTTCATTATTGTCGTGTATTATCCTATTTAATGATTCTCTTGATGCATGATCAATATATCCTTGGTAATGTGTCATTTTCTCTGCCCAAAATTTAATAAACAATTCTTTATCAAAGGTACCATTCCTTTTTAAAAATTGTAATAGCCATAACAATTGATCACCGTAATGTGTTAAGTCCCCTTTTTTCTTTGTAGTGTGATAAGTATTTATGGGTAAGTCAACTATGTTTTCAAGGTTGCCAAATAATTGATTTATCTGCTCAACACTATAAATCCAATGAGGTGCTAATG
>JAUUZE010000147.1 GCA_030590175.1 Clostridia bacterium
ACTCCCCTAATTACATCTTTTGTAGATTCAATATCTTTATTCATTCTAGATATTAAATCACCACTATGATGATTATCAAAATATGCAACTGGTAATTTTCTAACATGATTATATGATTTCACCCTTAAGTGTTGCATACACTCTTCAATAATAGCTGCTTTTTTAATTACTAGTATTGGTTCTAAAATAACAATAAGAGCTGTAAGTAAACCCACTTCAATTAAAACTCTTGTTAACATTTCCTTTTCAAAATTAATAAAATAATCTATTAACGATTTAAAAGAATCGGAGAATAACACCATAATAAAACCTTGGAAGATACCAAGTATAACCATAAAAATAAGGACTTTCTTTATTTTATTATCAGTTAGTTCTAATATTTTTTTAATCATTTAAGCCTCCTGCAAAGTAACTTGTTTTAAATATATTTCACTATATCTACCACCGGCTTTAATCAAAGTATCATGATTACCTTCTTCTATTACTTTTCCTTTTTCTATTAGAACTATCTTATCTGAATTTTCAATAGTAGAAAGTCTGTGTGCAATAACAAATACAGTTTTTCCTTCTTCTAACTTTTCTAAAGCTAGTTTCACATAATGCTCAGCTTTTGTATCTAGTGCACTAGTTGGTTCGTCTAATAGTAAAATGGGTGCATCTTTTAACATAGCACGTGCAATTGCTATCCTTTGTCTTTGCCCACCTGATAGGCTCATTCCTCGTTCTCCAAGTATAGTTTCATAACCTTCTTTTGTTTCCATAATGAATTCATCAGCATATGCATTCTTAGCAGCTTTTATTACTTGCTCATCGCTAGCATCAATTGCTCCATATCTTATATTCTCCATTATGGAGCTATTAAATAAATATACTTCTTGATTAACCACGCTTATATGTTTTCTTAAATCTTCAAGATTCCACTTATTAAGATCATAATTGCATATTTTTATTAATCCTTTGTAGTTTTCATAGAACCCTAGAAAAAGTTTATTTATAGTTGTTTTTCCGCTTCCACTAACTCCAACAAGTGCTACCTTGCTTCCCTTTTTCACGTTAAAAGTAATATTAGACAAAATAGAAATATCTTCAACATAGTTAAATTCTACTTTTTCCATGGATAATACACTTTGTTGATTAATATCATAAAGATTTTCACCATCTTTTCTCTCATCAGGTGTATCTAATACTTCTAGTACTCTTTTTGCAATTCCCATGTCAACTAACAATTGTGAATAGTCACTTGGAAGTCTTCTTATTATGTGCCTCACTCTTCCAAATATATATGAGAATGCATATACTTCTCCAATAGTCATTTTACCTTGTACAATAAAAATACCACCAAAGCAATATACAACTATTTCTGGTAAGAAAAATCCTAGAAAACCAATTACATCAGAAAATGCTCTTTTTTTACTGATTTTAATGTTTTCTTTATTTATCATTCCACATGATTGTTCAAACTTTTTACCATGTATTTTAGACATGTTAAATGATTTATATGTAATAACACCTTCTGCAAAATCTCTAAGATAAGAATTGTATTTTGCAGTTGCTTCTTGAACATTACTTGAAGCTTCCTTAATTGGTTTAGCTACTTTCATCATTATCCAACCAATTAGTGGAACAATAGCTGAAGCAATTAATGTAAGTTCCCATGACATTCTAAGTGATAGAACTAACCCAAAGATAAACATCGTAGGCATGAAACTTACACTACCTGCAAGAAAGTTAGGAAAAAAACTTGAAAGTTTTTCTATATCACTAACTAAAATACTTATGGAATCTCCTGTGTGTTTATCTTCATAATAATTAATCTTTAAATTATTAATCTTTGAAATACATAACCTAGATAAATGATTACCAGCTTTTACAGCAAATTTGTTTCCAAAATATGGATTGATGAAGTTTGTTACTCCTCTAGCTACAATAAATACTGCAACATATATTAAAAATTGATAGAATCTATCCATGTCGCCATTAAGTGCCACATCTAATGTCTGCCCCATTACCCATCCACTAATAACTCCAATAGAAGCACTTGCTATGCCACCAGCCCATCTGATAATACCATATGGCATATGCTTTCTTACTAAACTATAGAGTTTAATTAATGTCTTTATTATTTCAATAAAAGATATTTTACTGCTTTTTTTATTCATATTTACCTATAATTTCCCTAAAAATAAATCTAATTTATTACTATTATACAAATATTAACATACAAACATATGTTTGACAAGTTAATAAACTACTCTAATCGTTTTTTAGCAATTAACATAATTTTCGCGATACTTTACTTTTTAAAACCAACTCCAAAAAAAACAAAAGATTTTGTATTCCTTGATATTCCTTCACAGAATTACCCCCTAATTAAATGCCGTGCTTAAATAATAGCAATAAAAATGTGGAATTAACAGTCTATTAATTATTAGCTAAATTTGATATAATATATGTAGAGAAAGAGACTTCTCAAAGTACCCTTTAATTCAATTTACACCCTTCATTAATTTTTATTAATATATCCATCTTTAACAACTTGTTCCATTTCTACAAGTTCATTATCTGTTAAAAACTTAAAATGTGAAGATCTTTTTTTAACAGAAAGTTCGCCATTGTTTTGAAGACAAAGGTGTATAAATAAATCAATCAATCGATCAGGCATATCAATAATATTCTGAATTGCTTTTTTAGTTTTATCATAATTCATAAGGAAGTTAAGTTCTTCAACAAGTTCTTCAGATATAGTTTTTTCTATAAAATCAAACAGAGTTTTTACCTGTATTGTCATATCAATATATTGATACCAACATGCAGTTTTATTATATATAGTCATTTTTCCTAATGAATCTAGTTTATATTCAATTAATTGTAATAAAGGACGCGAAAAGGATTCTAAAGAAGCATCATATTTAGATGGATTCTTAAGCATAGCTGCTGAAACTGGGAACATTAAGCCTTTTGGTACCATACCTTGAATCGAAAGAATATTGTGTATGAGAAATCGATGTATTCGTCCATTACCATCTTCAAAAGGATGCATAAAAACAAAACCATATGATATTATTGCAGCGTGAATAACAGGTGATACACCTCCACTTACCATACGTTTATGTGAGATTAGTAATCCTTCCATTAAACCAGTTAGATCACCAGGTTTTGGACAAATGTAGTGAATAATTTCTTTTTGATAGGAAATAGCCTGACCTACATAGTTTTGTGTATTTCTGTAATGACTATCTTTAAATCTTGGATCAACAATTCTATTTTGTAGTTCAATAAGTAAAGGTTTATCACAAAAGTCTTTTTTTTCAGCAAGTTCAAGTAATGCAATAAATTTTTCAATACGTAAAGCATTTGGTTTTATATGCTCAATTTCAAAAGATGATTTAGTTTCCTTATTGTATAGGTACCCCAATGCTCTATGGAGTAATTCTATAGGATATTCCATTATGATATTTTCGCATTTTTCCTCCCAATTAATCGCATCCATTCTTTTAAGCTCATCTGTTTTTCTGACTATTGGACAAAATTCTTTTGGGCCAAGAAGATTATCAACAACACGATGTCGTTTTGAATTCATACCAGACTTAATGGTGTAGTACTTATCAGGTTCTAAAGCTTTGATATAGTTTCCCTTAGTAATATCATCAATAGGAAGTTGCTTTCCCATAAGAAATTCATAGAAAAACCAAATTCTACGTGTGTATTTACCTATTGGTTTTGATTTAATAAAATCGGTAATATCAGTTTGAGAAATAGATTCAAATATACGTTTTAGAGTGCTTAAATTTACACCATCATACTTCAACGCAAATTCTAGATGATCTCCAAGCTTTTCTCCTGGCCAGTATTTTGCAGGATAAACCTCCTCAATAAAAGCATCGCGAATGGTAATTCGGTGAGTTCCAGTTAATGACACTAACGACTTATGCCAGTTTGGTATTATTGTAAGATCCAATTTGTTTAGCAAATAAGCATACCCTGCTAATCTTAATTCTAAAATATTTAATTCCACTGTGTAACCTCTCAAAACTATTACTACAATAGAAATATACTTAATTTTTGATAGTTTGTCAATAATATAGTTAGATTTAACCATTTAAATGGAATTATAGTTACATTTATGTGTTTAGGACTTATAAAATAGCAATTAATTAGAAAAACAGTTACATTGTTATAAAGTGTACCGTTTATCAAGGACACAATGGAATTTTATATTTAAGCCAGATAGCATACTGTGTACTACCGATAAACATCTCCTCTGTGTCCAATTTCTACAACAGTGCTATAGCTGTTTATATATAAACTATATATGATACAATAATGCAATTTTTATATAGATAATCAAATTGTTTGTTGATATAATATCCTTAATAGAACATATACAGGAGAAATAAATGATGAATTCAAAACAAAGCGTTTTTGCGGTATTAAACAAACAGACCCCTGATTATATTCCCATAGGAATGTATGCAATTGACTGC
>JAUUZE010000013.1 GCA_030590175.1 Clostridia bacterium
TACGATCCGAAAACCTTCATCCTTCACGCGGCGTCGCTGCATCAGGGTTTCCCCCATTGTGCAATATTCCCCACTGCTGCCTCCCGTAGGAGTCTGGGCCGTGTCTCAGTCCCAATGTGGCCGATCAACCTCTCAGTTCGGCTACCAATCGTCGCCTTGGTGGAGCAGTTACCTCACCAACTAGCTAATTGGACGCGGGTCCATCTTAAACCGGATTACTCCTTTTCTGATTCCATGATGCCATGGTATCAACTATGCGGTATTAGCACCAGTTTCCCGGTGTTGTCCCCCTGTTTAAGGTAGGTTACCCACGCGTTACTCACCCGTTCGCCACTGTCCATTTCCATAATCATTCCGAAAAAATCAAATGAAAATATCTCGTTCGACTTGCATGTGTTAGGCACGCCGCCAGCGTTCGTCCTGAGCCAGGATCAAACTCTCGAAAAAAATATTTTTCAAGAACCGCTGAACGGTTCATGTGTTTTTCTTGTTTGTGTTCCAAAATTTACTTTTAGTTATTTGTTAATTAAAATTAACGGGATCTACACTATCAAAGTGTACTGTTTAATTTTCAAGGTTCAGTGCGCTTTTGTCAAAAAATGCGCTCAATCATCTTATCATTTTTCAAAGGGTAATGTCAAGACAATTTTTAGAATTTTTCCAGTCGTTTTTTGCGACCTTGTACATAGTAACATAGCCATATATGGGTGTCAAGAAATAATGACACCTTTTTAAATTATTTTTTTATCATAAATTTTCTATTCTGTAATTAGCTTATCAATTGAAGCTCCAGGTGGGACAATTGGGTAAACCATTTCATCTTTATCAATCTTAAAATCAATAATCACAGGGCCATTTTTTACAGCTAATGCCTGCTTAACTGCATCATCGACTTGCTCAGGTTTAGTAACTGTTATTCCAATCGCACCAAATGCTTTTGCAATAGCTGCATAATCAAGTTCTTCTTCTAAAGTAGTTTGTGAGAAACGTTTCTCATAAAACAAATCTTGCCATTGTCTAACCATACCTAGAGTACCATTATTTAAGATTGCAATTATGACAGGAATTTTATGTTTAATAGCAGTTATAATTTCTTGAAGATTCATTCTAAAACTACCATCTCCTGCAAAGTTAATAACCACTTTGTCAGGGCAACCAACTTTAGCACCAATAGCAGCACCGAAACCATAACCCATTGTACCTAAACCACCAGACGAAATATATTGTCTAGGATACTTATATTTATACCACTGAGCAGCCCACAATTGATTCTGTCCTACTTCCGTAACAATTAAAGCCTCTCCATCTGTTTGTCTTAAAAAACTCTTTATAACTGCTTGTGGTTTTACATTTCCATCTTCAATATATGTTAGTGGATATTTAACTTTCCACATCTTAACTTTTTCTGCCCAAGCAGATTCTTCCTTGATTTCAATTTTGTCTATCAGTCTCGATAAAATATCATCTATATATCCCACAAGAGAAATAGTTGATTGTACGTTTTTATTAATTTCAGCAGGATCAATATCAATGTGTAAGATACTTGCTTGTTTTGCAAACTTACTCACATCACTTATTACTCTATCAGAGAATCTAGCACCTATAGCAATCAACAAGTCACACTGTGAGGCAGCTAAATTAGAAGCTTTATTCCCATGCATCCCGATTAACCCAGTATTTAGTGGATCACTAGATGGAAATGCTCCTAGCCCCATCATAGAAGTTGTCACAGGTATACGCGCCTTATGAGCTAATTTTGTAAGTAATTTATGTGTTTTTGAAATAGACACACCACCACCTGCATAGATAAATGGTTTTTCAGCTTTATTAATAGCTTTGGCAGCTTTTAAAATAAGTTCATCAGACACTATTTCATGACTAATTCCTTTATGCTTACTTAAATAGTACTGCTCGTTTTCTTTACTTGAGGTAAATTCACATGTGGCAGCAGTAACATCTTTACAAATATCAATTAATACAGGACCTGGTCTACCCTCACTTGCAATAGCAAAGGCTTCTCTAATTATATTCGCTAATTTTTTTACATCTTTCACAATGTAATTATGCTTAGTTATGGGAGTAGTAATTCCGGTTATATCAATTTCTTGGAAGGAGTCTTTTCCCAACAAATTTGTTCCTACCTGTCCAGTAAAAGCAACCATAGGTACTGAATCCATATAAGCTGTAGCAATACCTGTTACTAGGTTAGTCGCTCCTGGACCTGATGTAGCAATACATACCCCAACTTTACCAGTAGCTCTAGCATAACCGTCAGCTGCATGTGCAGCGCCTTGTTCATGAGAAGTTCGAATATGCATTATACTATCTTTGTTTTTATAAATTTCATCATATAGATTAAGAACTGCACCACCAGGATAACCAAAGATGGTATCTACTTCCAATTCTTTTAAGCATTCAATAAATATTTGGGATCCCGTTAATTTCATTATATTTCCTCCACTATTTTAATATGGCACCTGTATTTGCAGAAGTTACCATTCTGGCATATCTACCAAGATACCCTGTTTTAATTTTTGGTTCATTTGGTACAAAATTTTGCTTCCTTATGGCTAGTTCTTCATCACTGACTTTAATATCTAATGTGCCTTCTGTAATATTAATGGCAATTATATCTCCCTCTTTAACTAATCCAATAGGACCACCATCCATAGCTTCTGGTGAAATATGGCCAATTGATGCCCCTCTTGTAGCACCTGAGAAACGTCCATCTGTTAAAAGAGCTACATCTTTATCAAGTCCCATTCCAGCTATAGCTGATGTGGGAGCTAACATTTCTCTCATTCCAGGTCCACCTTTTGGTCCTTCATAGCGTATGACTATCACATCACCTTTATTAATTCTGCCTGCATATATTTCTTCTATTGCATCTTCTTCACTGTCAAATACTCGAGCAGGTCCTTGATGTATTAGCATCTTTTCATCAACAGCAGATTTCTTAACAACTCCACCATCTGGTGCTAAGTTACCACGTAAGATTTTGATACCACCTGTTTTTGAATAAGGTGAATCAATATCCCTAATAACTTTATTATTCTTATTAACAGCTTTAGAAATATTTTCACCAACAGTTAATCCAGTAACCGTTATTAAATCAGTATTTAGTATATCTTTTTTATCTAATTCTCGTAAAACTGCTTGCACTCCACCGGCTGCATACAAATCTTGCATATGATAGCCACCAACAACTGGAGCTAATCTACATAAATTTGGAGTGGTAGAACTCACTTCATTTATTAAATCTAAATTGATTTTTATACCTGCTTCATGGGCAATAGCTGGTAAATGAAGAACAGTATTAGTTGAACAACCTAAAGCCATATCTGCCGCAAGTGAATTCATAAAAGCTTCTTTTGTCATTATATCTCTAGGTGTTATGTTTTTTTCTACCAATTCCATTACTTTCATTCCAGCTTCTTTAGCCAGTCTAAATCGTTCAGCATAAACTGCTGGAATTGTACCATTGCCAGGTAGAGCAATACCAATCGCTTCACAAAGACAATTCATTGAATTAGCTGTAAACATTCCTGAACAAGATCCACAACTTGGGCAAGCATTGTTTTCAATAACTTGTAATTCTTCTTCTGTCATTTTACCAACTTTAACTGCTCCAACACCTTCAAAGACACTATTTAAATCTAAATCTTGTCCATTTATATTTAATGATAACATTGGTCCACCACTAATAAATATTGAAGGAACATTAATTCTAGCAGCTGCCATTAACATTCCTGGAACAATTTTATCGCAATTTGGAATAAAAACCATTCCATCAAATGGATGAGCTAATCCCATAACTTCGCAAGAATCTGCAATTACTTCACGAGAGGCTAATGAATACTTCATTCCAGTATGGCCCATTGCAATTCCATCACAAACACCAATTGTACCAAATGCAATAGGTGTACCCCCTGCCATTCTGATACCTGCCTTAACAGCATCTGTGATTTTATTTAAGTCGATATGCCCAGGAATAATTTCACTGTAAGCATTGGCTATTCCAATAATAGGCCGTCTCAATTCTTCATCTGTATAACCCATTGATTTAAATAATGATCGATGGGGAGCTTTTTCAATTCCTTTTTTAAATAAGTCACTTCTCATAGTATTCTCCTACAGGTCTAATAAACCTATCAAAATATTCTTGTCATAAAATAGTATTGCTATTTTAGAATTTCCAACTAATGTGAATATTGGTTGCATCGATTCTTTCGATATAAAAAACGTAAGTGCAAGTGCTAAAATATATACAATGATTATACCTATACCTATTCCTAATATTCCACCACCAATTCTATCAAGTTGTTTTATAACTGGAATCTCAGAAACCCCTTTGATAACATGTCCAATTAATGCAAATAACAATTTAAATATTAGAAACAAAATCAAGCCACATAAAATCAGTAGAATTAGATTAGTTATTGAGATAATAAATGATTCCAACATTGAAGCTGCACCGCCTCCTATTGTAGACAATGTTTGTGAAACAGATTCACTTATTTTTTCAGGCAGTGGTACTCCTTCTATAGATTGTGAAATAGTTTCAGGAGTCATGTTTTCTAAACCATTAAAATTTATACCAAGATTTGTTATGAAAGTAGTTATTCCATCTTGTATATTTTGATAAATACTAGTTCCTTGAAACCAACCGGATACAGGTTTTGCCAATTTAAAAGACAAATATATAGCTAGTATATAGGTAACTAATTTGTATAATGTATTTAATAATCCTTTATAGAACCCTGCAACACAGGCAATCAAGATTACTATTATAACAACACCATCTGTAATGTTCATATGATTACCTTCTCTCTTTTTTAATATTATAGTTAATTATTTGAATTTATACAATACCATATCGTCAATTCCTGTTACTAGTATTATTGATGAATCAACATATGAGACCTCACCAATTAAAGAAAACAGTAAAAGTTCTTCAGTTTCTTTACCTTTACTATCAAATAGTGAAATAGTACTTTCCCCAAAAACTGCTAATTGATCATATCCACATCCAATACCATTTATTGCATAGTCAATTGAAATTGTAAAAACAACTTGTCCATTTTCTTCAAAAGCTGTAACATAGTTTTTCCCATTTTGTATAAAAGCAATATAAGTGTATTTTTCATTTCTTTTCACATCAATTACCTGACCATCAAAAACTTTTACTAGTTCACATGTTTTTTGATAAATTGCGAATCCTTTCTGGCCAATAACAAAAAATAATTGATCAGACAAATCACGTAACAGATAATATTGTTGGTCAATTGTACAAGAAGCCAATACTTGCTCTTCATAAAGGCTATATACCTCTAAAGTCATTTTATCTATTGATGATGCATCAATTAATGAAACTGCATAATACTCACTATCCTTTAAAACAACTGAAGATATTGGATATAGATTAGCAAATTTAACAGAAGATGATGTTTGATTTTTCATATCAGTAGTGATTACTTGTCCGTTAAATCCTTCACCCCCTGTGAGAATGATTGAAATAAAATTTTTAGATGAAGTATTGATAATTGCAATGTTACCAACTTGATAAGTTTGTTCTTTTTTGCCATTTTGATATCGCTCATAATATTGATGTTCTTCATCATATAAAATAACAAATAATTGATTAGAAGCAATAGTAGGTGATTCAAACTCATTAATTTCTTCTTTTATTAGTCGACCTACTTTGTCATAAATAAGTACTTTATAAGGATTAATTACATATATATAATTATTAGTTGTGGCTACTTGAAAATTCCTATCACCAAAACCAATAGTTGTTATAACCCCCACATCTGTAATATTACTTCGCTCCAGAATTAATGCTAAATCATCAAACGAGTACTGATTTACCACCATAAATACTGTAAAAGCAATCACCGTTATTAATAGCAGTGAAGTAATTACAAATAAGATTTTCTTTAGTGTATTATTTTTCAAATTGATTCCTCCAGAAAAGTCATTCTCTTACATTATAATATATTTATTATAAAAAAACATTCTCATAACAGAATGTTTTTGGAGGCGCCACCCGGATTTGAACCGGGGAATGGAGATTTTGCAGACCTCTGCCTTACCACTTGGCTATGGCGCCCTATATTGAAAGCGGTACTAATACCGCTTTTGAGTTTTGGAGCGGAATACGAGATTCGAACTCGCGACTTTCACCTTGGCAAGGTGACACTCTACCACTGAGTTAATTCCGCAAATGGTGCCCAGAGGCGGAATCGAACCACCGACACGAGGATTTTCAGTCCTCTGCTCTACCGACTGAGCTATCTGGGCTAATGGCGACCTGGAAGGGATTCGAACCCTCGACCTCCAGCGTGACAGGCTGGCGTTCTAACCAGCTGAACTACCAGGCCAAAACCATTGTGGTGGGCGCAATAGGGCTCGAACCTATGACCCCCTGCTTGTAAGGCAGGTGCTCTCCCAGCTGAGCTATGCGCCCACAATACCACTAATATATAAGCGGCAAAAAAAAGTATATAAAAAACACATAAAAATGTCAACAACCATTCCTATTCTTTTAGGCTTTTTTTTAGTTTCTCACGTGAAAAGTGGTAATTTTGTTGACAAAAGTGACATCTAGTCTCAATAACCTCTTGTTCATTGATCATTTCTGTAACTGCTTTTTTACCAATACTTAATATTCCTTGTAACATTTTTTCTTCACTACAATTACATTTATATCCTATTTCTACTCTCTCTGTTATAACAACATCAGTATTATTCATAAGAGCTCGGATCATTCCTTCAGGTGAATTTGTCTTTTTTAATAACTCTGTTGCGGATTTCATATTTATAACTTGTTGCTCAATGCTTGTGATAATCTTTTCATCAGCTCCAGGTAATAATTGTATAATTATACCAGCCGCTAATGACACTTGTTGGTTAGGTAATAGTTTGACTCCTAAAGCAACTAATGATGGTGTTTGTTCTGATGTGGTAAAATAGTATGCTAAATCATCTCCAATTTCTCCACTTTGCAATGGAACCATTCCTGTATATGGACTCTTTAGACCAAGATCATGAATAATATTTAGTACTCCTTTTCCCAAACATGCACCAACACCAAATGGACCGTCTAACCCATAGCTCTCATAATCATTGTTTTTTATATATCCCTTTAGTGTTCCAAATCTATCAGCAATACAAACAAGTCCTTTCATAGGACCTTCTCCAACTATTTGCAAAGTAGTAACAACATTTTTATCCTTTTGCATATAATTAAGCATTGCTGTACCCATTAGGCCTCTTCCAAGGGCAATTGCTGCAACAGGATTTAAACCATGAATAGATACAGCTTTATTAACTAAATCTGTACCGTTAATGGCAAATGCACGTACTTGATTATTATATGCTAGCGCTCTAATTAGATAGTCTGTCAATTATTTCTCCTTGGTTAGCACAAAAAATGCTCGAAGATCATATTCTGATACAGGTTTAAAGGTTTTATCTTTATATATTCCCTCTATCTTAAATCCAATGGTTTCTACTAGTTTTCTAAGTTCATCAAACTCATACATTCTCTCACAATGATAATCATCATATCTTTTATAGCTTTTACCATTTTTTTCAAAAAAAGTAATATCCATATCACATATTTTATTTTTTCTATGATATGAATTTTCCCAGATATATGTTAAATGCTCATCAATCATATAAAATATATTATCTTTATATAAATGTTCGAATTTATATGGTGTATTTATATCAAAAATAAACATTCCACCTGGATTCAGATATTGAAATATTAATTGAAAAGTTTTCTTTAATTGTCTCTTATCTGTAATATGATTAATTGTATCTAAAAAACTAATAAAAACATCATATGTACCATAAAGTTCTAATTCCACAACATCTTGGTGTAACCATAAAACGTCACTACTTTTCTTATAACATCGCTCAAGCATATCAGAAGAAATATCAAGTCCTGTAACATCGTAGCCAAGTTGTTTCATTTGTAATGTTAAATTACCAGTTCCACATCCAACATCCAACAGCATTGAAGCATTTTTATGATAACGTTTTATTATTTTATCAAGATAAATCGCATACTTTTCATAGTCGATATCCATTGTAAGTTCATCATAAAATCGAGAAATGCTACTATACATATTACTGTCCTTGTATAATTTCTATGGCTCTTAGATATACCAAATCATCTTCTGGTGGAATCATACTAGTAAAGTATCGTGAATACTCTTCTTTTTGTTCTATAATTTCATCAGGAGTAATACCAATTTCATGAATACTTGTTCCACCAGGTGTATAATATTTTGCAACAGTCACTCGCAATCCACTACCATCTGATAAGGTATAAACAGCTTGCACAGAACCTTTACCATATGTGGTCTCTCCAATTATGGTTGCTAAGTCATGATCTTTTAATGCACCTGTTAGCATTTCTGAAGCAGAGGCACTATATTCATTAACTAAAACAACTGTTGGTAGTCCTAATTTACCACCTCTTGCATATTGCTCTTGTTTATTACCATCTTTATCAATGGTGTAAGTTATTAATTGTGAATCAATAAACATATTAGCAATATTTAAAATCGCTCCATAATCACCACCACCATTATCTCGCAAATCAAGAATAATAGAGTCCATCCCCTGTTCTGTTAAATCTTTTACAACTTCTAAAAATTCGAAATCAGAATCTTGTGAAAAACTTAAGATTCTAATATAACCAATATGATCGTCTATTAATCTACCTTCAACTTCAATGGAATTAACTTGATCACGGGTAATTATAAATTCCATTTCTTCACCTTCAATTGCTCTGTAAATACCTAAGGTAACATCAGTTCCCTTTTCTCCTTTTACAATTGAAGCAATATATCCTAAATCAGTTACACCACTAACATCTTTACCATCAACAGATAAAATAAGATCACCTGGTAATACCCCTATTTGATCAGCGGGTCCACCAGAATATACTGTAGTTATCAATGTTCCAGGTCCATCTACAGGGTTTGTGATTATTACACCAATACCAATGTAATTACCAGTTGAACGTTCCATCATTGATTGCATATTTTCTTCAGGTACATACATAGTATAAGGATCTTTTACAGAGGCTGCTATACCAGCTGTAGCTCCTTTAACAGCTTCATCCATATCAAATCCATCAACAAATTCATTCTCTAAATGAGCAATAACTTCATTAAAAACTTTAATTGAAGAAAATGATACTTCCCCTTTATTAAATTCGATAACATACTTTTCTTCAAATGAGTCAATAAAGGTAACGGCCACTAATGTGCCGCTAACTGATAACGCTATTGTAACAACTATGGAAACAATCCAAAGTACTAACTTATTTCTCAACTATTTTCTCCTATCTTAATGGGGTTACATATAATAAGGGGTCTACTCTCTTACCATTAACAAATACTTCAAAATGTAGGTGTGGTCCAGTTGAATAACCAGTACTACCTGCTAACATTATGACCTGACCTTTTGTTACAGCTTCCCCTTCTCTTACTAATATAGTATTTCCATGGGCATACAATGTTACAAAACCACCACCGTGATCAATAACGATTCGATTACCATAACCTGATGAAAAACCAGCTTTTAATACAACTCCGTCATTAACAGCTAAGATATTAGCATCCCATGGAGCTCCCACATCAATGCCATTGTGCATTTTCCATACATGAAAAATCGGGTGCATTCTCATCCCATAAAGACCTCCACCAGTAGGTAGTGTCCTATCAGCTGGCATAGGCCAAATCATTTCCCCACCAGCATATACCATTTTTGACTGTAACTCCATAATTTCATTCATTAACTCGGCTGACTCGGCTTCTAATATAGAAGCTCTATCTCTCAAAATATTAATATCTTGAGAAGACATATCAACTGTTTCTGTGGCAATTAATTCAATTTGATTCATATTGAATAAAGCTGTATTCGTGTCAGCAATGGCAACTTCATATGAAAATTCCAAACCCTCTGCATACACTCTCTTTTCTTCTAAATCAAGTTTTAAATTAACTAAATCCGCCATTAACTGTTGGTCATGTTTGTTAATATACTTTCTAACTTCAATTTCTTCAAAAATATCGTTAATGTCACTTGCTTTTGCAATAATATCAAGCAAATTAACACCAGAATTAATATATGCATCTATAATGCGATTTTTCAAATGATCTAGTTTCATAGCATATTGCACTTCAGCATCAACAATGGATTGCTTAAATTTATCAATTTCATCACGTGTTAAAATTAGCCAAGCTTGAAATTCTTTTAACTGTTCTTCTTGTTCTAGTTGATTCTTTAGTGAACCTTCAATAACTATTTCATAATATTCTTTTAATTCTACTTTTTCAGATAATTCATGAATAACATTATCTAATTTTGAATCTACCCAGTCTTTATCTTGTTGTTTATCATAAATATTACCTTCTGCAGACACAGTCAAGGAAAAACTTAGAGTGATGATTAATAATATTATTATAATTTTTTTCATTCGTATGCTCCTATACTCTCAAATGTTTTCGGATAGCAAATAGACTACCTGCAACGCCTAAGGTTACACCTAAGACGATAAATCCAACAAACACCATGAGTAGCGTTTCTTGTAGTGGGGCTATTTTTAGCCCTGTCAGGAATAATTCATCACCGCTTGAATTCATAAACATATTATAAACTCTCACATAAACAAAACCTGTCACTATAAATGATATTATAGCACCAAAGAACCCAATTAATCCACCTTCTATGATAAATGGAATTTTAATTCGTCCCTCTGTTGCTCCAATAAACTTCATAATAATCACTTCATCTTTTCTAGAATATAAAGTTAATCTAATAGTATTTGAGATTAACAATACTGCTAGAATAGCTAGTATTCCTCCTAGTACTCCAGAAATATTTTTTATCCATTTAGAATAATTTGAAGTAAAATCAAAAGATTCTTTATGGTAGGTTACTTTGTAAACAGATGGATATTGCCTATAAATATCAACAACATAATCAACTTGATCATAATCTTTTAAGGTTATTACAAATGAAGCTGGTAAGAAATCTGCACCAAGACCTAGCGATTCCATATCATCATCAAAGAGTTCTTTAGTTGCTTCATATGCCTGTTCTTGTGAAATATATTCAACTTTATTAATTTTCTCATCACGATTTAGCGTTTCATTTAAATCATTAATAGTATAAACATCGGCTTCTGGCACTAGAAATATTTTCACATCAAGTAATTCATCTAGAGCAGTAGCATTATATGAAATATTAAGTAAAAACAGACCAAATATACCAATAATTAGTAATGTTATGAATACTGTGAAAATACTAGTTACAGTTAACACCCTATTACGGCTCATATTGGTAAAAGATTCTTTTACTATTCTAGCACCATTTGCAATACTCATTAGATATACTGTCCTTTCATTTGATCGTCTACAACTTGTCCTTCATCAAGAACAATTACTCGCTTTTTCATTCTATTAACAATGGTACTATCATGTGTTGCAACAACAACTGTTGTTCCCATCTTATTAATTCTTCCAAGCAATTCAATTATTCCAATTGATGTTCTAGGGTCTAAATTACCTGTAGGTTCATCAGCAACCAATAAATCAGGTCCATTTGCAATAGCCCGCGCTAATGCTACACGCTGTTGTTCTCCACCTGAAAGTTCATCAGGATAAGCATTCGCTCGTTGACTTAATCCAACAATTTTTAATAAATGAGGAACTAATTTATTAATATCTCTACGATTAACTCCTGTAATTTGTAAAGCAAACTCCACATTTTCAAAGGCGGTTTTATTTGGTAATAATTTAATATCTTGAAAAACCACACCAATACTTCGTCTAAAGGTTGGAATTTGATGTCTCTTAATTCCCAACATGTCATATCCGTTAATAAATACCTCCCCATAGGTAGGAACTTCTTCTCTCATAATCATTTTTACTAAAGTAGATTTTCCAGATCCACTAGGACCAATTATAAAAGTAAATTGACCCTTTGGGATTGCAATAGAGATATTTTTAATGGCTTCTGTTCCATTTTTATATACTTTTGTAACATCTTTAAATATTATCATTTAATTTCTCCATGTAAGATTTCACCATATATGCTGTCTTGAATAATAAGGCATCATCAAAATTTCTAACATCAAGCCCTGTTTGTTTCAAGACTTTATCAATTCGATATACTAGGGTATTCCTGTGCAAATACATCTTTCTAGCTGTTTCAGATATATTTAAATTGTTTTCAAAAAACTTTTGTATAGTTCTAATTATTTCTTCATCTAGTTTTGAAAATAATTTAACATCTATTATCATATTTAAGTATTGAGCTAATTCCTCTTTTTGTAATTTACTAATAAACACACCAATTCCCAGCTTTGAGTAGGTAAAGATATTTTTTTCTAACTCAAAAATACCTCCAATTTCACATGCTAGATTTGCGCTTTCATATGAGTCTGCCAGTGAACCCACATCAGTAACTATTTTCCCAATTCCCACAACCACAGGTATTAGCAGTTCTTGTTCAATGGTAGCTATTAAATCGTTTGCAGCTAATATTGCCATTTCTTCTGCATCTTCATCTGCTTCCATAATGTAGACAATATCACAATTATCTAATTCAATTATATAATTATTTTTATGATCAATGAATAAATTAGTTAAAATAGTTTCCATTGAATGATTAGTTTTTTCAATAGTTTTTATTTTAAGAACAATCCTTTGTTGGTCATCATTAATTTTATATGAACTCATTTTCTTCCTCATATTCACATCTGTAATTTCACGTTGAATTACAGACCTAAGAAAGTGTGCTCTATCATACCTATCATAATAGGATTTAATAAAATTTTCAGTCATCACAGAAAGCAACTTTAAAACTAATGAAAAGTCTTTTACTTTTTTCTCTAGATAAAAATAGAATATATTTGTACGGTAAGGTTTTATTTTACTAATTACATATGATGATGTTTCCATTGGGAAAATAGATGACGAAAGAATATCATCTACCAATGGTAATATGTTTTCATTTTTCTCATCAGATGATATTAAAATATTTCCTTTTTGATCTATCACGCCAAAATTGCATGGAACAATTTTGGATAATTGTTTTTTTAGTGGTGTCAGCAAATTAGTACTACCTCCGTTATGCTTCCTACGAATTATATCATAACATATTGAAAAATATTTTTAAAGAAAAAACAGCTACCATAATTGGTAGCTGTTTCATAAATTTACGATAATTGACTAGTCTCTAAATAAAGCTTTTTCAGTATCTTTATCAAAAATGTGTAGTCTTTCAGTATCGATAGCAACTTTAATGACATCTCCATGTCTCGCTTTAGTATTAGGTTTGAATCGTGCAATCATATTAGTTCCTTCTACAACACAATATACTAGTGCTTCAGGTCCTAACATTTCCACAACTTCTACTTCTGCGTTAACAGTTGAATCAGGTAATGAATCAATATATACTTGCTCATCATGTAAGGCTTCTGGTCTGATTCCCATTATTACTTCTCTTCCATCAAATCCCTTACCTAAAATATTTTTCATTCTGCTTTCAGGTAATTTAATAGTAGAATTACCTACAATTATATAAACATTTTTTCCGTCATCTCTAATTTTAGCATCAGCAAAGTTCATTTGAGGTGTTCCAATAAATCCCGCAACATATACGTTAGCTGGATAATCATACATAACTTGTGGATTGTCAACCTGCTGGATAAATCCAAGTCTCATACAAACAATTCTAGTACCCATGGTCATAGCTTCTACCTGGTCATGTGTAACATAAATGATAGTTGTTTGTAGACGTTGATGCAATTTTATTAATTCAACACGCATCTGTCCTCTTAACTTAGCGTCAAGGTTAGATAGTGGTTCGTCCATTAGGAAAACTTTTGGTTCACGTACAATAGCACGACCAAGTGCAACTCTCTGTCTCTGTCCACCAGATAAAGCTTTAGGTTTTCTGTCTAATAGATGTTCAATTTCTAATATTCTAGCTGCTTCATGAACTCTCTTTTTGATTTCATCTTTTGGTGTTTTTCTTAATTTTAGTCCAAATGCCATGTTGTCAAATACTGACATATGTGGATATAACGCATAGTTTTGGAAAACCATCGCGATATCTCTATCTTTTGGCTGCACATCATTAACTAGTTTATCACCAATATATATTTCACCAGCTGTAATATCTTCAAGACCAGCGATCATTCTTAAGGTTGTTGTTTTACCACAACCAGAAGGTCCTAATAATACTAAAAATTCTTTATCTTCAATTGATAAATTAAAATCAGAAACAGCAGTGATACCACCACGTGATGGTTCATACTTTTTATAAACATTCTTTACTACAACTTTTGCCATTTAATATTCCTCCTGCAATTTATTAAACTTTCTATATAATACTACCATTATTGTCTATGATTGGTAAGTGATAATATCTACAAAAATCTTTGCTTTTATTTAGTAAAATTGCATAAGTGGGTTGTTTTATTACTAAAACACTTCATAATTAGTAATGAAAACAACTCTTTTTACTAATAAAAAAAGATATTGCATTTTTATACATTATTATGTATAATTATGAAACAAAATATGGATGGAGAAAAACAATGATTACAATTGGTGTCATAGGCGCAACAGGGTACGCAGGCTATGAAACAGTAAGATTACTGTTAAATCATAGTGAATTTACTATTACGACTTTAGTGTCAAAGAGTTTTGCTGGAAAGAAAATATCAACCATCTACCCAAATCTTGCAGGTGTTTGTGATCTTGTACTAGAAGAATTGAATTATGATAAAATTTTGAAAAAAGCATCATGTTTTATTGTTGCTCTACCTCATGGCACTAGCCAGGATGTAATTGCAACCTTGTATAAAGCGGGGAAAAAAATTGTTGATTTAAGTGCAGACTATCGTTATACCAATCAAGCATTATATGAAACAACATATAATGTACCTCATAAATATGAATCTATTTTAAAAAAGGCTGTATACGGATTACCTGAACTATTTAAAGAAAATTTAACTAATTGTCAACTTGTTGCTAATCCAGGATGCTATCCAACATGTTCTTTATTAGGTCTTGCCCCTTTAATTGACAGTGGATTAATTGATTTAACATCAATTATTATCGATGCTGTTTCAGGTGTTACAGGAGCTGGAAGGAAACAAGATTTAATGTATCAGTTTAATGAGTGTACAGAAAACTTTTTAGCATATAAAGTTGCATCACATCGCCACACCTCAGAAATTGAAGAAAAATTATCATTGCTTGCAGATGAAAATATTAATGTAACCTTTACCCCTCATTTAGCTCCAATGAAAAGAGGCATGATGGCAACTATTTATTCAACCTTATTAAAACCCATCACTGCAAGCGACTTATATAAGGTATATAATAATTATTATCAAAACGAATATTTCATTAGAGTTAAAGAACATGACCAAATGGTAAATACTAAGCAAGTGGTAGGTTCGAATTTTGTAGATATATCTGTTCACGTAGACAGTAAAACTAATAAAGCTATTATTGTATCTGCCATAGACAACATTGGTAAAGGAGCCTCTTCACAAGCTATACAGAACCTTAATTTAATGTATGGATTTGATGAAAAATTAGGCATTTCCCAACCAGGAACTTATTTATAGGAGATTATCATGGAAAAAATTATAAAAAAAGCAGAAATACTAATTGAAGCACTTCCTTATATACAAGCACTTAATAAAAAAACAGTAGTTATTAAATATGGTGGTAACGCAATGCTTAACGAACAACTTAAGAACTCAGTTATGGAAGATGTAACATTATTAAAATTTATTGGTATTAATCCTATTATTGTTCACGGTGGTGGTCCTGCTATTTCAAAGGCCCTATCCGACAATGGAATTGTTTCTAAGTTTGTTAATGGTCTTAGAGTTACAGATGAGAAAACCATGGAAATAGCACAAATGGTACTAATTGGAAAAACAAATAAAGAAATTGTTTCTATTATTGGTAGCAAAGGTGGAAAAGCTATTGGAATATCAGGTATTGATGGTGGATTAATTAAATGTAAAAAGCATCTGCCACTTGTTGATGGTAAACAAGTAGATATTGGTTATGTAGGAGAAATAACTAGCATAGATGCTAAATCTCTTATTATGTTAGCTAAAGGTGATTATATTCCCGTTATAGCACCAATAGGTATAGGTGAAGATGGCAAGAGTTACAATATTAATGCAGATACAGTAGCAGGAGAAATTGCTTCTGCACTAAAAGCAGAAAAGCTCATGTTATTAACAGATATAGAAGGGGTTAAATCGAATAAGGATGATGGAGATATTTTACATGTACTATCTGAAAATGAAATTATCCAAATGATTGAAGACAAAGTAATTGATGGTGGTATGATACCTAAAGTGCTTGGTTGTATAAAAGCTATTGACCAAGGTGTTAATAGAACTCATATAATTGACGGACGAGTTCCCCATTGTGTTTTATTAGAAATATTCACTAATAAAGGAATTGGTACTATGATTACCAAAGATAAAATCCCTTACTTTTCAGGCGAAATTTTATAGGAGACGACTTATGGATTTACAAACAATTAAACAATATGATAAACAATATTTTATGAACACCTATGGTGAGAGAACCAATGTGATGTTTACTCATGGAAAAGGAATGTATCTTTTTTCAAGTGAAAATAAAAAATACATGGACTTACTAGCTGGTATTGCTGTTAGTGCTTTAGGTCATGCCCATCCTACTTTGACAAATGCAATTATAGCTCAAACAAAAAAATATATTCATTGTTCAAGTTTATACTATATTGAACCACAAGCAATATTAGCTAAAAAACTAGTTGATAATTCATGTGCTGATAAAATTTTCTTTTCAAATAGTGGAGCTGAATCTAATGAAGGCGCCATAAAATTAGCCAGAGTATATCACAAGAAAAAAGGGAACTTAAATAAATATGAAATTATTACTCTTGAAAAATCATTTCATGGTAGAACTTTGGCAACAATAGCAGCAACAGGACAAGAAAAATATCATAAACACTATGATCCGCTGACACCAAAATTTAAAAGTATTCCTAAAAACGATATAAAAGCATTTAAAGAAGCCATTAACGAAAACACTTGTGCTTTTATGATTGAACCTATACAAGGAGAAAGTGGTGTAAATCCATTAGATATAGATTATGTAAAACAAGTACGCACGATTTGTGATGATTTAGATATTGTATTAATTTTTGATGAAGTACAATGTGGTATGGGTCGTACAGGTACCTTGTTTGGATATGAACATTTTGGTGTGAAACCAGATATCTTCACTTTAGCAAAAGCTCTAGGCGGAGGCTTTCCCGTTGGTGCAGTATGTGCAAAAGACAAGTTCGCATCCTTCGAACCAGGTGATCATGGTTCAACTTTTGGTGGTAATCCTCTTGCCTGTGCAGCAGGTATTGCAGTAATGGATACACTGATTAACGATAATCTAGTACAATCAGGAAATACTGTTGGAAAATTAATTATTGATTCGCTAAAAACTATTATGGAAAATTGTTTACTAATTAAGGAAATACGAGGAATGGGTTTAATGATTGGAATTGAACTAACTAAACCCATAGCAAAAGAAATTAATAACAAGTTATTTGATCAAGGTTTCCTAGTAGGTAGTGTAGGAGAAAATACTTTACGAATATTACCTCCTTTAATTATTACTATTGAAGAAGGATTATCTTTTGTAACAGCATTAGAGAATATCTTAAAGGAGTATATTGCATGAAAAACGCCGTACTTCTATTAAAAGATGGAACATATTTCACAGGAGAAAACTTTGGTATTGAAGGTGAAGTTTTTGGTGAAGTTGTTTTTAATACATCTATGACAGGTTATCAAGAAATAACTACTGATGCTTCATATAATGGACAAATGGTATGTATGACTTATCCACTAATTGGTAATTATGGAATGAATAATGAAGATTCTGAATCTTACAAGACTCATGTGGAAGGTTTTATTGTCAAAGAATTATGTCAACATCACAGTAATTTTCGTGCTACTACATCCCCTAACGATTATTTCATATCAAATAAAATTGTGGGAATCAAAGGCATCGATACACGTGCCCTTACACAACATATTAGACAGTTTGGTTCAATGGAAGGAGTCATCTCAACTAAATGTGGCAACATTGAAACCTTATTAAAAAAACTAAACAAGTATTGTCAAACTAAACGTCAGTTAGTTCATGAAGTGACTATTAAAAAACCATATATATTTGAAGGTAATGGAAAGAAAATATGTTTACTAGATTTTGGTGTAAAAAGTAATATTATTAATTCATTAACCAAAAGAGATTGTGAAATAATTGTTTTACCAGCATTTAGTGATGCAAACACAATAATGTCATACGAACCAGATGGTGTATTGCTATCTAATGGTCCTGGAGATCCAAGAGATTTGCCACAGGTTATAAAAGTAGTTAAAACATTGGTTGATAAAAATGTTCCAGTGTTTGGTATTTGCCTTGGGCACCAATTATTATCACTGGCAATGGGACTAACAATATACAAACTAAAATTTGGACATCATGGAGGTAATCATGCAGTCAAAGATTTATTAACTACTAAATGCTACATAACTTGTCAAAATCACAATTATGCTGTATCCCATAAAGATATTCCTGACGGCATTACCATCACTCATTATAATATTAACGATAAAACAATTGAAGGATTCATTCACAAAGAAAAAAAACTCTTAAGTATACAATATCATCCAGAAGCTTCACCTGGTCCTACAGATTCAGCTTATTTATTTGATGATTTTATTAAAATGCTAGGAAGGTAACTTATGCCACTAAGAAAAGACATTCACAAAGTACTGGTCATTGGATCAGGACCAATAATTATTGGACAGGCTGCTGAATTTGATTATTCAGGAACACAAGCTTGTCGTGCTCTTAGAGAAGAAGGAATTGAAGTGGTGCTAGTTAACTCTAACCCTGCAACAATAATGACTGACATGGAAACAGCTGATAAAGTATATATCGAACCTATTACCTTACACTATGTCAAAGAAATAATTATAAAAGAAAAACCTGATGGTATTTTAGCTTCGTTAGGTGGCCAAACTGGTTTAAATATGGCACTAGAGCTTCACAAAGATGGAATTATTGATAAATTATCTATTGAATTATTGGGAACTTCTCTTTCTTCAATAAAAAAAGCTGAAGATAGAGAGCTTTTCAAACAAACAATGATTGATATTAACGAAAACATTACCCATTCTGCTATTGTCACAACAATTGATGAAGGTAAAGAATTTGCAAAAACCTGTGAATTCCCCATTATAATTCGCCCAGCCTATACCATGGGAGGTTCAGGAGGTGGCATTGCAACTAATATGGTTGAGTATGAATATATTCTAGGGACTGGATTAACCCTTTCGCCAATTAGTCAAGTACTAGTAGAACAATCAGTTGCAGGATGGAAAGAAATTGAATATGAAGTAATGAGAGATGGTAATGACAACTGTATTATAGTATGTAATATGGAAAATGTTGACCCTGTAGGAATTCACACTGGAGATAGTATAGTAGTTGCCCCAAGTCAAACATTATCAGATATTGAATATCAGATGCTACGAAGTGCATCAATAAAAATCATAAGAGAATTAGATATAAAAGGTGGTTGTAATATTCAATTTGCTTTGAATCCTGAAAGTTTTGAGTATGTAGTAATTGAAGTAAATCCAAGAGTGTCTCGTTCTTCTGCCCTAGCCTCAAAAGCAACAGGTTATCCCATTGCTAGAGTTGCAGCAAAAATTGCAATTGGCCTTGAATTAGATGAAATAAAAAACTCAGTAACTGGCACAACATATGCCTGCTTTGAACCTAGTCTTGATTATATTGTAACAAAAGTTCCAAGATGGCCTTTTGATAAATTCAATTCAGCAGACAAATCAATTGGAACACAAATGAAGGCAACAGGAGAAGTTATGGCCATTGGTAGAACTTTTGAAGAATCACTGTTAAAAGCTATTGACTCACTTGATATTAAATTAAATTATCAATTAGGTCTTGAACTCTTTGATGCCATGACTACTGAACAATTATTTGAATATATTTCTTCACCTAAAGATGAAACTATTTTTGCAATTTTCAAATTACTTCAAAAAGGTGTTAACACTGATACCATACATGACATTACAAAAATTGATTTATTCTTTCTTACTAAATTAAAAAATATTGTTGATGTGGCTAGTGAAATTCAAAATGCGGGTATCGCCTGGTTAGATTACACCTTATATTTAAAGGCTAAAAAAATTGGTTTTGGCGATTCATATATTGCTAATTTAGTCAATGTACCTTTGCAAACTATTCTAAAGCTTAGGGAAAAATACCCTATACATCCTGTATATAAATTAGTTGATACATGCGCAGGAGAATTTAGTGCAGTTACACCATATTATTACTCAACATATGAAAGTAAAGATGATGTAATTAAAGATGATGCTAAAAAAGTACTAGTTATTGGCTCTGGTCCCATTAGAATTGGTCAGGGAATTGAATTTGACTACTGTTCTGTCCATTCTGTAGAAGCATTACGAGAAATGGGCTATGAAAGTATCATAATTAATAACAACCCAGAAACAGTATCCACAGATTTTGATATATCTGATAAATTATACTTTGACCCCCTTACCAAAGAAAGTGTCCTAGATGTTATTAACAAGGAACAACCAATTGGTGTTATTGTACAATTTGGTGGTCAGACATCAATTAATCTAGCAAATGCTTTATCACTACAAGGTGTTAAGATTTTAGGTACCTCTGTTCAAAGTATTGATGATAGTGAAAACCGAGAAAAATTTCTAGTCTTATTAAATCAATTAGGTATACCTTTACCTGAAGGTAAAACTGCTTATTCATTTGAACAAGCTAAAGCCATAACTAATGAAATTGGATTTCCCGTACTTGTTAGACCTTCATATGTTTTAGGTGGTCGTGCAATGGAAGTAGTTTATAACAATAAAACACTAGAAGAATACATGATTATGGCTACAGATATTTCTAAAGAGCACCCTGTACTTATTGATAGATATATTAAAGGAAAAGAAATTGAAGTGGATGGCATTTGTGATGGTAGCAATGTATTGATTCCTGGTATTATGGAACATATTGAAAAAGCAGGGGTTCACTCAGGTGATTCAATTGCAGTCTATCCCCCACAAACTTTATCAACAAAAACACAAAAACTAATTGTCTCATATACAGAAAAATTAGCCAAAGCTTTAAAAGTAGTAGGATTATTTAACATTCAATTTGTTATGGATAAACATGAAAAAATATATGTAATTGAAGTAAATCCCCGTGCAAGTAGAACTATTCCTATTATGAGTAAAATTACAGGTATACCCATGGTAAATGTAGCCACTAAACTAATTATGGGGCAAACCCTTGCACAGTTAGGTTATAAAAACGGTTTAGTAAAATCAAAAGATTTTATTGCTGTTAAAGCTCCTGTATTTTCATTTGCAAAATTAAATAATGTTGACACCTTCTTAGGTCCAGAAATGAAATCTACAGGCGAGGTAATGGGTGTTGCCAAAACATATAAAGAAGCATTATTTAAAGCATTGCTCTCTTCTGGAATACAAATGCCTAAAAATGGTAATGTTCTTGTTTCTATTGCCAATCAAGATAAAAAAGACTCACTTTCAACTCTAACCACACTATACCAAAAAGGTTATCGCATTATGGCAACAAAGGGAACTTATAAATTTTTAGTAGCAAATGGGATTGACTGCCAAGTAGTCAAAAAAAGCGATGTTATTAAACAAATTAAAAATAAAAAGATAAATTTTATAATCAATACTCCTACAAGAGGAAAAATTAGCGAAACTTTTGGTTTCTCATTAAGGCGAACCTCTATTGAATACAACATTCCATGTATTACTAGTTTAGAGACAACAGCTGCAATTTTATCAGTTGCCAATTATTTCATTCTTAATGATAAACCACCTATATATTCACTTGATGAATATTCAAAAGGAGCGATAAAATGAAACATTTATTAAAAATTAGTCAATTAACTGAACAAGAAATTAGCGATATCTTTGTTTTAACAAAAAAACTAAAATATGAACA
>JAUUZE010000036.1 GCA_030590175.1 Clostridia bacterium
ACCATCATAACTCCAAGATATATACATTGGGGTGTTACCATAACCATCTGTTGTTCGTAAAAGAGAAAATGCAGTGTTTTTATCAATGAATGTAAGGCTCTGTTCACCAAATCCCATTCTATCTATTCCTGGCCCAAGTTTGTTATATGATTTATCATAATAGATTGTAGAGTGATGTGTGAAAGAGTGACCATTATCTGTGCTTTTAAAGAATAATGCATGATTATTATATGGGTTATCATTTAAAAAACGCTGTTGTAATGCCCATACATTGGATGATGGATCTAAGTAAAATCTAAGGAAGAAATTTGTTGGTAATAGATCTTCAGTTGTATACCTGCAAAATGAAGGTGCATGTACAATAGGAGAGTCAACTATTAAGTTGTTTATTAGTCCTCGTAAAACATGCCATTTTGAAAGTGTTTTATCAAAACAATTTTGATTATAAATATATCTATTACGACCATAAATTTTTACTGTATGTATTGGTGATGAGAGTGACAGAATATCGGTGGGAATTGAAGGAAAAAGTTTAGGTAATATTATCTCGTTATTATTTATCACTGTTCCACCCTTAAGAGCTGTTTTTTCCCATGTTTCACCTAAATCTTTTGAAAGAAATAAAGCTTGTTCTTTTCCGTATGCCGTTATACTGTCTAATTCTTGATGGAAACTAAGGTATAATATACCATCTATTAGATAAATTTGAGGGAATTGATAAGGTCCCCAACCAATTTCTTTATAACTGCCAGTACTGGTTGCAACAACTGTTTCATCTTCAAATATATATTTCATTATTAATCTCCAATGGTAATTTCTTTACACATTATTGCTTTTCTAGTTTTTTTATTTTCATCAACATAATCAAATCTAGAATATACAATTAAAGCTTTGCTTTCACTAATTGGTACAAGGGCACAATAAGAACATGTATCAGTTTGATAGTCTTTAGGAATGACAACATCTAAACGTTGTGACCATACTCCATCTTTATATCCTCTTATATGAAGACCAGGACGTCCATATCCAATAATAGTATAACCATTGTCTAAAGTTATACCTTGAGGGAATACTCCTTTATCATCAAAATACTCAGGATGACTCCAAGTTTTTAATTGATCATTAGACCAGGAGATATACATAGGTCCAATACCAGAACCATCTGTTGTGCGTAGCAAAGTAAAAGCAGTATTTTCATTAATAAAGCAAATACATGGTTCTGTGAAACCATTTCGTTTTTCTGATTGTTTATCATGTTTATATGGAGGTTTATAATCAATTTGGCTAACTAGACTAAAGGATTTTCCTTGGTCAGTACTCTTAAGAAATAAAGCATTTATATATCCATTTGTTTTATTATTTATATGTGTCATTTTGTATGCAGGTACATATAAAGTATTATCAGGCGATTTCATTATGTGCCAAAAAAATGGTTGTGGGAAAAGTCCTGTAATTTGATACATGACAACCCCTTTTATATCTACCTTTACTTCCTCTGTGATCCATTTATTATCTTTAAAAAATGAGACATACCACTTTTTAAATTTATTTGGAATTTTTTCCATGGGGTAAGCAATTAGTTTATTACCATATAGAGTTAGTTCACATATAGGATCAGGTAATATTACTTCACTTGCTTTAAAAGGTGGATTAGCATGTGGTCTAATTTTTGTACCATTTATAAGTTTAATACCACCTTTTATATTTGTTTTATTCCAAGTTTTTCCTAAGTCATAAGATATATATGTAGCCTTTGCTTTTCCATATGAACTTGCACTATCTGCTTCTATGTGAAATTCAAGATAGAGAGTATTATTATCTTTAAAAAGAGTAGGGAACTGCCAAGGTCCCCAATCAGTGATTCCAAGAGGAGCTTTTGAAATTAATCGCTCTTCACCAAATGAAATTTTCATATTTTTTCCTTAGTAGGAGAGGGCGCTCCTAAACTATCTTGTGGTTGAGCACCATGGTGTGGTCTAAAATCACCTTCCATGGCAAAAATAGTTGTTGTTCTACATTCGAGTTCAATGTGAACACTTTCACCTTTTAAGTCACCAATTTTTTTATTTTTAAACTCAGGTGAAAATGCAATGCTATCTCCAGTAAATGGAATACAATCATCAAATGAAAACCCATCAATTACTTTGTAATGCTCATCTTTAATTTGAAACTTAATATAGCCAAAGGACGAAACAGCGTTAAATGTTAATCTATTTCCTAAAATTTGGATTCTACGTAAACGTATATAACTATGATAACCAATTGATTCTAACCCTGTAAATCCAAATTTTCTAATTTTATAAAAACAAATTGATGTATTTCCAATTTCTTTAGATGCTTCAGGATGTGGCCAATCAGGATAAACGGGAGAAAAACCACAACCATGATCATTAATTGGAGCACCTGCACCTATTATCCATTCTAGACCATCAGTGCTTTCTACAATATTCATGGGATAAATGCCACCACTACCATACTCTGGATACATTGATCTCTCAATCATATATTCATCAGAAACACGAGACCAATTAATACCGTTATAACTATAAACTAAAGCCGCATCTGTTTTACCAATCATTTTTGAAGATACAATATCATTAGGATCTGTATGATAAATTTGTAATGCACCTAATAAAATACCATCAAAAGGATAAACAACCATTCCATAATACTGGGTGAGAGGTTCATCAAATGGGGTTGGAGTCATAATCAAAATTGGTTCTGACCAATTGATTAGATCATCAGATAAAATTGTGGAGATTCGTCTATCAATATATGCACCACGATATATAACCTGATATTTCTTTAAAACTGGATTATAAAACACATTATTAGTTGAATCAGAAGCATGATTACTGATTTTATATTCAGTATCTGTATTCCAGTTTAGAAAATCAGGTGAAGTCGCAATATATCCTTTTGAATCATGTTTATTATCTTCTTCGATTTTCATTATTACTGTCTTATAGCGTTCAAGTGGATTATTTGTGTGTTTATCTTCATTAACATAATAATACCCTGGTATCTTCATACCATCCATTGGACCAACGCTTTCATAGTTTATACCATCATCACTTATTGCATAAAATGGCTTTCGCTGCCAATCTTTTGAATAATCATCAATAGTGGTATAAAACAAATAATATTTATCACCAATTTTCATGGTAGAATGGCCACCAGTAATTCTGTTTTTGTGAAATGTTCCACATTTTTTTGCTTTATATTGCCTTTTACGAAAACTTTGAATGCTGTCAATGATAAAATCATCAAAAAAAAGATACGTATTCATGATAAATCCCCCTTAGAATTTGTTTTCATTTTACCACAAACTAAATAAGCTATGTGCTATAATATCAAATATATTAACTAGAATTATATAGGATATATATTAATGATTGAACTACTAGCTCCAGCTGGAAATATGGAATGTTTAAAAGCCGCAGTATTAAATGGGGCTGATGCCATATACCTTGGGTTAGGGCAATTTAATGCTAGACAACGTGCTGATAATTTTAATAAAGATAATTTTTTAGAAGCTATAAACTTTTGTCATCTTAGAAATGTAAAAGTATATTTAACTTTAAATACTTTAATATATCCAAATGAAATGGAAAGTGCACTTGATACGTGTCTATTTGCATATAACCATGGAGTGGATGCAGTGATTGTACAAGATCTTGGACTAGCTGATAATATAAAAAAATATCTACCTAAACTACCAATTCACGCTAGCACTCAGTGTACTGCTATTAATGCTAATGGTGTCAAAAACTTAAAGAAACTAGGATTTAACAGAGTAGTTGCTGGACGTGAAGCTGATTTGGAACAATTAACTAAAATGTGCCAACAAGGAGTAGATATCGAAGTGTTTATCCATGGAGCATTGTGTGTTAGTTATTCAGGGCAATGCTTGATGAGTTCGCTAAATGGAGGACGAAGTGGTAACAGAGGATTGTGTGCACAACCTTGCCGGTTAACTTATGATATTTATGAGGATGAGAAAAAAATTGATAGTAAATATGTACTAAGCCCTAAGGATGTTTGTACAATTGATTATATAAAGGAAATTATAGATAGTGGGGTTAAATCATTAAAAATTGAAGGTAGAATGAAAACTCCTCAATATGTGGCAACTGTTGTTAGTTCATATAGAAAAGCTATTAATCAATGTGATATAACAAAAGAAAAAGATAAGTTACTACAAGTATTTAATAGAGAAGGCTTTTTTGATTCATATCTATTTAAAAAACCTGGAAAAAACAACATGGCCTATAATAGCTCTAAAAATACTGGACTATTAATTGGAAAAGTATTATCAGTAAACCAGCAAAGAGATATGATAACTATTTCATCTACTAAGCAAGTAGAAAGCGGTGATGGTATTTCATTTGGTTATAGTGAACATGGAATGTATATCCGATTAATAAGTCACACTCAAAATAGCTATAATATTATTGCTAGTGGTTATTACCCGCCAATAAATTGTGAAGTATATTTAACTTATGATAAGAGTTTTTATAAAATTGCAAAGGCTAGTTATCAAGAGGAATACAAAAGAAAATGTGATATAGATATACAAGTGAAATTTAGTAAAGGTCATATTCCTCAAATATCTTGTCAGGGAATAATTGTTTTAGGAGAAAAACCTTGTGAGTTAGCAAATAGTGTATATAAACAGCGAATCATTGATCAATTATCAAAAAGTGGAAATAGTTTGTTTTCAATAAAAAATATAAAAGGTGAAATTGAAGATGATGCATACTATCCTGTAGCTTTAATTAATAAGATGCGTAGAGAATTACTTAATAAACTAGAGGAGAATAAAAAGGTAGTCATTAATAATCATGAATTTAATCTTGAACTATTACCTGATATAGAGAAAAAAGAGAGTAAAAAAATATCTATTTTCTTTTATCAGTATAGGGAAGATATATCATTAGATAAACTTAAAGTTGATATAATATATTTACCAATTAGTGCAAAAAATAAAGTTAAAGACAGTAGAATTGTGTTTTGGCAATTAGATGACGAACAACCTGTTGATAATACTTTAGTTTCAAATATTGGTTTGCTTAGTAATAATAATTATCTAGATTTTGGTATGAATATTACTAATCCTTGGACAATTAAAGCAATTAATAAAATAACAAAAGTACAATCATTTACTTTATCTGTTGAATTACTATTAAAGATACAAAATAGTATACTAATGAAAACTTCTATTAATGGGGAAGTAGTAGTTTATGGTAAAGTACCTGCAATGAAAAGCGTATATTGTCCTAATGGGGCAATATATAATAAAAGCGAATGTTCACTACATCAACTTACTCTTAAAAATAATAATCAAACCTATGAAGTACTCCCTTATTGTTCTTCTTGTTCTTCTTACATATTAAGTAGCGAGCCAATCAATTTACTAGATAAAAAACTTACATGTGATATTTATAGATTGAATATTCATAACGAATCAATTACTAAGATTAATGAACTTATTTCAAAAATAAAAATTAATTGTATTTTATCTTAAAAAATGTTGGATAGATAAATCATTATGTATAAGTTATAAGATATTTGTGAAGAGTAAATCATATATCATTATAATAGCTATATGAATAATTAATAGATGAAGGGGATTTTTATGAAAAAAAACGGAATAATTATAATTTTACTAATTTCAATGTTATTAACTTCATGTAACAACAATAAAGATGAAGTAGCTTCACCAACAAATTTTATAGAAAAGGAATTGCAGTTTGTTTTTCAATCTGATGATGATTATTTGTATGAAGACTTAAAAACTCTAGATATTTTTATAAATTCAGGTGAAGAGAGCAAAATGAGTTTAGAAGCACAAGGGATTTGGGCTGATTATATAAAAAAAGAAATGGGTGTTTATCCGAAAATTCACTATGTTTCTTACGGTTATAGAACTCTTACAGAAGAAGCAAGCTTTATAGATACAGAATTTCAAGGGATTTATTATTCGGATACTCATTATATGACATTAGGGATTGCTGATACTAGTATGATCTATTTAGAAGAATACATAAATATAAAGAAATATCCAGAAGAAGTACAACATCTAATGGTTGATAATTATAGTCGTGTTCTAATTTTACCAACTTCCTATAATAAAAGTTATCAGTATAGAACCTATAATAAAGGCATACTAAATGAGTTTGACATAGTTATTCCTACAACAGTTGAAGAGTTTTATATACTTGCAAAATTAATTTCAGAACAAAATGAGGGAAAAGATGAAAAACGATATATCGCATCTTTTTCTTTGAATACAATCACAGAAGACTTATTAGATATATTTATGGCTTTTGGATGTTTTTCTAATTCAACTCTTTCTTATTCTAGAGGATCTACAATAGGATATAATCCACATAAAGAGGAAATTGAATATATGTTATACAATGAAAATTTACAATTTGCATTAGAATATATAAATAAACTTTATAGCGAAGGATTACTATATATGATACCTAATAAAGAAATTGTTGAAGATCAGATCATTGTTTCTTTTTACGGACAAGAACGTCCTTTTTATTATATGGATGAAACTTATGGATTATATTTAGATGGTACAAGTACAGTTAGTAATATCTATTGTAATGAAAGTATTAGTGGATTTTCAATACTCAGAAACACAACAAACCCAAAAGCAATAATTTCATTTTTTGAAAATAAAGTTTTCACTACTCAACAGGCCCAAATGACTTTTGAATATGGAATCAAAGATATTAACTACACAATTAGAGGAACAGAATTATTTTTAATAAATGAAGAAAAAATGGTCGTACCTAATATGACGATTAAATGGTATGGAGATTTTGATAAAATATATATGAAGATTTCAGATGATAAGGAGCATGAGATTACTTCTAAAACACATGAAATAGAACAAATTATTAGTAACCTTCCTAGTGAAAAAATATATTTTGCTGATAGAAACATTGATTTTATCTCATTAAATAATAAGATTTTGTACTCAGATATGGAAGAGGCCAATTTTAAATTTGCATTTTTATGTAATGAGATACTGATTTATAAATTATCTGTTGAGCAAGCAATTGAAGTTTACAGAGAGAAAATGATTAATAAAATAAATATTGATTCTTTTTCTGATTTTCTAAAAAAATAGTTATTAAAAAAGGGCTTCTCATATAAAAATTCATTTTCTTATTTTGAGATAGCCCTTTATAAGTTTAATTTTTCTTTATTCTATTTTTTATTTTTTAAATAAATCATAATTAACACTACTATTATTATGACTCCACCTATAATAATTACAATTAGATAAATTGTAGGTATTGGCTGGGAAGGATCATCTGTTGGATCTGGAGATGGTGAAGCAATGGCTCCTTCAGAAGCTGGTATAGGTGACTCTGACTGCGTAGATGTTATTATATAAGCTGTTGCACTTGGTGTAGGGGTTACTCCTATTGTGGGTGTTGGTGTAACAGTAGGTGTTGGAGTTGGCATTGCGGTAGGAGTTGGTGTAGCAGTAGGGGTTGGTGTAGCAGTAGGGGTTGGAGTTGGTGTAGGTGTAGGTGTAGGTGTTGCAGTCGGTGTTGGTGTAGGACTAGCACTAGGTGAAGGAGATACTGGCTCAATGACAGAAACTATTACAGTTGCTGTATTAGTTAAATCACCATCACTAACTTCATAAGTAAAACTAACCTCCTCTGCGGTTGCTCCTGTTGGGAAAAATATAAAACTACCATCATCTGGTGTTGTTGGGTTAATAATAACCACACCTCCTGTGGATGGTTGATTGATAATTGAAACATGAATAGGATCACCGTCTGGATCACCATCATTTGCCAATAATCCATTGTCAACAGTTACATTTAAGTATGAGTTGTAATCAGTTGTATATGCATCATCAACTCCAACGGGAGGATTGTTTCCTTCAAGTACCTCAATATTTACATCAACCCACTCACTATATAATGTACCATCAGAGATCCTATAACTAATAACATCATTACCAGTAAAACCCTCGTTTGGTGTATATATAATATTCGAATCAATTACTGTAAGAACCGCAGTTCCATTAATTGGTTGTATTATATCATTACCAGGATCTGGTATTGATATAGAGTCTCCATCAGGGTCATAATCATTTTCTGTAACAATTAGAGTTCGCGGTCCACCAGAAGACACTGTATAACTATCTTCAACTGCAACTGGTTGTAAATTTTCAGGAACTACTGTAACATAAACTTTAATCATATAAGGAGACCCATTATAACTACATACATAAGAAAAATCATCTGATCCAATATAACCAATATATGGAGTGTACTCAACACCCACATTTACTGTGAAATGGTAAGGTGGAAAAGACATTGAATATGTTTTTGTAACTATAGTTGCAGTACCATGTTTAGGTGGATCTGTAGTAGTAGTTATATACCCTAATGATGTTCCTGAAGGATCGTTTGCTAATACATCGAAAAAGTTATTAGTTGTGTTTTTTTCAATAGTAAAATAATCAGGTTGAGGCTTAATTAATATCAAACTTGGAATAGGTGCAAATGAAATTATTGGCCCCACAGTTGGTATTGGAACATAAGCTGAAATGCTACTAATACTAATACTAATATAAAAAAGTAATACAATAAATATAAATGCCCATTTATACTTTCGTTTAAAAAGATTTTTCATAATAATTCCTCCATATTTATTTTTTTATTTTTAACAGTAACATAACTGTTAGTAATATTATTATTACTCCACCCATAATCATTAGTACGATATAAATAGTAGGTGTTGGTTGAGAAAAATCATCTGATGGATTTTCTGATATGCTCTCATAATTTTCATTGGTATGCGTTGTAATAGTTACTATAGGAATGGTTTTAGATGATTCTGTTTTTGTAGTTGTTGTAGAAGTAGAAGTAGTCGTTGTAATTAGAGGAGGTGTAGGTGTAGGGGTTGATACAACTGGTGTAGTAACTGAAATAAAAACTGTTGCTGTATTAGTTAAATCACCATCACTAACTTCATAAGTAAAACTAACTTGTTCTGGTGTTGTTCCGTTTGGGACAAAAATGAAACTACCATCATTTGGGCTAGTAGGATTAAGTACAACCACGCCACCTGATGTTGGTTGACTAACTAATGAAATATGAATAGGATCACCGTCAGGATCACTATCGTTTGCTAATAAACCGTTACTAACAGTTATATTTAAAAAGGAATTATACATAACTGTATAAGTATCATCCACTCCAATGGGACTATTGTTTCCTTCTAGTACTTCAATGTTTACTAGAACAAATTCGCTATATAATTCACCATCAAAAATTCTATAACTAAATTCATCATGTCCAATGAAGCTTTCATTAGGAGTAAAAATTATATTATTATCTATTCCTGAAATAATGGCTGTTCCATTTAGTGGTTGTATTATATCATTAGTAGGGTCTGGTATTGATATCGGATCTCCATCAGGGTCATAATCATTTTCTGTTACATTCAATATTCTTGGTCCACCAGATGAAATTGTATAATTATCTTCAATAGCAATAGGCAAAATATTATCTTCTACAATATTAACGGTAACTACAGTGCCATAAAAAGTGCCCAAATATTCTGCTTCATAACTAAAACTATCAGTGCCAACATAACCAATATCTGGAGTATATTTTATACAATCAAAAGCAACATATGAACCATAGAATGGATAACCCAATTCTACTGTCTTGACAGCAATTGTAGCTGTTCCATGCTCTGGTGGGTCTAGTTCAACTAATCCAATAAACAAAGTACTATAAGGATCGTTGTCTAACACATGAAAGCAATTGTTTGTTGTGTTTTTTTCAATAGTGTAGGTATCATTTAGTGGCTTAAAAACAATAACAGGACCAGAACTTGGGAATGGGAGTAGAGCCATTGCACTACTAATACTGATACTTAAATAAAATACCAGTATAAAAATCATAATAACCCATTTAAATTTTCTTTTTAAAAAAAATCTCATAAAAAGGTCCCCTATATTTGTTTTTAATATAAATGTCTTCTTGATTAGTAAATATATAATACCATATTTAAATAAAAATGAAAAATTTTAACAACTGAAATAACATGAACTAGTTTGTGATTATATGTAGTGATATACCCCTCTTAAAAACACCTATTGATAAAATAATTATCAAAAAAAGGGCTTCTCATATAAAAATTTAACTTTTTATTTTGAGAAAGCCCTTTATTAATTTAATTTTTCTCTAATCTATTTTTTCTTTTTTAAATAGATCATTATTAAAACTACTATTATTATGACTCCACCTATAATAATTACAATTAAATAAATTGTAGGTATTGGCTGGGAAGGATCATCTGTTGGTTTTTCAGAAGGTGAAGCAATAGGTCCTTCAGCTGCGGGTGTAGGTGATTCTGACTGCGTAGTCGTTATTATAAATGATGTTGCACTTGGTGTAGGGGTTACTCCTATTGTGGGTGTTGGTGTAACAGTAGGTGTTGGAGTTGGCATCATGGTAGGAGTTGGTGTAGCAGCCGGCGTTGGCGTCGGTATTGGAGTAGTAGTTGGTGTAGGCGTAGGTGTTGCAGTTGCAGTTGGTGTAGGAGTTGGCGTAGGAGTCGGTGTTGGTGTAGGACTAGGTGTTGGACTAGTACTAGGTGAAGGAGCTACCGGCTCAGTGACAGAAACTATTACAGTTGCTGTATCAGTTAAATCACCATCACTAACTTCATAAGTAAAACTAACCTCTTCTGCAGTTGTTCCCGTTGGAAAAAATATAAAACTACCATCATCAGGTGTTGTTGGGTTAATAATAATTACACCCCCTGTGGCTGGTTGATTGATAATTGAAACATGAATAGGATCACCATCAGGATCACTATCATTTATTAATAATCCCTCACTAACAATTACATTTAAGTATGAGTTATAATCAGTTGTATACGCGTCATCAACACCAATAGGAGGTTTATTACCTTCAAGTACTTCAACATGTACTTCAACCCAATCACTATATAAAAGACCATCAGATATTTTATAACTAAATACATCGTGACCAGTAAAACCTTCATTAGGTGTATACATAATATTTGAATCAATTACTGTAAGAACAGCAGTTCCGTTAAGAGGTTGTATTATATCATTAACAGGATCTGGTATTGAAATTGGGTCACCATCAGGATCATAATCGTTTTCTGTAACAATTAGTGTTCTAGGACCTCCTGTGGACACTGTGTAACTATCTTCGACGGCAACTGGTGCTAAGTTTTCAGGTACAATATTAACAGTAACTTTTACAACATAATTTATACTGTTATAACTTGCTAAATAACTAAAATCATCAGTTCCAACATATCCTGGGTCAGGAGTATAATCGACACCTATATTAAATGTGAAAAAAATGGGTGGAAATCCAATTGTTTTTGTTCGTATTGAAGCGGTACCATGATTTGGAGGATCAAGACCAAAAATACTTAATAATCTTGTTCCTGAAGGATCATTTTCTAAAACATTAAAGAAATTTAGAGTGGTGTTTTTTTCAATAGTATAAATATCATCAAGAGGTTTAGTAATTATTAAAGATGGTAAAGGTGTAAATGATATTATTGGACCTACAGTAGGCAATGGAACATAAGCAGATATGCTGCTAATACTAATGCTAATATAAAAAAGTAATACAATAAATATAAATGCCCATTTATACTTCCGTTTAAAAAGATTTTTCATAAGAATTCTCCCAAAATTTATTTACAAATACTATACCCTTAAGATTAAGTGCTTATTTTATCATAAAAATAATTAATTTAAAAACAATAAATAGAAAAAATTGTATTTATTATTAAATTTGTTTACTAAATTGTACAGTTTTTAGACTGAAATATTTCATATAACTATATATTTTTATTAACGCTACTCATTATTCTGTGCGAAGAGCTTCAACAGGATCTTTTTTAGCAGCCATTCTTGATGGAATTAAACCAGCTAATGATGTTAATAACATACTACCAATTACTAATAGAATTGCTGATATAATAGTTAGATTCGCAAGACCTTCTATTTCAACTAGTCTTTCTATAACAATATTAATTGGTAATATTAGCAAGTATGATATTCCAACACCAATTGAGCCTGCAACTAGTCCAATAATTAAAGTTTCTGCATAAAATACTCTTGAAACATCTTTTTTTCTTGCACCAACACTACGTAAAATACCTATTTCTTTTGTTCTTTCAATAACAGATACATAAGTAATAATACCAATCATTATTGTAGATACTAAAAGTGAAATAGCAGCAAAGCCAATCAAAACATAAGTAACTGTATTTAATAATGTACCAATAACACCAGTGATTGTTTCTGCTAAATCTGAAAATATAATTTGATCAGCTGTTTCTTTACCTTCATTATAATCTTCTAAATATGTTTTAATGCTATCTTTACTGTTGAAATCTTTAGGATATATATTAATTCCAATTGGAGTAGTTGTTGCACCTAATTGAATCATCTTAAAATCCTTTGCTTGATCATTTGCAAATGGAATATTTAAAACAACATCAAAATCTGATTCTAATTGTGCAATAGCAATATCTGATTCTTGAGCATTATTTACAATGTATTCAGTTAAAGCTGTAGTATAGACAATTCCAGGAGATAGATAACTACTAGCTGCACCATCTTTAAGGCGTAGTATACCTGTGATTGTTAGATTAAAGCCGCTATCACTATCATAAAGGGCTTCATATTCAGTTGTACTTGCAGGAATAAAGATTGAACTTCCATTAATACTATAGAAATCATTATTAGGTATTACCTTTAGAATTGTTTGGCCAATAAAATCAATGCTACTATATTCTTCTTGCTGTGTGAAAATACCTAGATTTTGAAAAAATGATTCATCTATCCTATTGTATTCATCTACTACAAGGATAACCTCATTCATGTTTTCTGGTAATCGGCTATTTTCTCCAATTAAATCATATAGAGACAGAATAAAATCTTGATTATCAGGCATTTCTTGCCAATGATTCCTTGATGTAGAATATTTTACGACAGAATCTTCTCCTTTTGCTAAAAGATTAATAGTTATACCTCGAGTGTATGAAATCGTATTAACTGCATCTGGTAGTGTTTGTTCTAGTTTAGTGATGTATTCTAAATAATCTGATGTAAGGACATTTGTATGATTTGTTGTATTAACATCACTATCGTAACGATAAAAAACATCTTCATCTGAAAATTTTTCAAAAGTTGCTTCTGTGTCTTGCCCAAATGGTCTTCTATCATTAAAATCAATTCTCTGTTCACCTGTAGTTATTGATATTGGAAAACCAGAAAGTGTTTCTGCTTGCATTTTATCTATATAATCGGCTAACCCACTGGATAGAGCAAGAACAAGTGCTACCCCAATAATTCCAATACTACCTGCAAGTGATGTAATAATTGTTCTACCTTTTTTTGTTAGTAAGTTTTTAAATGATAAAGAAATTGCAGTAAGCAAAGACATGGATGTTTTCTTAAATTTCACTTCTTTTGCTTTTTCATTAGTTGCTTTTTTCTTTATGTTTTTAATATTATCATTGTCTGATTGAATTTCACCATCAAGTAGATTAATAATTCTACTGCTATACTTTTTAGCTATTTTTGCGTTATGAGTAACCATTATGACTAAACGAGTTTTTGAGATTTCTTTTAATATCTCCATGATTTGAGTACTAATATGACTATCAAGTGAACCTGTAGGTTCATCTGCAAGTATAATACTTGGATTATTAACAAGTGCACGTGCAATTGCTACCCTTTGCATTTGCCCACCAGAAAGCTGATTTGGTTTTTTCTTTATCTGATCTTCAATATGAATAGCAGTTAAAGCTTGTATACTACGTTTTTTTCTTTCAGCAATTTTTACACCTGACAATGTCATTGATATTTCAACATTTTGTAGCACACTTTGATGTGTAATCAAATTATAGTTTTGAAACACAAAACCTATGGAACGATTTCTATATGAATCCCAGTCACTATCTTTGAAATTTTTTGTAGATATATTGTTTATAACTAGATCACCTTCATCATAGCGATCTAATCCACCAATTAAATTTAATAGTGTTGTTTTTCCACATCCAGAAGGTCCTAAAACTGAAACAAAACCACTTTTTTCAAATTCCAAAGATATGTTTTTTAACGCTTGTACAGAAGTAGTTCCTGCTTTATATGTTTTGCTTATATTAATTAATTTTAATTCTGCCATTATTTTCTACTCCTTATTAGTGCTTAATAAATGTTTTGTCGTTTAACAGTCTATTAATTTTACCATATTTACCTAAAAGATAGGTGTTTTAAAAGAACAAGCTATACCTAATGAAAATAGTATTATTAATAATTACTTTTTATAGAACTAATAGGCTCCTAATATCTTTAATACAGGTTGTATAAAGTATAATATTAATTATTAATAAGGTTATTTATAGTTGCTAGTTAGTATTGAAAAAAAACATGTAATAGGTGAATAGTAGTAATGGTCTAATATATGTAATTAATTCAATGTTTTTACGACTAATTACATTGACAAATACAATGCCCTTTGATAGTATTTCAATATAAATAATCACTCATATATCATTCGCAATAAATGGGGCGAAAAGTTTCTACCGGAATCCCAAAAATTTCCGACTATGAGTGAAGTATTTACTGTTAAACCAGTAA
>JAUUZE010000153.1 GCA_030590175.1 Clostridia bacterium
CAAACATAATACCTGATAAAAACAATGGATTTACTGCTAAAATATACGACATTGTTAAAAACGTTGTAATACCAGCAATAATCTCAGTTTTCACATTAGTATTGTGTTCTTTTAGTTTGAAAAGTTTCTGCATAAATAACCTCCATATAAAATTGTAATTTTTGGTTTATACAAAGAATAACTTTGAATACCCCCCCGTATAGTGTAGTTTCCCTATGAAACAACACAACATACATTATACAAAGAAAACTCATTTTCGTCAACATATTTTAGTACCAGGTAATAAAAGAGCACTATTTATAGTGCTCTTTTCATAATATAATAATTATTAATTATTCTTTTAAATCAGCTTTACAATCAACTATGATAGTTGCCATTTTATTAGTTTTTTCAAGTAAATCAGATAATAGATTGTCAGCATATTCTCTTGAACCAATTTTTATCTGAGTAGCTTCTTCCTTTGCTTTTTCAAGTATTTTTGTAGCTTTTTCTTGTGCTAACAAAGTTATTTGATGTTCATTTACCTTTTCTTTAGCTTCTTGTATTATTACATCAGATTCCATGTGGGCTTTTACTATGATTTTCTTTCTCTCATCAGCAATCCACTTAGCCTGTTTTAATTCATCTGGCAAAGCCATCTTAATTTCCTTTATTATTTCCATGGCTTCTAACCGATCAAGTGCTACCTTATCAGATAATGGTAATTTTCTTGATTCAGTTAACATTTTTTCTAAGTAAGCTAATCTTTCATAAACAATCATGTTACTTCCCTTTCTTTAGTTTAAGGTATATATCATCATGAATGACGTCTGGAACTAATCCTTTTATTTCGCCATCATATTTTGCAATGCTCTTTATTGCACTTGAACTTAAATGTGAATAATTAATACTAGTCATTAAAAATACTGTTTCAATTTTTTCATCTAGTTTTTTATTTAATAAGGCCATCTGTAATTCGTATTCAAAATCAGATATTGCTCGAAGTCCTTTTACAATAGCTGTTGCCTTTTTTTTGCTTGCATAATTAATTAACAATCCTTCAAAGGTATCAACTTCAACATTGTCCATATCCTTGGTACATTTTTCTACAAATTCTTTTCGTTCGTCAAAAGTAAAAGTAGCTTTTTTTTCGTCATTGACCCCAATAGCAATAATTAAGTGATCACACATTTTTCTAGCTCGCTTTATAATGTCTATATGACCCATTGTTACAGGGTCAAAACTTCCAGGACAAATCCAAATTTTCATTTTCATTCCTCTTTTTTATAAATTGAAATATGTGCAATTCCATACTTTCTTTGATCAATTAATTTGAATGCACCTATTTTTTTTTCAAGTTTTTCACTTTCACTATGTTCGCAGACTATTAGTCCACCTACCATTATTATATCATTATCATGTAATTTTTCAATTGAAGAAGTAATTAAACCACAATTATAAGGTGGATCGAGAAATACCAAATTAATTGGTCTATCAATTATCTTAATGGCTTTTTGAAAATCTAGAGATATTACTTTGCAAAATTCTTGAGCATGGCATTTATCAATGTTTGCATTAATAATATCACGACATTTTTTTTGATGATCATTAAAAAAGATAAAAGATGCTCCTCTTGATAATGCTTCTAATCCTAACTGTCCAGTTCCTGCAAAAAGATCTAGAACAACCGAATCATAAATATATGGGAGAATAACACTAAATAGAGCCTCCTTAGTTCTGTCAATAGTAGGTCGTGTATCTAGTCCTTTTGGTGATAATAAATTAATCCTCTTGTATTTTCCAGCAATTATTCTTGGGATAATAGTCACTTCCTTATAAAAAATATGCACAGAGATAAATTTCTCTGTGCATATAAGTATAAACTATTTTTAATTAAATTTCTTGAGGTAATACTAGGTTACATATAATTCCTACAACTGCAGCAACAAATAATCCAGAAAGAGTAACGCCACCAACAGTGATTCCACCAAATACACTAATACCAATTCCTAATCCTAAAATTAGTGCTACAATAATTAAATTTCTTGAGTGAGCAAAATCTAGCTTTGCTTCAGAGATAGTTCTAAGACCAACACTAGCAATAATACCAAACAAGATAATACTAACTCCACCCATAACTGCTTGTGGAATAGTTTGTAGTATCCCTCCAAACTTACCAATTAAACTTAATACAATTGCAAATAAAGCAGCAATTTCTAATGTTACAGGATTATAATTTTTAGTAACAGCTAAAACACCAGTATTTTCTGAGTAAGTTGTGTTAGCAGGTGCACCAATTAATCCGGCAAACATAGTTGCTAATCCATCACCAAGTAATGTTCTGTGTAGGCCTGGATCTTCAAAGAAGTTCTTGCCAACAACAGTACCATTAGTAGTAATATCTCCCATATGTTCAACAAATGTAACAATAGCAACTGGAGCTATTAATGTTATAGCAGCCCAATCAAATTTTGGAAGAATAAAGAAGTTTCCTGCAAAAATTTCATTAAAGCTAAACCAATCAGCTGATGTAATTGCAGTATAATCAACAAGTCCAAATATCATACTAGCTATATATCCAATAGCAATACCTATTAATATAGGTACAAGTTTAAAGAATCCTTTAGTAAATAACATAACTCCAATAACTGACACAACAACTAATGCAGCAATCCACCAATTACTTGATGCTTGACCAATAGCTATAGGTGCTAATGAAGTACCAATAACAATAATGATTGAACCTGTAACGATTGGTGGAAACAATTTTTTAACTTTATCAGCTCCAACAAAATAAGCAATTAATGATAAGATAAGATACAGAATACCAGCGCTCAGTATTCCACCACCTGCTTTTGCGATTCCCTCAACTGTAACACCTACTTCAGTTCCTATTCCTGTTGTAGCTGCAACACCACCGATGAAAGCAAAACTTGAACCTAAAAATACAGGTACTTTTCCCTTTGTTACGATATGGAAAATAATTGTTCCAATACCAGCTGCAAATAAAGCAACTAATGGGTTAAGTCCTGTTAAATATGGAACTAAAACTGTAGCTCCAAACATGGCGAATAAATGTTGAAATCCTAAGATAAATTCTTTTCCGCCTAAACCACTATAACGACCTTGTGTAGTCATATATCTTTCCCCCCCTTAAATTTTCCCATATAAAATGCTTTCTATAAGTCAGAAAGCAAGAATGAATTTGCGATTTTTTAAAAAAATCTCTTTACCTTGCAAGTCTCTCTGGACTTAGTTAAAGGCACAATATATGTGGTATTTACAAATATTATACCCGATATGTAGTATTTTGTCCATAAAAAAAGGGACATTTTCATGCCCCCTATTGTTGTCTATTTTTGGTCTCGAATGGAAATAGCTAAATCAGGTACATTAGTTATAATCCCATTTACCTTACACTTAAATAATTTCTTTAAGTATTTTTCATCATCAACGGTATATGTATTTACAAACAAGTCCTTATTGTTCATTTTTGATACTACTTTGTCACTTACAGACAAATAATGTGGATGATATCCATCAATATCATGTAATTTTAAATATTCCCATGGATTTACCATAACACACTTTGTTAAAGCAGCCACTACTGCTGTTTTACAGATTTTTTTAATAAACATCAAACTATAATGATTAAAAGACGAATAAATTACTTGATCATTCATATCATAATTATTCACAATATCAACTAGTTTTTCTTCAATCCCAACATCATATGGACTACCTGTTTTTAATTCAATATTTAGTTTTAAATTGTTCTTTTTACAAAATTTTAACGTTTCTTCGATACATGGCATTTTTTCACCAGCAAATTCAGCTGAAAATTTACTACCAAGGTCTAATTTTCTTAATTCGAAATAGGTATAGTCTTTTATACGTCCTTGTCCCTCTTCGCAACGTCCTAGTACAAAATCATGATGAACCATAATATGGTTATCTTTTGAAAACATAACATCAATCTCGATGCCATCTGCACCCATTTCATTGGCTTTAATAAAGGCTGCCATTGTATTTTCAGGCGCTACCTGTGAGGCCCCTTTGTGGGCATATATCAGAGTTTTTCTGTTCATTGTAACCATCTCCCTACTTTATATTATTATCCATATGGAGCGGGTGATGGGAATCGAACCCACACGACCAGCTTGGAAGGCTGGGGTTCTACCACTGAACTACACCCGCACATATGTATTGGAGCGGAATACGAGATTCGAACTCGCGACTTTCAC
>JAUUZE010000119.1 GCA_030590175.1 Clostridia bacterium
AAGAATTGACTAGAAGAAAAGAAATGAGAACCATTGATATACAAGAATTAACTAAGAAAAAACAATCAATTGAACAAGAAATTACTACTAAATCAGTTCTTGTAAAAAAACCAGAAGAAAAAGAAGAACAATTAAGAAAGCAATTAAATGAACTGACAAACTCACGTAGGAAGTTAGAAGAAGATAATACAAAGCATATGGATTTAGTTAGTGAAGTGAATGGGAAAATAATTGATTTTCAGAATAAAATAACAAAAGTACAAGTGAGTAAAGCAAAGGTTGAGTCAGAAACAGACGCTATGAAAAATAGAATGTGGGATGAATATGGACTGACTCATAATGAAGCCATGAAAAAGCATTCAGAAATTGAAAATATTGTAGAAGCAAGAAGAGAAATAAAAGAAGGTAAGAAACGAATTGCTGAATTAGGTCCTGTTAATATTAACGCAATTGAAGATTACAAAAAGACTAACGAACGTTATACTTTCTTAGTTGAACAAAGTGAAGATTTAGAAAAGTCTAAAAAGAACTTATATAAAATCATCAGTGAAATGAATAAAGTGATGAAAAAAGTATTTTTAGAAAAATTTGAAATTATTAATAAAAAGTTTGATCGTGTATTTAAAGAATTATTTGAAGGTGGGCGTGCAAAAATAGTATTGGTTAATGAAGATGATGTACTAGAAAGTGGTATTGATATTATTGTTCAACCACCTGGTAAAAAATTACAGAACATGATGTTATTGTCAGGTGGAGAAAAAGCATTTACAGCCATTTCACTATTGTTTGCTATTTTGGAAATGAATCCTTCACCATTTTGTATATTTGATGAAATTGAAGCCGCATTAGATGATACTAATGTAATTAGATTTGCTGAGTATATTAATGAATATAAGGCAAAAACACAATTTATACTAATTACGCATAGAAAAGGATCAATGGAACATTCTGATGCTATTTATGGAGTAACCATGCAAGAACATGGAGTATCAAAAGTTGTATCAATGAAAATGACAGACTAAGGGAAACAATAATGAGTTTTATTACTAAGTTAAAAGATGGATTAGCAAAAACTAGAACTAATATGGTCAATAAAATTGATGATGTAATAAAAAGTTTTGTTAAAATTGATGAACAGTTCTTTGAAGAGTTATTAGAAGTTCTTATTATAAGCGATGTTGGATTTATTACATCTGAAATCATTATTGATACCTTAAAAGATAAAGTGAAAAGCTTACGTATAAGTGACCCAGAGGCAATTAGAGATTTATTAAAAGAAAAAATAGAGGATATTCTTACTGTATCAAGTGATAAACAGTTACTTTGTTTGTCAAATCCATCTCCAATTATTGATGTAATTATGGTTGTTGGGATTAATGGTACAGGTAAAACTACTTCAATTGGTAAAATAGCTAATCAATTAGCAAAAGATAATAATCAGGTATTGATTGCAGCTGGTGATACTTTTAGAGCAGCGGCAAATGAACAATTAGAAGTGTGGGCCCAAAGAGCGAATGCTGATTTTGTGAAGCATACAACTGGTGCAGATCCAGGAGCAGTTATTTATGATGCTATACATGCTGCCAAGAAACGTCAAAAAAATATTGTTATTTGTGATACAGCTGGTCGTTTGCATACTAAGAAAAATTTAATGGAAGAATTAAAAAAAATCAACAAAATAATAGAAAGAGAAATCGGTGATGGACAGTTTGAAAAATTAATTGTTCTTGATGCCACATCAGGAAATAATGCCTTAGTTCAAGTAAAAGCTTTTCATGAGGCCATTGGATTAGATGGGATTATATTGACTAAACTTGACGGAACTGCTAAGGGTGGTATTATTATAGCTATCTGCCAGCAACTCAATATACCTATTAAGTATATTGGAGTGGGTGAGAAAATAGACGATTTACAGCAATTTAGTGCAAAGGCGTTTGTTGATGCCTTATTTTAGGAGGGATTATATATGATTTATGATTTTAAAGATTACAAAGAGGTTGTGCAGAAAAATAGAAAATGGATTAAAATTGCTCTGCTTATAGTTGGAGTAGTTGTAGTATTGTTACTTGCCAATAAAATGTATTTGAGAATACTTGAACTAGAAGAAATTGGTGGTTTATCTTCAATATATTTAAAGAACTTACTTTGGAAAATTATGACAGCTGTATCAATGGGAGTAATAGCTTTTATATTTATTTGGATTCAAAATAGATTTATAAAAAAGAATATAAATACTTTTTTACGCTTACATGGGGAAGAACTAGGAAAATTCTTTTCTTTCATACCAGCTTTAGCTTTAGGAGTAATATTCTTTGCTATTACATTTAATAATGAAATATATCTAAATGCTTTAAAATTCTTTAATGGACAAGACTTTAATATTGCTACACCTTTATTTGGAAATGATGTGGGTTATTATATATTTACTAGACCATTCTTGTATGATATTTACTCATTTTTAAGTGGATTGACAGTATTATTAATTGTATACACAATCCTATATTATGGCATAATGATTTTCATGAAATTGCAAAATCTAAAAGTTGATGATTATAAATTCCCAGCAATTCTAACTCATCTTCTAATTGAAGTTGCCATATTTATTGGAGTTAGAATATTTGGATTTAAATTGAAAGCAGAAGCGATTTTGTATAATAATGTGGTAGGAAATACAGGAGCTAATTATGTTGATGTTAATGTATGGTTAAAATATTATCGTATAATGCCATATGTATTAATATTTATTGTAATTGTAGCTGTGATTTTCTTATTTAGAAAGAAATTAAAATTGGCAGTTATATCAGTTGCCATATATCCAGCACTATTTATTATTGTTGGGGTTATTGCTTTAGGAGTACAAGGATTAGTTGTTACTCCAAATGCAAAAGATTTAGAAAGCCAATATTTACAATATAACATAAGAATGACTAGGCAAGCTTACTCACTTGATTTGATTACTTCAATTGAATTACCATTAAGTGAATTAACCCTTGAAGCTATGGCTGAAAATACAGGAACAGTGGACAGTATTAGAGTTCTTGATTATGAATCAGCAATAAGAACAAATACACAAACACAGAGTAATACCTTGTTTTATACTTTTATTGATGGTGATATCTTAAATTACAATTTAGATGGAGAAGTGAAACCTATTTTTATTAGTGCAAGGGAAATAAATCCAGGATCATTACCTGATAACTCATATATCAACAGAGTGTATAAGTATACTCATGGCTATGGAGTTGTTATTAATCCACTTAATTCTACAAATGAACAAGGACAAATTGAAAGTATTCTTGGTGGGTTGGATTTCAAAAGCGATTTTGAATCATTAATGGTTTCTAGACCACAAATTTATTATGGAGAATTAACTAATAACTATGTTGTTGTTGATGCTAATAATACAGATGAACTTGATTATGATGGATATATTGAAACAAGGTACACAGGTTTAGGTGGAATTGAATTAACTGGTTTAAACAGATTTCTTTATGCAGCTAAATATGGTGATTTAAACTTAATCACATCTAGTTATGCTAAAGATGCAACATTGCTACCAAATCGTCAAATTGTACAACGTGCACAAGAGGGGGTTCCATTCCTATATATTGATAATGACCCTTATATTGTATTAACAGCAGAAGGAAAACTAGTTTGGGTATTAGATGCTTATACTCTTACTGACCAATATCCTTATTCACAGATGAATAGTGGTATTAACTACATTAGAAACTCTGTAAAAGTACTAATTGATGCTTATGATGGTAAAGTTCAATATTATATAATTGATGATAGTGATCCACTAATAAATGCTTATGATTCCATGTATCCTGGAGTATTTATCAGAGAAGAACTTCCTATAGATATTAAAGAGCACATGAAATATCCTGAGTTTTTGTTTGAAATGCAAACTCAATTACTGAAAAAGTATCATTTAGTTGAAGAAGAAGTATCAGCTTTTTATTCACAACAAGACTTATGGAATATAGCTAAATATCCAGCTGATGGAACTTCAGGTTCTGTTGTTGATATTGATTCTTATTATTTGAACTTAAAATTACCTGAAGTTGGATTAACAGAAGAACTTGTTATTGCTAGGCCATTTACACCTGCTAGTGAAGAGCGACATAATATGGTTTCATGGTTAAATGTAAGGAATAGCTTTGAAAACTATGGTGAATTAATCTTATATAAGTATCCTAAGAATACCAATGTGTTTGGCCCATATCAGGTAGAAGTAAAAATAAATCAAATTGATCAAATTTCAAAAGATATGACTTTATGGGGACAAAGTGGTTCTGATGTATATAAAGGTAGTTTATTGGTTGTTCCAATTGGTAATAGTATCTTATATGTAGAACCAATCTATATTAAAGCAGCGGGTGCTAGTGCTATTCCTGAGGTAAGAGAAGTGGTTACAGGATTTCAATTAGAAGAACAATTCATTTATGGAATTGGTAAAAATGTAACTGAAGCAATTACTAATATGTTTGCTAAAGTGGGAGTAGAAGTTCCAGATGAAGGAGAAATTATCCTACCTGATGAAGGTGTTGATAGTGAACTACTTGAACAATTACAACAATTATATGATGACCTTCATAAACAGTTAGATGAACTTGATAAATTAATTAATAGTTTACAAGAACCAGAAGAGTAAATAGATAAGAGGCTGCTAAGCGGCCTCTTTTTTTATGTAAAATATTGTGTTTCTTAGAATAAATATATCAAAATTTCAGTCAGATAAAATTAATATTGAATAAAATGTGTTTTATTTTATATATTAGGGTAAACTCCTTTAATAACTTGTATGCAAATAGTTTTGCTATAAGGAGGAAAAAAATGGATTATATTGGAATTGGTATTATTGGTCTTGGAACTGTAGGTAAAGATTTAGTTAATTTACTTAATGAAAATAATTGTATTATAGAAAAAAGAGACAAAATATCTATTAAGATAGTTCAAATTTTAGTAGCCGATGTTAAGAAAAAACGAAGCGATTTAGATGATTATACAAAAAGCATTATAACTGATAATCAAAGTGAATTTTTTAATAATAAAAAAATAAATATTATTGTTGAATTAATGGGTGGTCTTACAAAAGCATATGATTATATTGTAAAAGCAATAAAACTTAATAAACATGTTGTTACTGCCAATAAAGATTTAATAGCATCTAAAGGTGTTGAGTTGATTAAATTGGCAAAAAGCAACAAGGTAGCTTTAGAATTTGAGGCAAGTGTTTGCGGTGGTATTCCAATTATTAATATGCTAAAAACTAGTTATGCTGGAAATAAAATAAAAATAATATATGGTATTTTAAATGGAACAACTAACTATATCTTGTCATTAATGGAAAGTAACGATTTATCATTTGAAGATGCATTAATAAAAGCTCAAAATGAAGGATATGCTGAAAAAAATCCTACTAATGATATTAATGGATTAGATGCTACTAGTAAGATTGCAATATTATCATCCATAGCATTTAATACTAATGTTCCCATGGAAAGTATTAAATATGAAGGTATAAAAGGAATTAGTAGAGAAGATATTTTGTATGCTAAAGAATTAGGATATAGAATTAAACTGTTAGGGGTTGCAAAGGATTTAGAAGATTATATAAAAATACAAGTGAACCCTGTGTTAATTCCTAAATCCCATCCACTTGCGAATATTGATGGTGTTTATAATGCAGTATACTTAGAAGGAAATGGATTTGATAAATCTATGATTTATGGATTAGGTGCAGGTGGATTAGCAACTGCTAGTTCAGTTTTAGGAGATATAATTAATATTATTAGAAAAAAAGATTACAATAAATTTATTTGGAGTAATTCCTATAGAAATGTAAAAATTAATGATTCAAAAGAAATATATTCTAATTATTATATTAGAATGCATATTAAAGATATAACAGGTGCGCTATCTATAATTACAGGAATATTTGGTAATCATGAAGTAGGTATATTCTCAGTTAATCAAAAAAGACAGTTAGGCGATAGCTTAGAGGTTGTTATTGTTACTCATAAAGTGAATGAAATTAATATGGAATATGCTCTTATATTAGTAAATGAGTCTAAAGCAACTACAAAAGTTTGTAGTGTAATAAAAGTTGAAGATAATATTTGAAAAAAATAACAGATAGTAGGAGAAAAAATGGTAAATGAAGTAGAGAAAAAAGTTTCACTTGATATAATTTCAGGATTTCTAGGAGCTGGAAAGACTACTTTTGTTAATAAACTATTAAAATTTTATCAAAAAAACTCATTAACTCCTATTTATATTGTAAATGAATTTGGGAAAACTAGCCTAGATGCTAATATTATTGAATATGAAGGTTTTACTTCTTTAGAAGTTGAAGGTGGATGTGTTTGTTGTACTTTAAAAGATGATGTTACTTCTGCACTAAAAAATGTTATAAAAACTTATCATCCATCTAACATTGTATTTGAACCATCTGGAATATTTATTTTTGATAATTTTATAGA
>JAUUZE010000140.1 GCA_030590175.1 Clostridia bacterium
ATATTAGAAATTATACAATTCTATTGGATATAAAAATTTTCTTTTTAACCATAAGAACAGCTGTACTTGATTTAGGTTCATTACAAGAAGAGAAAAATATTGATTTTAAAAAAGAAATTGAGTCTAGCCAAATAAAAATAGTTAGGGAATAATATGTGGACACAAATAAAAAATGATGACTGGTTTGCATTATTTGTAAAGACAAATAATGAACAGTCTATAATTTTCCATCTTGAAAAAGCATTTGGTGATAAGTATAAATTCTATGCACCAAAAAGAGTGATGAGAGAACGTCACAATAAAAAATGGGTGATGGTTCTTAGACCACTTTTTTCAGGTTATATTCTTTTTCAAGGAAAATTTGAAAAAACTGATTATTATCAAATGAAAAATATTCCTGGAGTTTATTACTTAATTAAAAATGAAAAAGGACCAATTCCCATGCTAAAAGATGAAATTGAGCTGATTAATCATTTACTTCGTTTTAGTAATGATGATGCCATTGGTAGTTCAGATATCTATATGGAAGGACAGGCTATCTTTGTTTTAAATGGACCACTTGAAGCAATGGAAGGGATTATTGTGTCAGTCAATAAACGAAAAGGTAGAGCAAAAGTTAGATTGTCTGTTGGAGGAGAAGAGAAACTTGTTGAACTAGCTGTAAATATGCTCAATAAAAAACCATGAAAAAATATAGTAAAATTCTTTATCCAATAGCCCTTATAATATGGATGAGCTTTATATTTTATAATTCAAGTTTAAGTGCAACTAATTCAATGAAAAATACATTTTTTTTAACTGATTGGTTAAGTAATATTTTCAAACAAGCCACATTTTTAAAAAGTGAATTATTTGTTACTGTAATAAGAAAAATTGCACATTTTGTAGAATATTTTGTATTAGGTTTTCTAGCTGTCAAAAGCTATGACTCATATTATAAGAAAAACGCTATTCTAATATCACTATTATTTTGTATAAGCTATGCATTTACAGATGAAATTCATCAATTGTTTGTTTCTGGTAGAGCATTTATGCTGTTAGATATATTTATTGATTCTTTAGGAGCACTAAGTGCCATATTACTCTTTAGAAAATGATTATCTATTGCATTTATTAATAGATTCAATTACTATATATATAGCAAAAACAGGAGGCAATTTATGAGTATTACAGTGTCTACACCTAGTCGGTTGTGTCTCTATGGGGAGCACCTTGACTATTTATCTTTAGAAGTTGTTACCATGGCAATTGACTTGCGTTTTTATGCTACTATTGATAAACGAGATGATGGACAAGTATTAATTTATATAAAAGATTCTTCCATTAATACACTAAACCAAAAAAATGATAAAAAAAAATATGAAATTAAACAATTTGCAGTAGATAAGGAAATTGTTTATGAAAGTAACCGTGATTATTTTAAAAGTGCAATAAATGTGATTAAAAAGAAAGGATATGATATATCCAAAGGGTTTACTGTTACCATGGACTCAGAAATTCCAATTGGTAAAGGTATGTGCTCATCGAGTACTATGATTATTGCATTTATAAAAGCTGTCTTAGAAATTATAGATGCTGATATAAAAAATAATAAGCAAGCCATAGTCGAATTAGCATATAATGCGGAAGTTAGCGAATTTAATGAACCAGGTGGAAAAATGGATCATATCGCCAGTGTTTATGGTGGTATTTGTCATGTTGATTTTAAGGTGTTTGACAAACCAAAGGTTACAAAATTAACAACTATTCCAAAAGGTGTATTTATTTTAGTTGATTCAAAACAACAAAAAGATACAATAACAGTTTTGCAAAATGCAAAAGACCCAGTCATAAGGGCATTAATAAATATACCTTCTATTAGAGATATGGTAAGTAACAATACTTATAATGATTATTTATTAAAAATTCCCAAAAAAGATAGTAATGCACTTAAAGCTGCAATTGATAATTATAAAATTCTTTTAGATTTTATGAGTAATCAAGCAAGTAACACCCACGAATCTTTTGGGTTAGGGCTAAAAATGCACCATCAAAATTTAAAAGACGGATTAGGAATATCAACCGAAGCGATTGAGGAAATTTTAAAGATTGCTTATGATTTTGGAGCAACTGGTGGAAAAATAAATGGCTCAGGTGGCGGTGGTTGTTGCTATATCTATACAAATGAAGAGACAGTTAGCGATATTACAAAAGCAATAAAAAAAGCGGGATATCCAACAAGGCTGGTTAGTCCAGCAGAAGGAGTAAGAGTAGAGTAATATGAAAACAATTATTTTAGCTGGCGGTAAAGGTAAACGGTTAATGAGTGAAAATCATGAAATGCCAAAAGCAATGCGAGAAGTTAATAATAGGCCAATGATTGATTATGTTATTGAAAACACTTCATTTAGTGATGAAATTATTTTAGTTGTTGGTTATAAAAAAGAAACTATTATAGAACATACAAAAAGAAAATATACATATGTTTATCAAAAAGACCAATTAGGAACTGGTCATGCAGCACTTTGTGCGTATTCTGCACTTAATAACTATAAAGGACCTATTCTACTAACTTTTGGTGATATGCCTTTATTTACAAAAGCAACTTATCAAAAAATGTTTGAAATCCATGGAAAAGAACATGCTGATTGTACAATTTTAACAGCTACAGTAGATAGTGATGCTCCCTTACCAAAGTATGGTAGAATCGTTCGTGATAGCCACGGTGATGTTATTAAGGTAGTAGAGGATAAAGATTGTAACGATGAAGAAAAAATGATAAGAGAGCTTAATGTGGGCGTAATGGTGTGTGATAGTGAAAAACTATTTGCCTGTTTAAAAGAAGTTGGTAATAGCAATAAACAACATGAGTATTATCTAACTGAAGTTCCAGAGATTATGAAAAAAAATAATTATCTAGTTACAACTTATCAGTTATTTGGATCTGATGAAATATATGGGGCTAATACAATTGATGAATTAGCGTTTGTTGAGAAAGTATTAAAGGAGAGAGCATGATTAAATTTGGAACTGGTGGTTGGAGAGTTATTATTGGAGATGAATTTACAAAGAAAAATATTCAACTCTTAGGACAAGGGCTTAGTGAATTAATAATAGAAAACAATCAGCATAATCAGCCGATTGTCATTGGCTATGATAGACGATTTTTATCAGATATTGGTGCTAAATGGATTAGCGAGGTATTTGCAGGTAATGGAATTACAGTTTTATTTATTAATAAAAATGCTCCTACACCCATGGTAATGTTTGAAGTGAAACGTGTAAATGCCTACTATGGTATTGCTGTTACAGCTAGCCATAATCCAGCTTTATATAATGGAATAAAATTATTTACCAAAGGTGGACGAGATGCTTCAATGGAAACCACTGATTTATTAGAAGAAGCTATTAAAAAAGTTAATGATATTTTAATTATTGATTACGATGAAGGTATAAAAAAAGGCTTAATAAAGATTATAAACCCATTTAATGATTATATAGATAAAATATTAAAACTAGTTGATAATGAGGCGATTAAAGATAGAGGATTAAAAATATTACTTGACCCAATGTATGGAGTATCAAAGACTTGCCTTCAAACTATTTTACTTACACTACGATGTGATTTAGAAGTTATTAATGATAGACATGATACTCTTTTTGGAGGGAAGTTACCCTCTCCTAGTGCATCAACATTAACCAGATTAACCCAACTTGTAAAAGAAGAAAATTATGACTTAGGAATAGGAACAGATGGAGATGCAGATAGACTTGGTGTTATTGATGATTTAGGTAATTTTATTCATCCAAATGAGATTTTAGTACTTTTATACTATTATTTAGTAGTTTATAAAGGATGGAAAGGCGATGTTGTAAGAAACCTTGCTACCACTAATTTATTAGATGATTTAGCAAAAGATTTTGGTATGGTGTGTCATGAAGTGCCTGTTGGATTTAAACATGTAAGTTCTAAGATGGAAGAAACAGATGCGGTTATTGGGGGAGAGTCAAGTGGTGGATTAACCATTAGAGGGCATATAAAAGGAAAAGATGGAATTTTTGCAGCAAGTTTATTAGTTGAAATGATATGTGTAACAAAAATGAAAATATCTGAATTGTTACAAAAAATATATGATAAGTATGGATATAGAATAATGGTGGAAAATGCTTTTTCATTTAAAAGTGATAAAAAAGCTAAATTAGTAAATTTACTATATAATGAAAGGCAGCTACCAACCTTTCCATTCCCTGTGAAAAATACAAATTACATGGATGGTGTAAAGGTGAACTTTGAAAACAATGGATGGATTATTGCACGTTTTTCAGGTACAGAGCCACTCTTAAGAGTGTTTGCAGAAATGCCTAACAAAGAACAGGCTGACAATGTGTGTCAAGTAATGAAAGATTTTTTGGAGATATAGTATGAAAGTTGCAGTTATTGGTGGATTAGGATTTATAGGGTCTCATATTGTTGATATTTTAGTTAGTAACAATCATGAAGTGGTCATTTATGATGATTGTTCAAATGGATCAATTGATAATCTAAATAAGTTAGCAAATTTGTTTATAGGAGATATTTTACAATATTCTGATTTAAACAGCTTTTTTGAGAGAACTAAACCTGATGTTGTTTGTCATCATGCTGCACAGATTGATGTACAATCCTCATTAAAGGAACCTAGAAAAGATGCAAATATAAATATCATGGGAACTATTAATGTTTTAGAAATGTGTGCTAGACATCATGTGAAAAGAATAGTATATGCATCAAGTGCAGCTATTTATGGTAATCCAAAGTATTTAGGGGTTGATGAAAAACATGAAAAGAATCCTGAATCTTTTTATGG
>JAUUZE010000047.1 GCA_030590175.1 Clostridia bacterium
TCTATTGCGGGATATTACAAAAAGGTCTATATTTAGTATGGAATTGAACCGCCGTATACCGAACGGTTTGTACGGTGGTGTGAGAGGTCGGTTATTCAATTAATGAATAACCTCCTACTCGATTTGTTAATTTTTAATTTATAATTTATAGATTTTTTCTAACCATTTGTTCAAATTGCAAAAACTGTTCTAATGGTGGTGATTGATAGGGTGGTAATAATCGAGCGGAAAAATCGTTAATGTTATATTTAACATATAATTTATCATAAGCACCATCGATATAAGGTCCGGTAATTATTTCTTTCATTTTAGTATGTATTGTATTTATTTTTCCCAAGTATGAGTTTACTAATTCTTTATCATGATTTTTAACAGCTTTTTGAAATTGTTTAATCATTAGTAAATCAAGATTTCCAATGGAAATTAATAATGAACAGTCGGTATATTCTGATAATTTAGCAAAATTGTTTTCAGTTAGAAAAAATTGCAGAGGTGTTTTTTCACTTGATAATACTTTTATATCTTCATCTGATAATCTAGTATGTTTAACTGCTATAAAATTTTCATATTCGTTGGCTAATTGAATTAATAATTTGGCTGGTAAAAAGCGTTTTACTCGCGTAAGATTATATAGTAAAAAATTACAGTCACGATTCTTATTAAGGAGTTCATCCATAAATGAACGGATTTCTACATCACTAACTTCTTGCCAACTAGGTAAAGAAAATTGAAAATCAGTAATTCCATATTTTTTTGCAATATTAATTTTTTCTTGCATACGTTGTGGTGATAAGTCAATTAGACCAACCATGGTATGAAGTGATTTACTATTCATAAGTTTGGTATAGTAACTTACAATTTCTTCAAATTGTTTATGATTAATAGCATATCCTTCACCAGCTGTACCAAAAAGGTATATGTGAGTAATACCATTTTTAATTAAGTTATTAATTTGCTTAGCAAATAACTCTTTCTGAAATTCATAATTCTCATTCCAAGGAATGCAAGCTGTTGCTAAAATAATGTCTTCGTATCGTTTGTTTGTCATAAAAATTTATCTCCTTTATCCTATTTTACAATATTTTTTGCTATAATCAAGAAAAGGGAGAAAATAATGGGAAAATTTAAAAAAATAGATATTCATATTCATTCAAGAAAAATACGAAGTATTATTAGACAGACTAACAATAAAACATATGCATTACCACATGAAATCAGAGAAATTTATGATAAGTGGGGTATTGAAAAAGGGGTGCTTCTAACAAGGACTAGTCCTGAAATGCATTTTCATGTTCAGACTAATGAACAGGCTGCAGAATTAGCGAAAAATAATAGCGATACATTTTATTGGTTTATGGACATAGATCCACGTATGGGATTTAATTCAACAGATACTGATTTTTCTTATTTTATTGAATATTATAAAAAACTAGGAGCAAAAGGAGTAGGTGAATTAACTGCAAATATCCCTATTGATGATCCACTAACAATGAATTTATTTTCACATTGCGAAAAATGTAATGTACCAGTCACTATTCATATTGCAAATCAACAAGGTGGTATGTATGGATTAGTTGATAAGGTTGGGTTACCAGGATTACAAAAAGTACTTTCTACCTATCCTAAGTTAAAAATATTAGGGCATTCTGCTTGCTTTTGGGCACATATTGGAACAGATGTGACTAAGGAAAACTGGAATACATATGTTAGTGGAAAAGTTAATAAAGGTATTCTAGTAGATATGTTCTATAAATATCCAAATCTATTAGGTGATTTATCAGCAGGTAGTGGTAATAATGCAATTATGAGAGATGAAGAATTTGGATTGTGGTTTTTACATGAATTTCAAGATAGGTTATTCTTTGGAACTGATTTAAGTTCAGCTGATCTATATTTTGAATTTCCTTTCTGGTTAGATAAAAAATTAGAAGAAGGTAAATTAAAAGAGAATGCGTATAAGAAAATATGTAGGGATAACGCCTTAATATTGTTGGGAGAAAAAAACAATGAAAAAAATTAAAAAAATTGATATTCATGTTCATACTAGAATGAAAAAAGGTATAGCTAGACCCACCAATGGAGCTTATTATGCTTCACCTTTAGAAATAAGGGAAAAATATGATCAATATGGTATTGAAAAAGGAGTAATTTTACCTGGTATTAATAATGAATTTGGATTTCACATGCAATCTAATGAAGATGCCTATGAATTGGTTGAAAAATATAGTGACACATTTTATTGGTTTTGCAATTTACATCCGAGAATGGGATTAAACTCTCCTGAAACAGATTTTTCATATTTTCTAAATTATTATAAAAAATTAGGAGCTAAAGGAGTAGGTGAAACTACTTGTAATCTATATTTCGATGACCCATTAACCATGAATATGTTGTACCATTGTGAACAATGCGAAATGCCTGTAACTATTCATATTGCTCCACAAATTGGTGGATTTTATGGGTTAGTAGATGACTTAGGATTACCACGATTAGAAAAAGTACTAGATACTTATCCAAAATTAAAAATATTAGGACATTCTCAATTTTTCTGGTCAGAAATTGGTAACGATGTTACTAATGAAACTAGAGGTTTATATCCTAAAGGTACTGTTAAGCCAGGTAGAGTAGTTGAATTGTTTGAAACTTATGACAACTTATTAGGTGACTTATCTGCAGGAAGCGGAGGTAATGCTATTATGAGAGATGAAGATTTTGGATTATGGTTTTTAGAGAAATTTCAAGACAGACTTTACTTTGGAACTGATATATGTGCGCCTTTTAATCATGTAGAATTACCAGGGTGGTTAGATAGAAAATATAATGAGGGAAAAATTTCTAAGCAAGTTTATAGAAAAGTGTGTAGAGATAATGCGTTAAATTTGTTACAATGTTTTGAGTAAGCATTTTGAGGGTAATAAATATTATAGTTTTTTAGGAGGCATTATTAATGGCAAGTTCAATATTAACCGTAATTACCAATGACAATTTCGAAGAAGAAGTACTACAATCAACAATTCCTGTAATAGCAGATTTTTGGGCAGGATGGTGTGGACCCTGTAGAGCATTGGCACCAACATTTGAGAGATTAGCTAATCAATTTGATGGAAGAGTAAAATTTGTTAAAGTAAATGTAGATGAAGCAGGAGAAGTATCCAACAAATTTAATATTATGAGCATTCCTACAATGTTAATTTTTAAGGACGGTGAAGTGATAGAAACACTCATTGGTTTACGACCTGGAAATGCAATTGCTGACTTGCTAAACAAAGTTAAGTAGTATATAATTAATTAAGAATAAAACTGATAATTGCATAATGAAAATTATGCAATTTTACTATCAGAAAGAGGGGACTTGTCATGGCAGGAAAAAGATTTTCATCATCAATAAGTGGATACAATAAAAATGAAGTAGATAGTTACTTAAAAAATGTTTTTGATGATTTTGAACAGAAACTGGTAGAAAAAGATGGAGAAATAAATAAGTTATTAGGTCAACTAAAAGACCTTTCTCAAAAATATGAAGATATTAAAATAAAAGAAGATCAAATTGAACTTGAAAAAGAAAAAATATCAAAGGCACTTATTCGTGCAGATGAAACCTATGCTCAGATTATTAATGATGCTAAGAAAGAAGCAAAAATTGAAACAGAAAGCTTAGAAAAAAGAGCTGAAATGCAACGAGAAAAAATTGTTGATATTAAAAAAGAATTACTAGAATTACGAGAAGCTGCTTATTTAATGATTGATAAGTACAAGAAAACAATTGATGAAATTAATCAAGAAGTTGATATTGCTTTTGAAGAAGAAGTTGAAGATAGTGAATCTGCGGATGATATTAAAGTCGCGGAAGAGGAAGAAAGTTTCGAATATGTTGAATACAAGATAACAGATGATGCCGAAGAAATAGAAGCCGAAGAAGAACAATGACAATAAAAAAATATTAATAATTGTTATGAGAACCGGTATTATCGGTTCTCATATGTATATAGTGGGAGATGCTATTAACAATTAGGAGGAAATTATTCTATGGAAAACTTACAGTCAATAATAAAAAAAAGTGTTAGAGAAATGCCTCCGTCTGGAATCAGAAAATACTTTGACTTAATTAATGAAATGGACGATGTCATTTCTTTAGGAATTGGTGAACCTGATTTTGTGACTCCTTTGCATATAAGGGAGGCAGGGATTCGTTCACTTGAAAATGGACATACCCATTATTCAGCAAATGCTGGGATGATAGAACTTCGAGAAGAAATTGCTAAATATGTGTTTAAAAAACAAGGTCTAAAATACAATCCTTTAGATGAAATATTAGTGACAGTTGGTGCAAGTGAAGGAATTGATTTACCATTAAGAGCAATACTTGAAAAAGATGATGAGGTTATTGTACCTGAACCAAGTTTTGTTGCATATAATGGGTGTATACGTGCTTGTGGTGGTGTTCCAGTACCTTTAGTACTTACTGAAGACAGTAAATTTAAAATTAATCCCAAAAAACTAGAAGCACTCATTACCAGTAAAACAAAAGCTGTTATTATACCTTTCCCTAACAATCCAACTGGATCAATAATGACTAAAGAAGAATTAAGCGAACTTGTTCCAATTTTAAAAGGTAAAAATATTTTAATTTTATCAGATGAAGTTTATGCTAGTTTAACATATGGTAGGAAACATGCTTCTATTGCAGAATTTGACGAAATAAAAGATCAAGTAATATATATCAATGGGTTTTCAAAAAGTCATGCTATGACAGGGTGGCGGCTGGGTTATATATGTTGTAATAAAGATCTATTACAACATATGGTGAAAATTCATCAGTATGCCTTGATGTGTTCTCCAACTGTTGCACAATATGCAGGAATTGAAGCATTACAAAATGGTGATGAGCCAGTTGCTAATATGGTTAATGAATATGACAAAAGACGAAAATATATGGTTGTGAGACTTAATGACATGGGATTAACTTGTTTTGAACCTGAAGGAGCATTTTATATGTTTCCAAATATTACTTCAACCAATTTAACAAGTGAAGAGTTTTGTGAAAGATTATTAAAAGAGCAAAAGGTTCTAGTGGTTCCTGGAACAGCTTTTGGAGATAGTGGAGAAGGGTTTATTAGGGCAACCTATGCTAGTTCTCTTAAAAATATTATAGAGGCTATGGATAGAATTGAAAAATTCATAAAAGGATTAACAAAATAAATGATAGATATTGGATTAACAAAAGCTATACTGGTAAAAAAAGAAAAACAAATTGCTGATTTACTACAGTCTATTAACCCAGACCAAGTATTAAAAGATATATCAATTTTAGAAGAGCAGTCTACACAGCCTGGGTTTTGGAATGATAATAAGCAATCACAAAAAGTTTTACAAAATATTAAATCTATGAAAAATTTAATTACATTATTAACTAATTTAAAAAACTTGTTTGACGATTGTCAGTTGTATTTAGAAATGTATCAAGAGCTTGCAGATATAGAAACAGAAAAGGAAATAAAGCAATCACAAAAACAACTTGATCAAGCATATGATGAACTTCGTTTAATGACCTTGCTAAATGGTATACATGACAAAGAAAACGCAATCATTACCTTGCACGCTGGAGCAGGTGGAACTGAAGCGCAAGACTGGGTAGAAATGTTACTTAGAATGTATAATAGATGGGCAGAAAGACGAGGATTAAAGTTTGTTATTCAAGATATTTTACCAGGAGATGATGCAGGAATAAAAAGAGTTACAGCTAGTGTCTCTGGTGAGTATGCCTATGGATACTTACAATCAGAAATTGGCGTACATAGATTGGTTAGGATTTCACCTTTTGATTCATCTGGTCGTCGACATACTTCATTTGCTTCTATGGAAGTTATTCCAGAAATAAGTGATGATATTACCATAGATATTCAATCTGATGATTTGAGGATTGATACTTTTAGGTCATCAGGTGCAGGAGGGCAGCATGTAAATAAGACTGACTCAGCTATTAGAATAACACATATACCTACAGGGATAGTTGTTGCATGCCAATCTGAGCGAAGTCAACATCAGAACAAAGATTATGCCATGAAATTGTTGATGTCAAAACTAATGGAAATGAAAGAACGTGAGCAAAAAGAAAAAATTGAAGATTTAAAGGGAGTACAAAAAGAGATTGCCTGGGGGAGTCAAATAAGATCTTATGTTTTTTGCCCATACACAATGGTAAAAGATCATCGTACAAATTTCGAAATTGGAGATGTTTTTAAAGTTATGGATGGCAACTTGGATCAATTGATGAATGCATACTTACTTAGTAATAAATAATAATGTATTATAAATTTTCTACATATTTAAAAAACACATATGGACAGAAAGTCTATAAAATTCCTATTAATGCACGTGGTACTTGTCCAAATAGAGATGGGAGCAAAGACACTTTAGGATGTATCTTTTGTGGTGAAGAAGGAACGGCTTTTGAAAGCCTTGACGAAAATATTCCAATAAAAGAACAACTACTTTTAAATATGTCATATATAGGCGAAAAATATAAAGCTAAGAAGTATATTGCATATTTTCAAAATTATTCAAATACATATTTATCACTTAAAAAATTAGCATCTAATATAAAAGAGGTAATTCACCCTGATGTAGTAGCCATATATATAGCTACTCGTCCTGATTGTATACAAGAAAATCAATTACAATTCCTTCAAAAAACTTCCAAAGAACACCAAATTGATATTGTAATAGAAATGGGACTACAAAGTACCAATGATAATACATTAACCTTTTTAAATCGTCATCATACATATGAGGATTTTGTTATTTCCACAAAATTAATTAAAAGTTATGGAATGAAAGTATGTGCTCATATGATTAATGATTTACCAAATGAAACGATAAAAGATGTAATCACTAGTGCTAAGCAATTATCGCTATTAAAAGTAGATCAGGTGAAATGCCATTCTCTATATATTCTAAATAACACAAAACTTGGAGAGATGTATAAAAATAATCAAGTAACAATGGGAACAATGGATGAATTCATTTTAAAAACTATTGCTTTTCTAGAGTATCTAGATAAAGATATTGTGGTACAAAGATTAATTGGACGTGCACCAAAAGAACAAACTTTGTTTTGTAATTATGGTAGAAACTGGCGATACATTGTTAATCAAATTGAGCATAAAATGTTAGTTGATTCTATTGTTCAAGGTTCAAAAACCTAAAGTAACGAAGTAGGTATCCCCCTAGAATAGCAAGAAGTAAATCTTTAATTAAATAAGGGATAAACGTAATTAATAAGGTTAGAAATGCAATATCACTATGAAGATATAATCGTAAAACACCATAGAAATAGGGTACACCTATTAAGTAGATGAAAAGCATACTTATTAAAGCTACAATATATTTATTCCATTTTTTCTTTTTATATAAATAACCTGCCATAAAAGAACCAGGAATAAATGATATAATAAAACCAAATGAAGGTATAAGTACATAAGAAATTCCACCACCCTTTGCAAATACAGGCAAACCAAATAATCCAAGAAGAAGGTAGAGTAAAGTTACAATCACTCCTTTTTTATAACCAAGAATTAATCCAGCCATTATTGCAAAAAAAGCTTGAAAAGTTAATTCAATAAAAGGGAATGGAATTTTTAAAAAGGCCCCTGCTATCATAAGGGCAATAAATAATGAGATAATAGTCATATCTTTAATTTTCATGTTACTACAATAGCAGTCACCCTTATGATTGTCAACCAAATATTAGTAAGAGGTTAACAATATTGCTAGAAGGTTAACATTGTAATATAATATATATCTGAATACTGATGGAGGTGTCACAGATTTGGCTGAAAAAATAATGCAATTTGATAATATTGACCATATTATGAATCTGTTTGGCAGTAATGATGAGAATATAAAAACCATTGAAGAAATTGTAAATATTACAGTTGTCCAGAGAGGAACAGATATAAAAATAATTGGTGAAGAAGAAAACGTAGAAAAAGCATACGAATTAATAAAACAAATCATGCCAATTGCTAAAGAAGGGGATGTAATTACTAAACAAAACATTAAGTATTTAGCTTCAATTGCAAAAGAACAAGTAATCTCACATGATAATTATCCCATTGACTATATTTGTTTAAACTCTAGGGGTAAACCTATTAAGTCAAAAACCTATGGACAGAAGAAATATATAAAAGCAATCCAAAATCACGATATAACATTTGGTATTGGTCCTGCAGGTACTGGAAAAACTTTTTTAGCTGTGGCAATGGCAGTTACCGCCTTTAGAAAAGAGGAGTTTTATAAAATTGTTCTTACAAGACCAGCAGTAGAGGCAGGAGAAAAGCTAGGTTTTTTACCAGGTGATTTACAAAGTAAAATTGATCCATATTTACGCCCGTTATATGATTCTATATTTGAGATTATGGGAAGAGAGTCTTACGCTAGAAATAAGGAAAAAGGATTAATTGAAATTGTCCCATTGGCATATATGAGAGGTAGAACATTAGATAATTCATTTATTATCTTAGATGAAGCACAAAATACCACACCACAACAGATGAAAATGTTCTTAACAAGAATGGGTTTTGGCTCAAAAGCTATTATTACTGGTGATATAACGCAAATTGATTTACCACGAGAAAAAAAATCAGGATTAATTGAAGCTGCTAGAATTCTAAAAAATATTGAAGGAATTGCTTTTACTAAATTCACAGATAAAGATGTAGTGCGACATGAATTAGTACAGAAAATTATAAAAGCCTATGAAAGGCATGAAAGCTATAAGGGGAAAACTAAAAAATCATGATTAATGAAAAGCGTAAAACTCGAGAAAAAAGAAAAAAACTGATTATCACTTCAACTATTATCATTACTTTTGCAATTTTTATTACATTAATGATTACGTTGAAAAATAGTCCATTGAGACCGTTGGTTGATGACAATGGATTAGCAACAAGAGATACAATTGTCAATCAAGATTATTATGATGAAGTGGCTACTAAACAAAAAGCACAAGAAGAGATGGATAGAGTTTTGGATGTTGTGCTTTCTCAACCTGAAAAAACTTATTCAGCTATTGAATCAATTATTAAATATTTTGCACAAACAGATACCTATCGTGCACAAATGTCTTTAGCTATTCAATCAGACTACTCTACTGATGAAGATAGACAAGAAATTCTCGATAATTATATTGCTTATTCTAAAAATTTTGGAATTATTATAGCAGATGCACAAGCTATAGAAGTGCTTCGTAATATTTCCCTATTAGAATATGAAAATTTTAAAAATACTTATAAAATTGTTTTTACTACTATTCAAGCAGAAGATATTAATAGTGAAAATTTATCTATTCATCAAAATGAGTTTGAAAAAGAGTTTATTAAAACAATTTCAAATGAGCAATTGCAAGAAATTGCCACTTCAGTAACCTCAGTTTTTATGCGGGTTAATAGCATTATCGATTTACATGAAACTCAAATTAATAAAGATTCAACCTATGAATTTATATTATCACAATTTCCAGTTATGATAAAAAAAGGAACAAAACTAACTATAAAAGGAGAACTTGTCTCACAAGATGCCCTACGATTATTAGGGGATATGTCTCTACTTGAAAATGAATTTAATTTACTATTTTATTTGTTAATTCTTGGTTTAGTTTCAATTATGGTTGTATTAGTAGTCTTATTTAAATTAATGGTTATACCAAGATATGATATTACATATAAACAATTGTTAATGATTGGTTTGGTTATTGTTATCTTATTTGTATTTGCCTTTTTCATACCTAACGATTACTATCTGATTATTCCCATACTGATTGTTCCAATGATGTTAAGTATGTTAACCAACCATAGACTTGCAATTGTTATAACGATTCCAATAGCAATTTTACTCACAATTATGTTGAATGCAGATGTCTTATATATGACTGTAGTGATAGTTGGTGGTATTATTTCTGTTTACTTAGTAAAAAATACATCTAATCGATTACGATATGCAGCTTCTGGTATTATAGTTGGATTTATCAATATACTCATTTTTGTAATTATGTCGCAATTACTTGGAATTTCCATACAAACAATGTTAGTTGATTTTGCATATATTGCCATTGCTTCAATTGTATCTTCTATTATTTCTCTAGGATTACTTCCAGTTTTTGAAAGTCTATTCAATGTAATCACACCATTTAAACTGTTAGAATTATCTAATCCTTCTCAGCCTTTAATTAACAAGATGCTTTTAGAAGCTCCAGGTACATATCATCATAGTTTGATGGTTGGAAATTTAGCAGAAGCAGGTGCTGAGGCTATTGGAGCCAATGGCTTATTAGCTAGAGTGGGAGCATATTATCATGACATTGGTAAACTTAACAGACCAGGATTTTTCTCTGAAAATCAAACAACAAAAAACAATCCACATGATAAAATGAATCCTTCCTTAAGTACTTTTGTTATTACTAATCATCCTAAAGATGGTTATGAATTAGCTAAAAAACACAAGTTACCACATGCAATAAGAGATATAATAATACAACATCATGGAACCACCTTAGTACAATATTTTTATCATAAAGCTTCACAAAATGATGAAGCCAATGAAAAAGATTTTCGTTATCCTGGACCTAGACCATCTACGAAAGAGGCAGCTGTTGTATTATTAGCTGACTCAGTAGAAGCTAGTGTACGATCAATGAATAAAACTTCAAAAGGAGAAATTGAAGGGTTTATAAGAAAATTAATTAAAGATAAGCTTGACGATGGGCAATTAGATTTATGTGATTTAACTTTACGTGATTTAGATGACATTGCTGATGCTTTTACTAGAGTATTTAGTGGATATTTCCATTCTAGAATACAATATCCTGACAAAGTAGAAGGTGTCCAAATTGAAACTGTCGATTGAATTTATAGAAAAAGTAAAAAAACCATATAATAAACTTATTAAAGACATTGCTAATGTACTAAATTTATGTGTAGTCAATTATAAAGAGAATTTTTTAATTACTATTACCATAGTTGATAATAAAGTTATACAAGATATTAATTTACAATTTAGAGAAATTGATGAAGAAACTGATGTTTTATCATTTCCCATGTTAGAGAATAAAAAAGGGAACCTTGTATATAAACCATATGATATTGATTATGAAACAAATACTATTTTTTTAGGTGACATAATAATATCTTATGAAAAAATTATAACTCAAGCAAAAGATTATGGACATTCACTTGAAAGAGAAACTGCTTTTTTGTTGGTTCATGGGATGCTTCACCTATTAGGATATGACCATATGACTAATGAAGATGATCAAATAATGAGAAATATGCAAAATGAAATATTAGATAAAGCTGGGTATAGTCGATGAAAAAGATTAAGGAAAGTAAATTGTTAAAAAGTTTTAATCTTGCCATAACTGGTATATTTTCAGCTATAAAAAGTGAAAGAAACATGAAAATTCATATTATTGCTGCTTTATTAGTTTTAATACTTAGTTTTTTCTTTAAATTGACTCAAAGTGAGTTTCTATTTATTGCATTAGCAGTAGTATTGGTTTTTATCACAGAAATCATAAATACTTCAATTGAAAAATTAGGTGATGCTATTACAAAAGAACATCATGAAATTATTAAAATAGCTAAAGATATTGCATCGGGTGCTGTATTAATAGCATCTTCATTTGCAGTACTAGTTGGTGTTGTGGTATTTCACAAAGAGGCACAAAGTGAGATGGATGTAGTTATTAATGTTATTAGTAAGTCACCATTATATCTAATGCTTTTATCTTTAATAGTTACTGCAATTGCAGTAATAATAATTAAAAAAATAACTAATAAAGGAACACACCTTAAGGGAGGATTTCCTTCTGGTCATAGTGCCCTTGCTTTTTGTCTAGCAACAGGAATTACTATTATCTCAAAAAATATATATGTGGCAATTTTGTCTTTACTAATTGCCATAATGGTTGCAGAGAGTAGAATAGAAACTAGAGTTCATAGTTTTTTAGAAGTTATATTTGGATCATTACTGGGTATATCTATTGCCTTAGTTATTTTTAAACTGGTAGTGTAAAGTATTCTATGAAAAAACAATACTAGAAATGAAAGAAAAAACCACTTAAATATTTACTGTATATGTCAACTGAGAATTAACCAATCAAAAACTGGTCCACTAACTTTTAATCGAATGTGATCTTAGCTTGTCTGTCAA
>JAUUZE010000055.1 GCA_030590175.1 Clostridia bacterium
ATAATTTTCTATCTCTTCACTTTCATCTGACAAAAGATCAGCACCCTTAATATCTATTACCAAGTTAATCTTTGTGCCATACTTATCTTCAAAATATTTACTCCATGATTCAATATCTGAATACTTTTCGCTATGATAATCAGGGCCAATACTCCAAATATTTAGTGAAATATTCAAATCATCATTCATCTTTATATCTTCTGAAATAACTGGTTTTTTTGTTTTTTTAATAATTAGATTAGGATTTTCAGCTTTATTTGTACTAGAACATCCTACTAATATAATTATAAATATAATCAATAATAAAATTTTTTTCATCAATTAACCTTTCTAACTAAAAAGCACTACTAATAAGTACTTTAAACTAATTATACTTTTTTAAGTTATTGTAATAGTTCCCTTAAAGCCCATATGTTTTTCTTCAAACAGTACCGTGAAATCGAGTATGGTTGCTTTGTATTTTCGGTAAAATGCGCAACATAATTCGTCTTCCCTATTTAACATGTTTTATTATCTCCCTAAATTATCTATCTAACTGTCTTATTGCTAATAATACTACTTATTCATTTTATCATGTTTTCTCTTCCTAAGGTAATTTTACTCTAACATATTATCAAGTTTTTATGTTATTATATTCTATTATTTTAAGATTATACTAGTATAACTGAATTACAAAGAATTAGACTATCTACCTATTTCAACCATTCAACTCTTTTATAACTGTAACACGATAAAGTTTATCGTGTTACAGTTAATGCATTATGCTTTCTTAATAATATCAAGAAGCAAAATTAAAAATACCTAATTTCATTTTCTATCTGCATAATCCTTTTCAATTTTCTTTTTCCAATTAACATTAAGCATAGGACTTTTCCTATATTTTCTTATGGCATCTCCTACTTCTTCATAGTTTAATTTAGTTCCCCTACTATCAGCATGGTAGTTAACAGCTCTATCCCTATTAATCCCAATTTTTGCTGCTTCTGTCATAGCATCAATATTAGCTCCTAAGAACAAGAATTCCCAATTATACTTTTCTTTTTGTCTTTCAATCATATATTTAATATTTCTATGATTATACTCTCTACTAGCATTTTCCATACCATCTGTTGTAATAACAAAAAGTACATTATCTGATTTTGCTTCATCAGCTCTATATTTTTGTGCATTGCCTACAGTATCAATAGATCTACCAATTGCATCAAGTAAAGCTGTTGAACCTCTCACAAAATAGTTTTCTTCTGTTAGTGGTGCTATATCTTTAATGTTTGTACGATCATGTAACAGTTCATAATGATCATCAAATAAAACTGTTGTTACTAATACTTCCCCTTCTCCATTTTTTTGTTTTTCAAGCATTGAATTGAATCCACCAATAGTATCACTTTCAAGTCCTGCCATTGATCCGCTTCTGTCTAAAATAAATACTAATTCTGTTACTTTTGTTTTCATAATGTTATCCTCCATATATTTTATATATAGAGGATAACAATAATTAATTACTATTTGGTCGCTTTAAATACGACTTTTTATTACAGGGTTTTCTCCTCTAAAGCATATAGAGTCTCATTTACTTCAAAGATATCAAATATTTTGTTTTTTATACAATATTCAATTATTAAATCAAATCTACTACTCCTAGATAAGATATATCCAGCAGTTTTTAATAGATCGTTGGTTTCATCAAAACTTAAGCTTAATGCTATAGCCAAAGCAATAGCTGTATTTTTACTTGGTTTATAATTTTTATTACTACGTATTTTTGAAAATAATCTTTTATCAATATTTGCTCTATGGTAAACCTCTGGATCTAACATACCTCTTTCATCAATTAATCGGAATAAACGTTGTGAAAAAGTTTCCTCAAGCTGATCACCTAAATCATCTATACTCCTTTTAGCATAGTATATATCTGGCTTATGTATAATTTCTTTAAGCATATTATCTGCATCTATTAGTTTTTGTACAAATGCTTCTTCTTCGAATTGTTGAATTTGTTTAGAATATCTTCGTTCTTCATGTTTGTCTACATAATTATCATCAATATATTTAGTTACTGAATTATATAGCTTTTCACTAATAACAAATGATTCCCTATCATAAACAACTAAATAAACCATCATGTCGTGATTTAGTAAATAATCACCAATAGCTGATGTTGCTACTTTAAGTGCTTTATCTTTAGGGTAGCCAAATATTCCAGATGATATAAGAGGAAAAGCAATTGATTCTAAATGTTTTTTCTCTGCAAGTAACAATGAATTAGTATAACAACTAGATAGAAGTTTTAGTTCATTGTTATTTCCATCTTGCCATACTGGTCCTACAGTGTGAATAATATGTTTAGCAGGTAGTTTATAGCCTCTTGTTATAACAGCTTGTCCAACTTCACAATATCCAATGCTATTACATTCTACTTGTAAGTCATGTTCTCCTGCTCCATTAAAAATAGCACCACAAACACCACCTCCCATTTGAAGTGCTTGATTAGCTGCATTTACAATAGCATCAACTTTTAACTTAGTAATATCATTTCTAATAATTTCTAGTGGCATTTTTAGTATCCTTCCACCTACTATTCTATCATATCTCCTGTCCCTATAAATGACCACGAATAAGGTGTATTTATTTTAAGTTAATTACAATATAATATATTTATATAATTTAAGGATGTGCATATGGATAAAGCAACTATTTATACTTCAGCAGGGTGTGGCTATTGCCAACAAGCAAAATTATACTTTAAAAATAATAAAGTAGCTTTTATTGAAAAAAAAGCAGATGTAGATTCTATAGCTAGAAATGAATTAGCAAGTTACGGTGCTTCTGGGGTACCCCTTATTATTGTTAATGGTGAAGTTATAAAAGGATTTAACAAAGCAAGACTTGATGTATTATTTAGTAAACCTATAATTCAATGCCCAACTTGTAGAGCTTCACTTAGAGTACCTAAAAACAAAAATATTATTATTGTCACTTGTTCTAAATGTAATACTAAATTTAAAGTGGATACGAATAAGTTATAAATTTATTTACAAATTAATTATTTTTCAACAGTAACAATGGTATCACCCACTGTTTTTTTCTCTATTATTTGTATTTTAAAAGCTCTTTTAAACATATCAATTTGTTTTATTTCATAATCAGCTACTAATGTAATAGCAACACCTTTTTTACCTATTCGCCCTGTTCTTCCTACTCTATGAAGATAATCTCTTGATTTTCCAGGTACACCCATATTAATAATGTGAGTGATGTCATTAATATCCAATCCTCTTGCTGCAATGTCTGTTACCACAAGGTATTTTAATACACCTGATTTAAATTGATCAATAATTTGTTTTCTTTCGCTTTTCCATTTATTGCCGTGTAAGCCTCTTGTTTTAACATTGTGATAATTTAGTCGATCAACTAAAATATCCACCTCTTCTCGTCCATTCACAAAAATTAGTGCTTTTTTAGGATTTAAAATCCTAATAACCTTTCTAATCACATCAATCTTATTTCTCTGACTTGACATAAAATATATGTGTTCTATGGTATCTGGTATTTTACTTAGAGTATTTGCCACAATAAAACTAGGTTCTCTCATTAATTGTGAAGCATAGTCTTTAGCTTCTGCTGTAATTGATGCTGAAACCATTAATAATTGTCTATCTTTTTGTGTTGTTTTAATAATAGCTTTAACAGTATCAATATTATGTTTACTAACCAAATTATCAGCTTCATCGATGATAATGGTTTTAATCGTATGTGATGAGATTTTCTTCTTTTTTATTAATTCTAGAATTCTTCCTGGAGATCCAACAATAATATGAGGTTTTTTCTTTAAATTATCGATTTGTCTTTTTATATTTACTTTTCCTATTATAGGTAATGAACTAATTATATAATTCGCATTAGCTGCTAATAATTCAATCTGTCTTAATACCTGTATGCCAAGTTCATGAGTCGGCACTAATATAATCGCCTGCATTTCCTTTTTATTTTGATCAATTTTTTCAAATAACGGAATTAGATAAGCAAGTGTTTTACCCGTCCCTGTTTCTGATTGAATGACTAAATCCTTATTTTGTATTTGTAAAGGAATTACTTTTTCTTGAACCTTGGTTAGTTTAGTAATATCTTGTTTATGTAATCCTTCAATTATATGATTGCTAATCTTATTGGTTTTTAAAAACTTGTTCATTATTTTCCCTCATTTTTCTTTTTTTTGATCTTTTATAGCCTTGGCTAGTTCATATAAATACTCCCAACGTTCCAAGGCTTGACTTAAAAGCTTATCTAATTTTTCTTTTTTTGCTAATTTTTCTTGTAATAATGTAAAATCACTAGCTACTTTTTGTACTTCATTATTTACTTTACTTACTTTTTCTTCTAATGATTCAACTAAATCATCAATTGATTCAAATTCACGTTGTTCATTAAAAGTAAATTTTAATGATTTATTCTTCTTATTATGTTCTTTAACAGTAGTTTTTACTACTTTTTCTTTATTCATACTTTTAGAAATATTGTTTTCTAGCTGTTTTGATTCATAGTAATCTGAATAGTTTCCTTGAAACTGTTTAATATTTTTATTACCATCAAATACAAAAATCTTTTTCGTTACTCTATCTAAAAAATATCGATCATGGGATACAGTAATAACCACTCCACTAAATTCATTTAAATAACTCTCTAATATGGTTAACGTTTGTATATCTAAGTCGTTTGTTGGTTCATCTAATAAGATTACATTTGGTGAACTCATTAATATTTTAAGTAAATATAATCTACGTTTTTCTCCACCTGACAATTTAGCAATTAACTTCCAATGGGTATCTGTAGGAAATAAAAAACGTTCTAGCATTTTAGAAGCGCTCACTAGTCCATCTTTTGTCTTTAAAAACTCAGCTTGTTCTTTAATATAGTCAATTACCGTTAATTCATGATTCATTTCATCGTTTTCTTGCATAAAGAACCCGATTTTTATTGTTTCTCCAATGTCTATTACACCTTTATCTGGAGTCACTCTTTTTGCAATTAAATTTAATAGTGTTGATTTACCACTACCATTTGGTCCAATAATACCAATTCTATCATTTCTATCAAAATTATAGCTAAATTGATTTATTATTGTAATCCCATGATATCCCTTATCAACATGTATTAATTCTATAATCTTTTTACCTAATCTTCTGCTGCCTACATTAATATCTAAATCATTATTTGACTGATCTAATTTACTTTCTTTTAACATGTCAAAACGCTCTATTCGAGCCTTTTGTTTTGTAGAACGTGCTCTTGCTCCTCGCTTAATCCATTCAAGTTCTTTTCTATATATGCTCCGTCTCTTACGTTCTGATGCTATTTCATTTTCTTCTCTTTGAGCTTTTAGGGCTAAGTACTGCTCATAATTAGCTTGATAATTATATAAACTTCCTTTTTCAATTTCTATAATTCTTGTACAGATTCGTTGTAAAAAGTAACGATCATGTGTCACCATGAGTAAAGCACCACTACGATTATTTAAATACTTTTCTAACCAATCAATAGTATCATTATCCAATTGATTAGTTGGTTCATCTAATATTAATAAATCAGTAGGAGCAATTAATGCACTGGCAAGTGCAATTCTTTTTTTCTGACCACCAGACAAACTACTTATTTTTGAATCAAAATCAGTTACTCCTAACTTAGTCAATATTGTTTTAGCTTCACTTTCAATTGACCAAGCTTTCATATTATCTATTTTTTGTGTTAATAAGATGACTTTTTTTTGAAGTATTTTATCTTCTGGTGATTTATTTAATAAACTAAGTGCTTCTTCATATTCTCTTAGAAGCTTCATAACTTGTGAATCACCTTTAAAAATTTGTTCAAGTACTGCACTTTTCCCATCAAGCAATTGATTCTGCGTTAAATACTCTATAGATAACCCATTAGTTTTTATTATTTTTCCTGTACTATATGTTTCAACTCCAGCAATGATTTTTAACAGTGTTGATTTCCCAGTTCCATTTACCCCAATTAATCCTAATTTTTCTCCCTCATCTATTCCAAGTGATACTTTATTTAAAAGTATTTCTTCACTGTATGCTTTTGATATGTTTAAGGCTGATAAAATATTCAATATTTCTCCTATTTTTCTCTAATTATACATTTTCTTTCGTAAAATCGAAATATCTTCGTTTTCTAAATACTTATCATAAGGCATTTGTCTATCAATTATTCCCTTAGGTGTGATTTCAATAATTCTATTGGCTACAGTATGTATAAACTGATGGTCATGGGATGCAAATAAAAGTGTTCCTTTAAATTTTATTAACCCATCATTTAATGCTGTGATTGATTCTAAATCAAGATGGTTGGTAGGCTCATCTAAAATTAATATATTTGAACCTGAAAGCATCATTTTAGATAGCATACATCTAACTCTCTCTCCTCCAGATAATACACTAACCTTCTTTTTTGATTCCTCACCAGAAAAAAGCATTCGCCCTAACCAGCCTCTTATAAATGAATCATCTTTATCTGTCGAATACTGGCGTAACCAGTCAATAATGCTTTCATTATGTCCATCAAAATAACTTGAATTATCTTTTGGAAAATAAGCCTGTGATGTTGTGATTCCCCATTTAAATGTTCCACTATCAGCTTTTAACTCATCCATTAATATTTTAAATAGTGTGGTTTTTTCTAAACTATTTGGACCTACAAGTGCAATTTTATCGCCTTTATTAACCACAAAACTAATATTATCTAAAATATTAACACCTTCAATTTGTTTAGTAATTTTGTTTATTTCTAAAAGATCATTCCCTATTTCTCTTTCTGGTTTAAAATCAATAAAAGGATACTTCCTTGATGATGGTTTAATATCTTCTAACGTAAGTTTTTCTAATTGTTTCTTTCTTGAAGTTGCTTGTTTAGACTTAGAAGCATTTGCACTAAAACGCTGGATAAAGGCTTCTAAGTCTTTTCTCTTAGCTTCTGTTTTTTTGTTTAAGTCTTTCATCTGCTGTAATGCTAACTGACTTGACTGATACCAAAAATTATAGTTTCCTGCAAATACTTTTATTTTATTAAAATCTATATCAGCAATATGTGTACACACCTTATTTAGAAAATGTCTATCATGAGAAACCACAATTACTGTATTTTCAAAATTATATAAAAAGTTTTCAAGCCATGTTATAGCTGCTACATCTAAATGGTTAGTTGGTTCATCTAATAATAGTATTTGAGGATCACCAAATAATGCTTGTGCTAATAGAACCCGGATTTTCTCATTACTGCTTACATCGGCCATCTTTTTTTCAAAAAACTTTTCACTAACTCCTAGTCCATTTAATAAAATAGTAGCTTGTGATTCAGCTTCCCATCCGTTTAACTCTACAAACTCAGTTTCTAATTCTGAAATTTTAATACCATCTTCTTCTGAAAAATCTGCTTTTTCATATAGGTGTTCTTTTTCTTCTATTATTTCATGAAGTCTAGTGTGCCCCATCATAACTGTTTGTAACACTTCATACTCATCGAATTCGTATTGGTTCTGCTTTAAAATTGCAAGTCTATGGTTTTTTGCAATAGTAATATCTCCCTTATTAGCTTCAATCTCTCCTGATAAGATTTTTAGAAATGTTGATTTACCAGAACCATTCGCTCCAATAAGACCATAACAGTTACCTGGGATAAATTTTATATTAACGTTTTCAAATAGTGCTCGTTCTCCAAACCTAAGTGAAATTCCATTGGCTGTGATCATTAAATTACCGTCCTTTTTTTATTCAGTCGGCCTATTATAACACTAAATCAGAAAATTACCAGTTAATCACATAAATGAACTATAATTTTTTTTAAAATTTGATATACTAAATGAAGAAAACTCTTAATAAACAAACTATAGGAGAAGAGTATGTTATCACAAGTACAAAATGAAGTAATTAATAGATATAGGGATAAATATAATAAGTCTTTTGATAAGTATTTTAATATGGATAATATAAAAGATTTTGAATTAACAAAAAAGAAATATATTAATGATCTTAGAAAAGACTTTTTAAAAGAAACTTTTGAAGAATATAATCTTAATATAGAAAAAGTATCTGAATATAAATTTGATGAATTTAAAATAGAAAATATACTACTTAACTCCCCTCTTGGAATGCAAGTTAATATAACTGTGTTCTCCCCTATAAAAGAAGGTAAATATCCAGGTGTATTAGAATTAACAGGTTCAAGTAGAAAACTAAACAGACATTATTGGGCTAGTGCTCAAACAATTGCAAAAGCTGGATATGTAGTAGTTTCTTGTGATGTAATAGGCTTTGTAGGAGAACGAGCAGAAAAAAATGATACATTTTATGATGCACCACTTGGATATTTAGTTGGATATGGTCATCTAAATTCATTTTTATCAGATATAAAAGCATGTTTAGATTATCTAGATACACGAGATGATGTTCTTAGTTCATTGGGATATTGTTCAACTGGAGTATCTCTTGGTGGCACACTATCAGTTGAAGCTGCTATGCATGATGATAGGATTAAAATTCTAGCACCAGTATGTTGTGCCATGGATACGTCTGATAAATTTGATCCGTTCTTTTCAGTTAATATAATGCAATATAACAAAGATAGTATGGTTGATATAACAATGAGACTTGCTTTATGTGCTCCTAAAAAGTGTTTATTTATAGCAGGTGCAAAAGATGAAAAATTCACACCTGCTACTACTAAAAAAGTATTTTATAATGTAAAAAAATCATATGACCTATATGGAAAAGAAGATTTATTTGAATTATTTATTGATCCAAAAGTAGGACATCTTTATTCAATAGATATGGCAAATGAAGTTATATACAGATTAAATAAGTTTTTCAAAAACTTAGATTATAAACCAAACTATTTAGATAGTGATGTAATAAAGATTGAAGAAGAAAAAATGAAATGTTATCCAAATCATGATGTAACAGTATATAGCATTATAAAAGATAGATATGAATACTTTGCAAATAACAGAAGTGATTTAACATACAAATATTTAAAAGAAAAAGCAAGTGAAATACTAAATATAGATAAAATAGAAAAAGTAATAAAAACAAACTCAGAAGGTGAGAAAACAGTAATAACGCATATCTATGAACGATTTGATATGATACTAAATGATAAAATAAAAATTCCATCAATACTTATCAAGCGAGATAACCAAAAGCGAAGAGGACTTATTGTAGTTGATGAATTTGGAATGTGGAATGAAATTAAAAAAAATGGATTAACAGCTAAACGAGTGAAAAGTATGGTTAGAGTTAATGATATTAATGAGCCGTGTGTACTATCAGTTGATATATCAACTTGTGGAGAGAATAAGTTAAATTATTCTTGTACAGATGTATTAGAATGGTCAAATAATGAAACAGCTCTTGCCTATTATAGTTTTGCTCTTAACAAACCAACACTTGGCCTTATGACTAGAGATATATTAGCATCAATTAAATATATGCGTTCGCTAGAAAATGTAGATGAAAATAATATATCACTAATAGGTATAGGCAAAGGTGCAATTGCCACATTACATGCAGCATTAATAGATGGAAATATTAAAAATCTTGAATTAATAGGTATGATTGATGGGTATTATCAATTCTTTGAGCAATACCCATATAAATTAAAACTTGAATATATGATTCCAGATATATTAAAATATTATGATTTACCAGATATTATTAATGTGTTAAAGGATACTATGAATATAAAAATCACTTAAATCTTTATATTATTATAAATCAGTGTATCAACTACCTGATTAATTAATTCTTTAACTCATATATGTTCATAAAAAATGACCCTAATTTCACCTTTTATAAATAACAATTTAAATAGTTATGTCTATATTCATCGAAATGTCGCACTTGTTATTTCTACATAAGTATAATTTATGATATAATCAATGTCAACTATTATATTTAATTTAAGGAGTTACTACCCTGTTTTATGAAAATAATATATAATCCCCAAATATCTAAGTTATATGATTTTGTTTCTGCCATTATGTTATTTACAAATAACTATGAATTTGAAAAATTCTTTGAGAACTCAGATTTAACTCCAACTCAAGTTATAACTGATTCAATACATTACATATGGAATCAACTCGATAGAAATACACCTGGTTTAGCCTTACTCTTTATAAAAATTCATGGTAAACCTTCTTATATAGAATCTACCTATTACAAATACCTTCAAGAAATAATAACTATTGAAAATTTTCTTGATTCTCTTTTCACCACTTCTATAGATGAACTACAAATTAAAGTATTAGAATTTTATGATGAATCAAATAAAGATGCTCGATATTATAAAGAATTGCTTGAATCCCCTGAAAAGCTATATCTATTTATTAATTCGCTTAACATCTCACAACAGCAAAAATGGGAGTTAATGGGAATAGTTAATAAACCAGAAGAGATTCTTTTACCATTAAAATCATTTTGTACAACCATACAAAAAAGACTAAACAAGGTTTATAAAGATCATTCAGGGTATATTGCTAACTTTGAAAAGATTATGTTAAAAAAGATAAATAAAGATGGTGAGTATTTAATAAATACTGAACTAAAAGCACTTTCAGATAATTTTTTTCCAAACGAAAATAGAGACATTATGATTACATGCTCCTTTATATGTGAATTTTCAAAGTTTACAACTTTGAATAAATCCTATCGAACCATTTATCTTGGTATTAATTATGAAAAGTCATTAAGTTTTCTTAATGGTAAAACTGATGTCTTTAAAAGAGAAAATTTCTTTAAAGCCTTTGCAGATAAAAACAGACTAAAAATTATAAAGATGTTATTAGAAAAGGAAATGTATGTTGGAGAAATTGCTAAAGAATGTGGGTTAAGTATATCAACAGTTTCTTATCATTTAGATATTATTCATTTAGGTGGTTTAGTGGGACGTAGTGTTAAGCATAAAAAAGTTTATTATATAATTCAGAAAAAATATATTTCACTGCTCTTAGAACAATTACTTAAAATCACAAACACAAAAACTACAATAAAATAAAACTATAATAAATATAAGTTATCTATAACTTTTCCACCCTATCTTTACCATTTTTCTTAGCAATATATAGGGCTTTATCTGCTTTTTCATATGCTTTTTGGAAATCATCTTTAGTATAACCTTCAAGTTGACTAATACCAATACTTGCCGTTATCTTAATATTGTCATTTTGATTAGTACAAAATGTGTTCTGCTTAATGTTATTAAGAATCCTTTTAGCTACTGGTAATATTGTTTTAATTTCGCTTTTAAACATTAATGCCATAAACTCTTCACCACCCCATCTAATGGGAATATCTGATTCTCTTATTGTATCTTTTAGAACATCTGCAAATTCTCTTAGAACAATGTCACCTTTAGGATGACCATATGTATCATTAACATTTTTAAAATCATCTATATCTATCATTAAAACAACACAAGTTTCATTATATCTTTTTAAATAATTAAGTTCTCTTTCTAATATCAAATCTAAATATCTTCTATTATTTAGATTTGTCAGTGTGTCTATATTTGATAATTCTTCTAGTTTTTGATTAGCATTTTTTAAAAGAAT
>JAUUZE010000129.1 GCA_030590175.1 Clostridia bacterium
AGCCACAGGAAAACACCAAAAAGCACGTGAAAAACTTGGAGATAAGATATTACAACCAGATTACATTAATTTTGATGATATATTTATTTCATATGTTAACAAACACAATTTAGTAAAAAATCAGCATGTTGCACATGTATGTTGTAACAGTGGTAGAGAAACAATTTCATTAAAAAGAATGAAAGCTACTTCTGTAACTGGCTTTGATATTAGCGATGAAGCAATTAAAGAAGCTAATATTTTAAGTGTAAAAGCAAAGGAAGCATGTAAATTTGTTAGAACAGATGTCTATGAGATACCTAGTTCATATAATGAACAATACGACTTAGTTGTCATTACAGCTGGAGCACTAGTGTGGATGCCTGATATATCATTATTTTTTCAAAAAGTAAGTAAGTTACTAAAAAAAGGTGGTCAATTACTTATTTATGAAATTCATCCATACTTATGGTTACTAGATGAGCTACCAGATCATCATCCATTTCAAATCATAAATTCATATTTTTCCAAAGAACCAGACATTAATTTGGGAGGATTAGATTATGTTGGAAATATTGACTATGTTGGAGAAACTAATTATTCCTTTGATAAACCAATTTCTAATATTATTAATGACATAATTATTAGTGGGTTAACAATCATTGAATTTAAAGAATATCCCCATGATATTTCTGCATGTTTTGACCATTTAATGGAGCAGTCAATTAAAATACCTATGTGCTATACTTTATTAGCTACAAAGAATTAAAGAGAGGTTAATATGGAAGAACGTTTTATAAAACAAATTGCATTTATTATTGAAGTAGATAAAATAAAACATATTTTTAGAAAAACCCGACTATTTGATGATTCTAGACATGAAAATGATGCTGAGCATTCATGGCATTTATGTATGATGGCCATGATCTTACAAGAGTACTCAAATGAAAAGATAGATTTATTAAAAGTGCTAAAAATGGTTATTATTCATGATATTGTAGAAATTGATGCAGGAGACTATATTGTATATACCGATAAACAGGATGAGAAAAAAGAAAAAGAGTTAGCAGGAGCAAAACGGATTTTTGGATTACTACCTGAGGATCAATCAAAAGAAATGTTTAACTTATGGCAAGAATTTGAAGCAAAAGAAACTAAAGAAGCTAAATTTGCAGCAGCTTTAGATAGATTAGAGCCACTTATGCAAAATTATCATACAAAGGCAGCATCATGGAAAGAGAATGATATTAAAGGGGATAGGGTTCTAGGAGTTAATAAACAAATTAAAAACGGTTCCACATATTTGTGGGAGTTTGCAAAAGATATGATAGAAGAATGCATTAACCTTGGATTAATTGAAAAAGCATAAATAAAGAATAGGAGGGGAAGTAATTGAAATTTCTATTATTTGTTGGAGCACAAGCAGTTGGGAAAATGACAGTTGGTGAAGAAATAGAAAAAATCACTGATTTTAAGTTGTTTCATGGACATATGACCATTGAATTAGTATCAAAGTTTTTTAATTATGGAACACCTTCTGGAAAACGACTAGTTAGATTGTTTAGAGAAGAGATATTCAAAGAGGCTATTGCTAGTGATTTGTATGGATTAATATTTACTTATGTATGTGCATTTGATGAAGAGCATGACATCAATTATGTTAATAATTTAATCAAATATTTTGAAACAAATGAAGCAGAGGTATTTGTTGTTGAACTAGAAGCTGATATCAAGGTACGTGAACTTAGAAATGTAACACCACATCGTTTGCAGGAAAAACCAACAAAAAGAAATTTAGAATGGTCTCAAGTTGAAATTATTAGATCTAATAATAAATATAGATTAACTTCATATGATGGCGAAATTAAAGCAAAAAATTATTTACGAATAAATAATGAAAATCGAGAAGCTAGTGAAGTAGCAAAAATTATTAAAAAAACATTTAACTTATAAAAAGTTATTAGGAGTATATATGGCAAGAATAGACCCAATTGAATATATTGAAAATAATAAAAAAATCATAATTAGAAATGGTGAAATTACTGATGCATCATTATTAATTGATTTGATGAAGAAATTAGATAAAGAAACAACCTTTTTACTTCGTGAACAAGATGAGTTTTCTCTAACCATTGAACAAGAAGAGGATTTCATAGGTAGAAATATAGATTCACCTGTTAATTTGTTCTTAGTTGCCCAAGTAAGCGATGATATTGTTGGTACCTGTGGAATTAATGGTAATAGTAGAAAGAGAAAAAGACATGAGGCCAGTATTGGGATTGCTATTGCTAAAAAACATTGGGGAATTGGTATTGGACTTAAATTAATGGAAACTGCTATATTATGGTCAAAAGAAAATCAAGTGACAAGAATATTTTTACATGTTGATGCCAATAATGACCGTGCAATCAATTTATATAAAAAATTAGGATTTCTAATTGAAGGAACATTAAAAAATTACAAGAGAATGGCTGATGGTAGTTATCGAGATGGATACTATATGGCTCTTCATCTTTAATGATTTTGTAATTTTTTTTCAACAAAATAATTGTTGCTAATTAAGACAATATTGTGTATAATGTCTAACGAAAACACACACAGATGGATTTTAATTGGTGTGCTATGTTTCATAGTCTGATTAAAGCGTGAAATCTGTGGAGGAAAAAACAGGAGGAATTTAATAATGGCAGTTGTATCAATGAAACAGCTTTTAGAAGCTGGAGTACACTTTGGGCACCAAACAAGAAGGTGGAACCCAAAAATGGATGAATACATTTTCACAGAGAGAAATGGTATTCATATTATCGATTTACAAAAAACAGTAAAGAAAATTGAAGAAGCATATGCTTTCATCAGAGAAGTTGTTTTAAACGGTGGTGAAGTTCTTTTCGTAGGAACAAAAAAACAAGCACAAGATGCTATTTCTGAAGAAGCAACTAGAGCAGGAATGTATTATGCAAAATCTAGATGGTTAGGTGGAATGTTAACAAACTACAAAACTATCAAAAAAAGAATCAATCGCTTAAAAGAATTAGGTAAAATGGAAGAAAATGGCACATTTGATGTACTACCTAAAAAAGAAGTTATCAAATTGCGTCTTGAAATGAAAAAACTAGAAACTAATCTAGGTGGTATCAAAGACATGCATGGTGTACCTGAAGCTTTATTTATTGTTGATCCTAAAAAAGAAAGAAATGCAGTTTTAGAAGCAAGAAAATTACACATACCAATAGTTGCAATTGTAGACACTAATTGTGACCCTGATGAAATTGATTATGTTATTCCAGGTAATGATGACGCAATTAGAGCGGTCAAATTAATTGCAGCTGTTATGGCTAATGCAATTATTGAAGCTAACCAAGGTGAACAATATGATGCTGAAGAAACAATAGCTACTGCACCTGCAGTTGAAAAAGCACCAGTTGTTACAGATGCACCAGTTGTTAAAGAAACACCAGTTGTTAAAGAAACACCAGTTGTTACAGAAACGCCAGTTGTTAAAGAAACACCAGTTGTTACAGAAGCGCCAGTTGTTAAAGAAACACCAGTTGTTAAAGAAGCACCAGTTGTTAAAGAAGCACCAGTTGTTAAAGAAGCACCAGTTGTTAAAGAAACACCAGTTGTTAAAAAAGCACCAGTTGTTAAAGAAGCACCAGTTGTTAAAGAAGCACCAGTTGTTAAAGAAACACCAGTTGTTAAAAAAGCACCAGTTGTTAAAAAAGCACCAGTTGTTGAAGAAACACCAGTTGTTAAAAAGAAAAAAACAGTTACTAAGAAAAAAACAGTTGCTAAGAAAGCACCAGTAGTTAAAGAAGAAACACCAGCTAAAGAAGAACCTGTTGTTACCGAAGAAGTTAAAACTGAAGAAACTGTATAAATACTATTTGGAGGAATATATATAATGATAACCGCTAAGCAAGTAAAAGAATTAAGAGAACGTACAGGCGTTGGCATGATGGATTGTAAAAATGCATTAGTTGAAGCTGATGGCGATGTTAAAAAAGCCAGTGAAATATTACGAGAAAAAGGATTAGCAAAAGCTGCTAAAAAATCTAGTAGAATTGCTGCTGAAGGATTAGTAATGTCCTATATACATGGTGGTGGAAGAATTGGTGTATTAGTTGAAGTTAATATTGAAACTGACTTTGCTGCTAAAAATGAAAACTTCCAAGGATTTGTAAGAGATGTTGCTATGCAAATCGCTGCTACAAAACCTGAATATTTAAGCAGAGAAGAAGTGCCATCAGAAGCTATCGACAAAGAAAAAGAAATTTTACGTAATCAGGCATTAAACGAAGGAAAACCTGAGAAAATTGTTGATAAAATGGTTGAAGGAAGAATTGAAAAATATTATAAGAGTGTTTGTTTATTAGAACAACCTTTCATAAAAGATACTGACAAAACAATTTCACAACTATTAACTGAAATGGTAGCACTAATCGGAGAGAATATTAATATTAGACGATTTACTAGATATGAAATGGGCGAAGGGCTAGAAAAAAGACAAGAAAATTTAGCTGAAGAAGTAGCCAAAACCATTAAAGGTTAATCAATCAATTAAAGGTACAATGTGTTGTACCTTTTTTTTAGACTTTTTTAGGAGTGTATTATGAGTGATGCAGTTTACAAAAGGATTTTATTAAAAATAAGTGGAGAAGCACTTGCAGGCGACAAAGGATTTGGTCTAGATAACGAGACCATAAAAATCATTGTCAAAAATATCTGTAAAGTTCATGAAATGGGCGTTGAAATTGGAATTGTTGTGGGAGCAGGTAATTTCTGGCGTGGCCGTGATGGTGAAGATATGGATCGTTCAACAGCAGATCACATGGGAATGCTAGGTACAGTTATAAATTCATTAGCATTACAAGATGCTATTGAAAAAAATAATATTAGTACTAGAGTAATGAGTGCAATTCAAATGAACAGAATAGCCGAACCCTACATTAGAAGAAAAGCTGTATCTCATCTTGAAAAGAAAGAAATTGTTATTTTTGCATGTGGAACAGGTAATCCATTCTTTTCAACTGATACAGCAGCAGCTTTAAGAGCAGCTGAGATTGATGCAGATATTATTCTTTATGCAAAAAACGTTGATGGAATTTATAACAGTGACCCTAAAACGAATAAAGATGCTGTGAAATTTGATGAAATATCTTATCATGATGTATTAAAGATGAATTTAAAGGCAATTGATTTAACAGCAGCAAGCTTATGTATGGATAATAAAATGCCATCATTATTATTTGCCTTAGAAAAGCCTGAAAATATTGTTGAAGCTGTTATTGGAAAAAGTACAGGAACATATTTAAAGTAAGGTAAAGATTGAAATAATCGTTAATAAATTATACAATAATAGTAGATTCTATATTTAGGGAGGGTATTATGCAATACGAAGGTGAATATAAAAAGTTTAGAGAAAATATGGACGATGCCATATTGAATTTTGAAGAGCATTTGCATTCAATTAGAGCAGGGC
>JAUUZE010000057.1 GCA_030590175.1 Clostridia bacterium
ATTAGCATACTCATGGGTTATTGGTATATCACTAAATAAGTATTTTGCCACCCCTGTCCTATAGAACCCAAGCGCTTTGGTAATATAATCAGCAAACTGTCCTCTTGTGATAATTTCATCAGGTATAAAGTTACCTGGATCACTGATTACCATTTTTGAAGCCAATTCATTAACAATTGCCTTAGACCAATGATTTGCTACTGATTCTATTTCTACTGGATTATCCACTACTAGATATGTAGAATTAGAAAGAGAAAGTAATTGAATATAGTAATGACCATTTAACTCAAATATTGTAGATGGAATATGTGAAAATGTTCCATCATCATTAAAAAGTAATCCTGTAATCATACTAGTTGTATCATAACCTTCTGGTAATTCCATAATACGAATAACAAATTCTCTAAATCCTTCCATAGTAGCTGTAACTGGTGTTCCTATACTAATTCTAGGTTTTATAATAATGGTAAAACTAATAGGTGAAACAATTGTTGTTAATCCGCTTTCTTCAGCTAAGACTTCAATTGCATCTTTATCATCATCTTTTAATCGCTCTATAATAATTTCAAAATCAACATCAACTAAGTCATCTAAGGTTAATCCTAGTTTTTTCATTTCACGTAATATGTCATCTCTTTTAAATGTTAAAGTATAATCTGTAAATGTAGTACTTATAAATAAGTCAAAGTTATTTTCATATAACTCTTTTATTGTAGCTCCCTTAATTAATACAATAAACTTTCTTACAATTGTTGAAGTAACACTTACATCAATGACTCGCTTATCTCTTGTTTCAATAATCTCTTGAATTTTTTTAGACACAATATATGCATTAACTCTATTGGTTAAAACTTCAGCTGCACCACCTCCGCCACCACCTATAAAGACTGTACGCCATTTAGCATATAAAGTAGCATCTTCTGTGACAGTAAATGGGAAGGTTACCAATGTGTCTAATTGCTCTTCTAAATACCATCCATCAAGAGTTTGCCCTGTCTTACTTGAATAATGGGCATCCTCAATTGTTTGATTATATTCTCTAATAATTGGATCCACTAAACTTCCATCATTTGTATCAAATGTTATTGTATATTCGTTTATATTCCATGTGGCATATAAAATGACATCAGAACTTCCAATTATGAATGTATCAGTCACCACATAATTAGTACCTGATCCATCATCATATGTATTCCAAGTGCCAAAGACTCCTTCAGTAATTGATAGATTGCCTGAATTATCCAGTACTGTTACTGTGTCACCAATATGATAAACATTTGTATCTATTGGAACGCTACCTGATTCAGCGTTATTACCATCATAGCTAACATAGTAATCTATGACCGCCCACTTAGCATACAATGTTGTATTTCCTTCTATGATATATGGAAATATTACTTCATTTACTAAAGTATCTTCTTTAAACCATCCATCAAAGGTATATCCTGTTTTTGATGTGGTAGGTGATGTTTTAATGGTTGTATTGTAATCTTGTGTAACATCACTTACTGTTGATCCACCATTTATTTCAAAACTAATGGTATATTGATTAGTGCTCCATTTAGCATATAAGGTTGCGTCACCACTTATTGTGTAAGGGAATATAACTTTATTTTCTAAAGTATCCTCTTCATACCAACCTTCTAATGTATATCCTGTTTTTGTGGAAGTTGGTGAAGTATCAATGGTAGTATCATATTCTTGTGTAATACTATCTACTGTGCTTCCACCATTTTCTTCAAAGCTAATTGTGTAATCAATAGCTGTCCAATTAGCAAATAAGGTTGCATTATTTGTTATTGTATAAGAAAAGGTAACCTTATTCTCTAAGCTATCCTCTTCATACCATCCCTCTAATGTATAACCTGTTTTAGTAGAAGTTGGAGATGTGTCAATGGTTGTTAAATAATTTTGTGTAATATCACTTACTGATGATCCACTATTTGTTTCAAAACTAATTGTATATTGATTAATAGCCCACTTAGCATACATAGTAGCATCACCACTTATTGTATATGGGAATACTATCTTGTTTGTTAAGGTGTCTTCTTCATACCAGCCTTCTAATGTATAACCTGTTTTTGTGGAAATTGGTGAACTGTCAATTGTTGTATCATAACCTTTAGTAATATCACTAACGGTTGTTCCACCGTTTTCTTCAAAACTTATGGTGTAATCTATTGCTATCCAATTTGCATACAATGTGGCATCACCTTCTATGGTATATGAGAATGTAACTTTGTTTTCTATGGTATCTTCTTCATACCATCCTTCTAATGTATATCCTGTTTTAGTTGTGGTAGGTGATGTATCTATAGTAGTTAGGTAATCTTGTGTAATGGCGGTTACTTCTGTTCCCCCATTACTTTCAAAGCTAATGGTATATTGATTAATAGTCCATTTAGCATAAAAGGTCACATCAGTTGTAACTGTATAAGGAAAAATCACTTTATTCTCTAAGGTTTCCTCTTCATACCATCCTTCTAATGTGTATCCATCTTTTAGCGATTCAGGAGCCATATCAATTGTACTATCCATTTCTTGTATAATATCTAAAACTTCTGTTCCACCATTTGCATTAAATGATGTAACAATATTTGTAGGATCTATTGCAGTAATGTTTGGAATAATTGAATCATATATTAAGTCATAATCGTTCATACTTAATCGCGCCCCATTAGGAGAGGTATGATCATAATGTGTATCTAATGAAGTTGCAAATCTAAAATCAGGGTTTCCTTCTGCAACAACTTTAAATCTAATAGTAATAATCGACTGAGCCTCTGTAATGGTTTTATTAGGGTTAGTATTGGCACCTGCCATTTTTATTAACCCTTGTGTATTATTAACATTAGGAAAAACCTTAGACCATACAAAAAAGCCTGCCCAATACAAGTATTCTCCACCCGCACCTGTTTCTACACTAAATACTTGTCCTCTTTCAAATCCAGCTGTACCGTCTTCTACATTTAAAACTGATTGATATCCGTCTACAACTTTAAAAGAGTTATCAAGTGACCACACTTCAACCACAGAAGAGTTAAAGTGAACTGGTATATTCATTGTTGATACAGTACTATCACTTATGGTTATAACTAAATCAATAAAGTCTCCAATCCTAACAGTGGTAACTTCATTTCCATCTTTAAATACACTCATTTGAAGTGTTGAATTCTCTGATGCAATACTAATTCCTGAAGGTGCACTACTTAATAACAGACACAAAATCAAGATAAAGCCTAAACTTCTCTTAATTAGTTTCATACAATGTTCTCCTTTTTGATTCCCGCTTGAGTTTATTTTCCCCAAATAATTTCTTATCTATTTTACTATACCAAAAAACCAAAAATAAAAGTAGTAAAAAGCACAACTTATTTGTTATGCTTTTCTTCTTTGTTGGGGTTTTATACCCAATAATCCTCTATTATCTTCAAGATGTCATACTACACTTTCTGTGTCCTGTGTCATTAATATACTTTAGGTTATTTGCTTTTTACTATAGAATCCCTAATAGATATTCTCATTTATAGTTTTTCCACTAAAAAGTGTACACTTGTACACGGGTTTTTTTTATTAATATCAATTATATGTTCATTTTCAAATTTTGTATTTAGCTTTTTTGCATTTATAATAGCCTTATTTGTAAGCCCTACTAAACGACTAAAATGTAATTCATCTTCTTTTTCATACTTACACTGGTGCTTTTCAATATATTTCTGATCTAGCTTTTCTGCTAATATCTTTCTGCTCATAGAATGATTATAATATGAAAAATGAAGAAGTAACCACAATTCAAACGCTTCATTTGAATATGCAATCTCTATATTATTTTGTTTTGCTATTGAAATTGCCTGACTAATATTTTCATCTGGAAATTCATCTTTATCAAAAACACACCATGTTTCATCAAAAGAAAATGCTATCCCGTATTGTTTTGATTTTCTGCGTTCAATTTCTTCTCTTATTCTTAGTGTCCGTTCTAGTAAAGCACGTGGATCATTAGAATCCTTTTTCACTTCAAGTACTACTTTTTCTGAATGAGATTTCCATGAAACAAAATAATTATACTCAGTCTTTGTACCATTAGTAACTATTAGAAAGTCTTTTTTTAAATTTTTAAATCCACTTTTTCTACTTGGTAATTGTTTTCGTGATTTCTTTCCTCTATTGCTCATCAATGTCACCATACAATTCAAGTTCTTTTATAAATGGAATTGCACCAAATTTGCCAAGTCTATAATTTTTCTCAAATGATAGATCTTTTCTAATCTTAAATTCTACTAGTGATTTAATTGAACTTGCTCCGTAGATATTTTTTTCCATCAACCATATTTGATCACGCCTAAATAATTCAGAACTTAATAATGGAATGCAATGGGTTGTAAATATTAATTGACTAGTTGGATTTTGATAATCATAATGAAACATTTTTATAATTGTTTCTAATAAATACAAATGCAAACTTGATTCTATTTCATCTACTAATAAAACTTTACCATTTTTAATGGCATCAATAACTGGTCCTAATAATTCAAAAAACCGTTTAGTTCCATCTGACTCATATCTAAAATCAAGTGATTCATACCCAACAAATTCTTTTTGTTCATTAAAAACTTTATGTTCTGTATTAACAGATATTTTTTCAAGATACCCTTTTTTCTCACTTTTTATTAAACTTTCATTAATCCTTTTTCTTTGTTTTTCGGGTAAATTTTCTAATAGTGATTTTAATGCTTCTTCTTCTACTTTTGAAATATCTAATGATAAATTATCTAATCCAAAACTAACAGATTTCATAATTTCTATGATATTTTCTTTTTCCTTCTGATATTGTTGAGTATTTAGTAGCTCAACTGTTTTACTTCCTGTATATCCTCTTAATCCAGAAATAATAGTAATATTATTAATGTATTTTGCGACTTCTTTTGCTTCTCCTTCATCCCCATTTTGTACCATTACAGAAAGTAATAAAGCATTCTCTCTTACCGTTTTTTGTTCGTTTATATAGCGCTTTGTACCAGAAATTTTATCACCAAATTCTATTGGCTTCTTATCTTCCCGATAAAATATTTTACTTTCTCGGTTGGTGTACATAATATATAACCATTCACTAACCACTTTTTCCTTTGATGCTTCAAATCCATATCTATATCTTTTATTATTACTAAAATATATGATTTCAAACATAGACGGTTGATTAATAGTTTTTGTATTAAACTTAAAAGCGTTTATAGGTATCTCATCTCCAACAGTATAGTTCTTACTTGAGTTTCTTATAAAGTACTTAAAAAATCTCATAGCTTTAAATAAATTTGATTTTCCAGAGCCATTAGCTCCATAAATAACAACAGTTTTTAATAACCTTATCTCTTTATCCTCTAATATTTTAGTTGTATTCTTAATATACTCTTTATCTTTACTTGCAACCATAGATAAAGTTATCTCTTCTTTAATTGAATAATAGTTTTTTACACTAAATTCTGCAATCATGTTATCACCTCAACACAATATTACAGTATAACTACTTTAATGTCAATTATAATTGTATATTATGTGATATATTCACATTATCTATGCTTTTAACATCCATTTATAAGTTCAATTACATTTTCTAAGGAAATAAACATTAATTTTTTATTTAAAATATTAGCAAAAACATCTGTAATTAACAAAGATATATGTTTATACTAATATATAAAAGAGAGGTAATGTAAATGAAAGCAGGATTTTATAAAGAGAATATATCACCAGAGTATCCAGTTCCAGGACGATTAGGCTTAGCTCATATGATTGAGCCTTATCACGATATATTTGCTAAGGCTGTTGCCTTTTTAGATAATGATGAAATTGTATTAATAATATCTTTTGAAATTGTTGGATTAACAAAAGGACTTAATATCGCTATTAAAGAAGGCATAAATAAACAAACTAATATTAATAAAGAAAACATAATTCTTCTAGGAACCCATACCCACTCAAGTCCTTTTGTATGGGATTTACAAGCTTTACAAGCTAAAGAATATGGATTACATGTATTAGATGAACCTTGGTTACAAAAAGTTATTAATGGTGGAATAAAAGCTGGTGTAAAAGCCATAAATAGTTTATCAACTTGTACCATGTATTCAGGGTCTGCACCAACAACTGGCATTGTATCTAACAGAGTTCATCCTGTAACTAGATGGTCTATTTGTGAAGATGATGATATTCGTAATGCTCCTGTTGGTCTTGTGGATAATATTGTTAGGATTATAAAAGTAGAAAATGAAACAGGTTCAATTATCCTAAGTAATCTAGCATGCCACCCAACAGCATTTGGTGGTGGCAAAACACTACATGTTTCTCCTGATTTTCCATATGTGGCAGAACGCGAATTAAAAACTGATTATGAAATTGACTTTTTAATATATTTTCAAGGTAGTGCTGGTAACTCTAATAGTGGAAAGTTTAATAAATATGGCAGTGAAAAAGAAGCAAATATTATTGGCCACCAATATGCAATAGCCATTAATAATGCTTTAACTAATTTAAAAAAAGTTTCTCAAACTTTTTCATATAGTTATAAAGAGCAATCACTACCAGTTGGTTCCTTTGTTAATGATGTTGCTACTGCTAAAGAAAAATTCCGTGAAAAAAGCATGGCAATTAAAGAAAAGATGGATAATAATCTTCCCTTTGAAGATGACGTGTGGCATTGGAGATTAGCTTTAAAACAATTGGATGTATCATTATTATCCAATGGTCATGAAATAAAGATTGATGTTCAACGATTAACCTTTGGTTCACTTAATTTAATCTTTGTACCTGGTGAATGGTATGTTGAAAATTATTTTGCTCTTTGTAAGTTATACCCTGATAAAGAAATTATTTTAACTACTCTAAATACATTTGATTTGCTTTATATACCTGATGAAAGTAATTTTGATAAACATGATTGGTATGGAGTTAAACCTTCTATGCGTGTACTAGGAAATGAAGGAGTTCTTCAGTTAATGGAATTGACCGCTTCATTACTTAAGTAAATAACATAAGTATTATCCAATATAATTTTTACTCTAACAAACCGGAATATATCTATATTATTCTTGTTTGTTAGATTATGTGATTTTCTGTTCTTTTTTTACTTTCCCACACTTGTACGGTATAATAAGTACAAGTGTATACACGGAGGTAGTATGAGTTATAAACCACCATTTACAATAAATGAAAGAGTAGTAGGATTAGTAGCTAATATCATGGAAAATGTTACAAAGATTACTTTAAGAGAAATTGAAGGTATTAATCCAAAGTTGCGAAGAGACAACCGTATTAAGACAATTCAAGCATCGTTAGCTATAGAGAATAATTCACTTTCTTTAGAACAAGTTACAGCTATTGTTAATGGCAAAAGGATTCTCGGGCCAGGGCAAGATATTAAAGAAGCTAAAAATGCATTTGAAGCATATGAAATGTTACTAGAAATTAATCCATATAGTGTTGAGGCTCTTTTGAAAGCCCATAAAATAATGTTAAATGATCTTACAAAAGAAGCTGGAGTATTTAGAAGTGGTGGTGTTAGTGTATTTGCAGGAAAAAGGATAGTTCATATGGCACCTCCTGCACATTTGGTTCAAGAGCAGATTAACAAATTAATACATTGGGTAAAAACCTCAGATGTTCATCCCTTAATTAAGAGTTGTGTATTTCATTATGAATTTGAATTCATTCATCCTTTTGCAGATGGCAATGGACGAATGGGAAGAATGTGGCAAACTATAATTCTTTATAAATGGAAAAAAATATTTGGATGGCTACCAGTAGAAACGTTAATAAAAGAAAGACAAGATAGATATTATGAGGTTCTAGGAATATGCGATAAAGATGCTGATTCTGGAGCATTGATTGAATTCCTTCTAGAAGCAATTAATGATTCATTAGTTGAATTCGAAAATACCGAACAAGTTACCGTACAAGTATCCAAATTATTGCATGCTATTGGCAATAAATCGATATCTGGAAATGAACTAATGAGGTTAGTTGGTATAAAACATAGACCTACATATAGAAAAAACTATCTTCTTCCTGCAATGGAACAAGGTTATGTTGAGATGACAATTCCAGATAAACCTAATAGCAGTAAACAAAAATACATCAAAATCAAAAATTAAGTTTCTAAGATGGTTATATAATTGTATTGTTTTTTGATAAGTACTATTTATCTAAGTAAATATGAAACTTAGATTTTATTACCTAAGTAATTTTGTTTTTAGATAAAGTAATAGAGTTCCTAGATAATGTAATTTATTATTCTTTAGTAATATGAATAAATAAAATAGTAAACGCCGTTTCTTTTCTGAAAATAATTTATGGCTACCATTAATTCTAGATGATTTTATAAATATATGATAACCATTAAACTGATTTAGCTCACTTAATAGTTGTTTAATTGTCTTAAAGGATGAATTATATTTCATTCTACTAGATGCTTGATTCGTTAACAACCTATAGAAAAAGCCATCTGCAATTTGATTAGACAATTGTTCATTTTTAAAAGGCAAGTTTCTTATTAATTGGAATAAGTGAATTTCACGTTTAAAATAATCTGGTTTTTCACTCTGCATCATAGATCCTTTTCTAATAACGTGATGATAAAGAGGTTGAGAGTGAAATCCTATTGACGGTTCATTAACTATTAGTTGAACTTGAAAGTATTGATCATCTGAAAAAATTAGTTTTGTTGAAATAAAATGTGCATTACATTTATTAACAAACTCTCTTTTATATAATTTATCCCACAATACTGCATGAAAAATATATGTAAAATAGTAGTCTTTAAAAAAGTCATCCACTTTATCTTTAGTTACATTTATTCTATTTATATTTGGTAATTTCATTCTTACTAAGCTTTTATTCAATCTTTCTACAATATTCTCACAGCACATTATATCTAAATCATTTTCTTTAGCTTTTTTATATAATACCTCTAACATGTCTAATTCAAGATAATCATCATTATCAACAAAAGAAAGATATTCTCCTGTTGCTTTATTTAATCCTTTATTCCTAGTAAGACCAACCCCTATATTTTCATGACTAAAATAAATAATTCGTTGATCCTTTTTCTGGTAGTCTTTTATAATATCTTCACTTTTATCTATTGAACCATCGTTTATTATAATAATTTCAATATCAATTAAAGTTTGATTAATTACTGAATCAAGACATTTAACTAAATATTTTTCTGCGTTATATACTGGAATAATGACTGTAACTTTTGGCATTTACTTTCTTCCCCTTTATTAGTTCTTTAAGCATCCAATGGGAACAATAAATACTCCATCTTCTCTACAATATGCATATTTAGTTCCAGTAAGAATCATAAGAAAGGATGGTTCTTTCATCTTTTTTGTATCAATGTGTTCTTTTAGTAATAACAAATGTTTTGCAGCTTGCTCAATTTCTTTTGCTCCTAGCTTAACTTCAATAGCTCCCCATCTACCATCGTTTAGATAAATAATAGCATCCGCTTCTAATCCACTTTTATCTCTATAGTGAAAAACTTCCCCATCCAAGGTTTGTGAATAAATTCTCAAATCACGTATACAAAGTGATTCAAATAGGAAACCAAACGTATTAAAGTCCTCCAACATTATATTAGGAGTCATACGCATTATAGCTGTAGCAATAGAAGGATCAACAAATTGTCTTTTAGGTGAAGTTCTTAAAGCAGTTTTTGAACGTAAAGCTGGATTCCATGCTGGTAAATCTTCAACAACAAAAAGTCTTCTCAAAATATTAATATATGATGCAATTGTTTTTACAGAAACTGAGTCATCGTCTGCTTCTATATCCTTATATATTGTAGTGATATTTGCTAATGTAGATATATTTCTTGCAAGTGATCTCATTACAGCACGTACACGTGCTGGACTTTTTAAAATACCATCTACTTTTGAAACATCATAATTAATAATAGCTTCAACATAATCACGAGCTTTTTTTATTGCTATTTTCTCACTGTTCCCAATTGAATCAGGCCATCCTCCACGAACTATTAAATATGCAATATTTTCAATTGATATTTGAGAAATCTCCTCAAATTTTTTCTTGTTATTAAATAAATCTTTAAGAGAAACACTACCCTTAGAATCCAATGATTCAAATAAGCTCATTGGGCGCATACTCATTCTTGAGATTCTACCCGTACCAGTATGTCTAACTACATTATCTTTTGGAGTAGCAGATCCAGTAAGTATAAATTGGCCACTACGACTTCTTTCATCAACCGCAAATCGCACAGCATCCCATAATACGGGTGCTATTTGCCATTCGTCAATTAATCGTGGAGTTTCTCCTTTTAATAATAATGATGGTTTTGTATCTGCTATTTTTAAGTGAGATGAGATATGGTCTTGATCTTGCATAAAGAGAACACTAGCTGCTTTTTCCCTTGCAGTTCTAGTTTTGCCACACCACTTTGGTCCTTCAATAAGAACAGCTCCTGATGCTTCTAAAGAATCAGATAATAATTTATCAGCAATTCTCTTTAAATATTTATCTCCCATTCATTCTCTCCAAACTATTTATTAGTCATATTATATTATAAACTTCCGAGTTTGGCAACTTTTTGCTTCCGAGTTTGGCAGACTTTTACTTCCGAGTTTGGCAAGCTTTATTTTCTCTTTTTCTTTTCTGGTAGTTTTAGTTTTTCTCCAAATTCTAAATCAAAACTTTCAGGAGTAAATTCGCTATAACCAGCTGATGGATAAAAGGTCAATTCCCCTGCATATATTTTCCCATAAACTAAATACATATCCACTCTTAAAAATGGAATATCTGTCGATAGCTTCTTGGCTAATTCTAGCATTTTATCCATTTGATTTGGCCTTTTTATTATTCTAGTTCGTTTATGTTGATACTTTATTCCAGCATTAATATAATCCCAATCAGGTGTATATAAATGACGAGTAAAATCACTAATTTTATTATAATCAACAGATATCATCACAGGTTGCCCATTAAAACAAAAAATACGATAGTCCATTAATTTTTCATCACCATCATCTAATAAATGCTCAACAACAATTCGTCTATTAATATCTTTATACACCCATTCTCTAAAGTAGTAATAATAGTTTCTTACTAGTTTTTTATTAACATAATCAATTCCCTTTTGATAATCAAAAGTACTTTTATCCCAACATATA
>JAUUZE010000126.1 GCA_030590175.1 Clostridia bacterium
CCAACTTGTATAGCTTTTTCTGTAGATATTCCTTTTATAGTCGCTAATTGAATTGGATCATTTTCAATGATATATGAAGTCTGATTCCCAAATTTTTCAACAATTCGTAAAGCTGTTTTTTTTCCAATCCCCTTAACAAGACCAGATGCTAAATATTTAACTAATGAATCATTAGTATCTGGTAATTGTCTATTAGCTTTGTTAAATCCAAATTGTCTACCAAAAGTTTTATGTAAAACCCAATTACCAGTCAATTCAACTAATTCACCTGCTCTCACAGCTGGAAGTATCCCTACACAAGTTACCTGTGTATTTTCTTGCAATAATTTAAAAACGGCATAGCCGTTTTGTGCGTTTAAAAATATGACATCATCTATGTATCCTGTAATTGTTATTGTGTCAATCATTTATTGATATACGTCCAATCGTGATTCATCTAACACTTCCCCATATTTATCAAAAGCATAGATACTAACAGGTACATGAGAGTTCCTTAAGTATATCACAATTGTTCCAGCCAACGAGTTCTTTTCATCACTAGATAATGATAAACTATTAGGATTCAACTTATCATTGTCAGTGATTAATATAGCAGGTGTCATAACACCTGACAAACTACTTTGTCTGATATTTGTCTTTTCATCAGATACTGGATTTATTACATTATGGTTATTATTCTAATACTACTCACACCTTTTATAAAAGTTTGGCTATTTGATTTGCTACATCGGTTTGTTCCCAAGTCAAGTTTAAGTCATCTCTACCAAAATGTCCGTAAGAAGCAGTTTGTAAATATATAGGTCGTTTCAGTTTGAGCTTCTCAATGATACCTTGTGGGGTCAAATCAAAAAGGTCCCTAACTGCCATAATAATTTTTTCTTCTGATACTTTTGCTGTGCCAAAAGTATTAATATTAATTGATACAGGTTCTGCTACACCAATAGCATAGGCTAACTGTACTTCACAACGATTGGCAACTCCTGACGCAACGATATTCTTCGCTACATATCTAGCTGCATAAGCTGCGGACCTATCAACCTTACTAGGATCTTTTCCAGAAAAGGCTCCTCCTCCATGTCTACCCATTCCTCCATAAGTATCTACAATTATTTTTCTACCTGTCAATCCAGAATCACCTTTTGGTCCACCAATAACAAAGCGTCCTGTAGGATTTATTAATATTTTTGTATCACTATCAATTAAATTCCCATCAATAATTTCATCAATTACATGTTTTTTTATATCACTTCGTAATTTCTCAATATCAATTGTTGGTGCATGCTGAGAAGAAACTACTATAGCATCAATACGCTTTGGTTGATGATGTTCATCATATTCAACTGTTACCTGACTTTTCCCATCAGGACGTAAATAATCAAGAATTCCTTGTTTTCTAACATATGCTAATCGTCTTGTAAGCTCATGGGCTTTCATGATTGGATAAGGCATTAATTGCTTAGTTTCATCACAGGCAAATCCAAACATCATTCCCTGATCACCAGCTCCACTAGTTGCATTATTATCATACGCATGATCAACACCCATGGCAATATCTCTAGATTGTTCGTCTATAGTTGTAAGAACAGAACAAGTATCTCCATCAAATCCATATTTAGCTCTAACATATCCAATATCTTTTACTGTTTTTCTAACAATCTTAGGAATATCAACATAACAATTAGTGGTTATTTCTCCCATAACCATAACAAGTCCTGTAGTGGTAACCGTTTCACAAGCAACTCGAGCATCACTGTCTTTTTTTAATATTTCATCTAAAATAGCATCAGATATTTGATCACACATTTTATCTGGGTGTCCCTCTGTTACTGATTCTGACGTAAATAAGTTTTTCATATTCTTCTCTCCTCCTAAAAAAAACACCCTCAATGAGGGTGTTAACCTCATCTTCTCAGGATGTAGCACCATGCATTGCTGGTTGCCGGACTTCATCGGGCCTGTCCCTCCGTCACTCTTGATAAGGATGTTATCAATTATTTATTATTTTATGCTCCTTGAAAAAGATTTTCAAATTCTTCTTCTTCAATTTTTTCTTTCTCTAACAAGGTATTAGCAATAGTATGTAAAATATCAATTTTCTCGTTAATTATATTTTTAACTGTTTCGTAAGCATTGTCAAGGATTAATTTAACTTCATCATCAATCTTAGAAGCTATTTTCTCTGAATATCCCTTCACATGACCATAATCTTTACCTAAGAATACTTCATCTTTCTGCTCAAACACAATATTTTTCATAGATTCACTCATTCCATATTTCACAATCATGTTTCTAGCTATAGAATTTGCTTGTTGTAAATCGTTTGATGCTCCTGTAGAAATTTCTCCTAAGGCTATTTCTTCTGCTGCTCGTCCTCCTAATGAAATAATAATTTGCTCTTCTAATTGTTTCTTAGTATAGAATGATTTATCTTCATTAGGCCTAAACGATGTATATCCACCTGCTTGTCCAATTGGAACAATAGAAACCCTATCAACTTTTACAGTAGTAGATGCAACTTTAGTTGCAATTGCATGTCCCGCTTCATGATAAGCAGTTAATTTACGTTCGTAATCACTTACCATTCTACTTTTCTTTTCAGGTCCAATAGATACTTTAAAAATAGATTCTTTTATTTCAGCCATTGTAATTTTTTCTAAATCTCGTCTTGCGGCTAAAATAGCTGATTCATTCATTAAATTTTCTAAATCTGCGCCTGTAAACATGGGTGTTAATTTTGCTATGTTTTCTAAACTAACATCTTCTCCTAATGGTTTCCCTTTAGAATGAATTACTAATATTTCTTTACGTCCTTTTGTATCAGGAAAATTAACTGTAATTCTTCTATCAAAACGTCCTGGTCGCAACAATGCAGGGTCAAGAATATCTGGTCTATTTGTTGCTGCAATAATTATAATACCTTCATTATTGCCAAACCCATCCATTTCAACCAGTAACTGATTTAGTGTTTGTTCTCGCTCGTCATTACCGCCACCTAAACCTGCTCCTCTGTGTCGTCCAACTGCATCAATTTCATCAATAAAAACAATACATGGTAGGTTTTTCTTGGCATTAGCAAATAAGTCTCTTACTCTAGACGCACCAACTCCAACAAACATTTCTACAAAATCAGATCCACTTATACTGAAAAATGGTACATCAGCTTCTCCTGCAACAGCCTTAGCTAATAGAGTTTTACCTGTTCCTGGAGGGCCCACTAATAATACTCCTTTTGGAATCCTAGCACCTAATTTTAAGAATTTATCAGGAGCTTTAAGAAATTCAACAACTTCTGCTAACTCTTCTTTTTCCTCAACAGCTCCTGCCACATCGGCAAAAGTTTTTTTCTTATCTTCATCTTTGAGTAATTTGGCTTTACTTTTACCAAAACTCATTGCCTTATTATTACCACCTTGAGATTGTTTAATAATGAAGAACCAAAATACTCCAAATAAAACAATCATAATTAAAGTTGGTAATAAAGATAACCACCATGGCGTTCCTTCATTAGGAACAAAGTTTATAACCAAATTTGGATTAGTATCTTTTGCTGCAATTAACTGTTCTTCTAATAATGCTTCATCACCATATACAACTATAAATTCTGTATTACCATCTAATATGGGATTATTTAAATTGATTATTGCATCATACTCGTCAATTGTAATTTCGTTCACATTCCCCATTTGTAATTGCTCTAAAAATTGTGAAAATGGCAATGTTGAGGTTGGATCACTTGTTGTTAAAAATGATACTACAATTAAGAATATGACAAATAATATTATATAAAAGCTTAAGTTCTTAAATTTTTTCAATAGTTTCCTCCTATTTTGACCTTTACTAATGTTAACACAGGTACTTGTTCATTTCAATATTAATCGCTATATGCTTCCTCTTTTAATACACATACGGCTGGAAGGTTTCGATATTTTTCATCAAAGTCAAGTCCATATCCAACAATAAATTCGTCTGGAATATTTAGTCCTTTGTAATCTATTTCAACATACTTCTCTCGTCTAGCAGGTTTATCAAATGCAACACAAACTTTTATACTCTTTGGGTTACTTAGTGATAGAAAGTCTTTTAGAAATTTTAATGTATGTCCAGTATCTATTAAATCTTCAATTAATAGCACTTCTTTATTCTCAATGTCCACATCAATATCATTAACAATTTTAACTTCACCACTTGTCACTGTTGAAGCTCCATAGCTAGAAGCAGTAATAGTACCAAATTCCACAGGTATAGTAATTTCACGAAGTAAATCTGCCATAAATATCAAGCTACCTTTCATGACACCGACTAAAACTAATTCTTTATTTTCATAATCTTTAGATATCTGTTTTCCTAGTTTCTTGACCATTTCATGTAATTTTTCTTCGTTGATGAGTGTTTCTTTAATATTTTCTAGCATATAACTACCTTTCTAAAACTGTTATTTTCAAGATTTTCTGCCCATTTTGAGGCAAGTACTCTTTCCCATATTCAAGGTCTTGAATATACAGTATATTATTACCCTCTACGATAAGCAATAAATCATTTCTTTGGAATCTATCAATTTTCTTATCTATATAATACTTTTTTAACTTCTTATGCCCGTTTCCCTTAGCAGGGTAAATTAAATCACCTTCATTCCTATTTCTAATATGAAGTGGTTTGTGAATATTATCATATGAAAAATAATGGCAATCACTATCTGGTTTTACTTTTTTATAACTATCACAAATAGATGTAGTAATTAATAGGTTTTTTTCTTTGATATATACTTCGCCTGGTATTATAAGTTCATAATCAATTTTTGTTATAGTTGTAGGTGTATATATAAATGTGTATCCAAATTGAACAAGCGAGCTAATTTGTCCTGGTAAATCCATTCCATCTCCCGTTTGATTCTTATTACATATGCTAAGTAATTGTTTTATATGAATTGTTTCAATATCAGTAACATTACCTTTAAATAGAATTATTGCAAGTCGTAATACTCTAGATGAAATAGCCTGATTAAGTAATGACAATTTATTATTATCAATAGTAACGTATTTATCTTTTTTTGTGAGTATTAAAGAAGCTTCTTTGGTTGCTTGTTGATTTAGATAAGCCATATCTTTTGAAATCAATTCACTTAAATTCAAGATATTTGATTTAACATCTTTTTTCATTACTTCATCTAACAAAGGAAGTACTCTATTTCTAATGGCGTTTCTACTAAACTGATTATCTAAATTAGTTGAATCAGTTTGAAAAGAAAGATTATATTTTTTTAGATATATTAATATATCTTGTTTTTTAGTCTCTAATAGTGGTCTTATATATTTCCCATTTACAGATTGCATTCCACAAAGACCATCACCTGATGTCCCACGTAAAAGATTCATAATAATTGTTTCAACTTGATCGTCTTGATGATGACCAAGAGCTACTTTCCCATCTAATGAAGAAAATATCTCATAACGAACTTTTCTACCGGCTTGTTCTAAAGACATTTTATGTTTTCGTTGGTATTCTTTAACATTTACACTTTTAATCATGAAAGGAATTTTTAAATTTTGGCAAAGTTTTTCACAGAATAATTGGTCATCCATAGCTTCTTTTGACCTTATTTGATGATTAATATGAATAGCCTTAAGGGAGAATTTTAATGATTCACTTAATTTGTGTAAAATATGTAATAAACATACAGAATCACCACCACCTGATAAGGCAACCCAAATTGTGTCACCTTTTTCTATCATATGATGTTTTATAATATATGTTTGTACTAATTTTTCCATATTTTATCCATGTTGAAGATTTGAAAAAAGTGTATATTCTTCATTCCAATGTAATTTTATTGTTCTAGTTGATCCATTTCTATTTTTAGAAATAATAATTTCTGCAATATTAGGTTCCTCAGTTTGAGGATTGTAATATTCATCTCTATAAATAAACATAACGATATCAGCATCTTGTTCAATGGCTCCTGACTCACGTAAGTCACTAAGCATTGGTCGTTTATCACTTCTAGACTCTGGTCCCCTTGATAATTGGGATAATGCAATAACAGGAATTTGTAAGTCTTTTGCCATAATTTTTAAGTTTCTAGATATTTCACTAACTTCTTGAGTACGATTATCA
>JAUUZE010000071.1 GCA_030590175.1 Clostridia bacterium
ATGGTGGGTCAGCAGCTACAGCTTCTCATTTTACAAATGATTTAGTTAAAGGACTATCTATAGAAGAGAAAAAACGATTTAGAGCTTTTTCATTAATAGACCAAGTTCCTGTAATAACTGCATTAGCTAATGACTATTCATATGATGAAATTTTTGTAGAGCAGTTAAAAAATTATGGTAATGAAGGAGATGTACTATTTGTTATAAGTGGTAGTGGCAACTCCAAAAATGTGGTCAAGGGATTAGAATATGCCAATAGTATTGGTATGAAAACCATTGGATTTTCAGGACGAGATGGGGGGAAATTAAAACAGTTGAGTGATATTTCTGTTATTGCAGCAACATATGGAATGGAGCAATTAGAAGATATGCATGTAGTATGGGAGCATGCAATTATATGTACATTAAGAAATGAAATAATTAAGGAAGATTAATAATGATTGTAAACAATAAAGAATTAAAAATAGGTAATATACATTCAGTGGTATTTGACTTTGATGGAACATTAAGTCTAATAAGAAAAGGATGGCAGGAAATTATGACACCTTACTTTACTGAAGTATTGATGAATACACCTAATCATGGATTATTAGTTGAAGAAAGCAAATGTGCCAGAGAGTTTATTGATTTATTAACAGGTAAACAGACTATTTACCAATGTATAGAATTAGATGAACAAGTAGTTAAAAGAGGTGGCAAAAGTATAAATCCATTAGTCTATAAAAACGAATATCATAAGCGATTATTAGAGAAAATTAATTATCGCAGAATTGGATTAGCAGATGGTAGTATAAAAGCAAATGATTATATGGTTCCTGGTTCAGTTAAAGTACTTGAAATGTTAAAAACACATGGAGTAGACCTATACTTAGCCAGTGGAACAGATGAACAATATGTTAAAGAAGAAGTTGAATTATTAGGTTTAACTAAATATTTTGATAAAAAAATCTATGGAGCAAGAGATGATTATAAATTATTTTCAAAAGCTATGGTAATAAAGAAAATCATTTCAGACAATAATTTACATGGATCTTCGCTAGTAGGATTTGGTGATGGATATGTTGAAATTGAAAACATCAAAGAAGTTGGAGGGATTGCAATAGGGGTGGCAACTAACGAAGAAACTATGGCAGGGTTTGATGAGTGGAAAGTAAAAAGACTAACAAGAGCAAAAGCAGATGTTATTATTGAAGACTTTAATAATATTATTGAAATAGAAAAATTATTATTTTAAAGGAGAAAGAATATGCCATTTGAAATGTTTGATAGAAGCCAATTGAAACTTAAAGATTTATCTAAGAGAGTACATGACTTGGATATATCAGTGATGATGGATACATCAATTTCTCCTACTAAGTTTCAAAGCGAAAAAATTGATTTTATTGTAGAAAAAATTAAAATGGCTAAAGAAAAAAACGCTACAGTACTGATGATGATGGGTGCTCATGTAATAAGAGCAGGATGTGCGCCTTGGTTAATAGAACTAATGGAACAAGGATATATCACACATTTTGCGCTTAATGGTGCAGGTTCTATACATGATTTTGAGTTTGCCATGATAGGAGCAACTACAGAAAGTGTAGCTAAATATATCAAAGAGGGACAATTTGGTCTGTGGAAGCAATCAGGATATATAAATGATTATGTTAAAAAAGGTGTAGATGAGGGATTAGGTTATGGGGAAGCCCTTGGAAAGGCTATTGAAGAAAGTGATTTCCCATATAAGAAGCATTCATTGTTGGCAGCAGGATATCGTTTAGGTATTCCAATTACTATACATGTGGGAATTGGACTTGATTTCATTCACCAGCATGAAAACTGTGATGGTGCAGCTATTGGGTTAGGGTCATATAGAGACTTTTTAATATATGCCAAATCAATTCAAAATCTTGAGAATGGAGTGTTTTTAAATTTTGGGTCTGCTGTAACAGGACCTGAAGTTTATTTGAAAGCATTATCCATGGCCAGAAATGTAGCGCATCAACATAATAAAAAAATTACTCATTTTACTACAGCTGTATTTGACCTATTAGATATTGATGAAAAAACAAAAAAAGCACCTGGAAAATCAGATCCTAGATATTATTTTAGACCTTGGAAAACAATATTAGCCAGAACCGTAGCTGATGGAGGGCAAGGGGTGTATGTACAAGGGACTCATGACTTAACTGTCCCTAACCTTGCGTATAAATTACTTAAATAAGGGGAGCAATGATGGAAAGAACTAGAATTATTGAATTAATTACAAATTTTAAAAATATAAGTGTAGCTGTAATAGGTGATTATTTTCTTGATAAATATTTAGTTATTGATACATCATTAAACGAATCATCCATTGAAACAGGGCTTATCGCATATCAAGTAACCAATAAAAGACTATATCCTGGAGCTAGTGGAACTGTATGTAACAATTTAGCTTCTCTTGGTGTAGGGAGTATTTATGCTATTGGATTTATTGGAAATGATGGTAATGGATATGAGTTAAAGAAACAACTAGATAAAATAGGTGTAAAAAGAAATTTTTTATTTGAATCTAACAAGATGGCCACTCCAACATACATTAAACCAATGTTACTTAAAGAGGGTAAAGAGACAGAAAGTAATAGACACGATATTAAGAACTTTAAAAAAACAGACAAAATTGTAGAGCAGCAAATCATTGATTGCTTAGATGAAGTTTTTAAAAATAATGATGCAATTATTATCCTTGACCAAATGGTTGAGAATAACTGTGGTGTTATTACAACAAGAGTACGAAATAAAATTATTAAGCTTAGTAGTATTCATAAAGATAAGATTGTTTTTGCTGATTCTCGGGCTAGAATTCATCTTTTTAAAGATATATCTATTAAATGTAATAATTTTGAAGCTTGTAAAGTTTTTAATGATAATTTAATAGAAGAACCTGAATATAGTGAAACATTAATTAGTGGACAAAAACTATATGAAAAGAATAAAAAACCTGCTTTTGTAACAATGGGAAAAGAAGGTATTATTACTTTCGGTGAAATGGGTATTTTAAAAACTCCTTCTGTTGATGTACCTAGACCTTATGATATATGTGGTGCAGGAGATTCTGTAACAGCTTCAATAGTTAGTACTTTGGCAGCTGGTGGAAATCAAGCAGAGGCTGCCTTTATTGGCAATGTGGTAGCTGCAATTACTATTAGAAAAATTGGTATAACAGGAACAGCTACTTTAGAGGAAGTACTTGAAACTTATGATGACTATTTCTATAATGTAAGATATATGGAGGAGACGCTATGAAAATTGCTTTAGGACAAGTAGCTTCAGTATTTATGGATATTTCTGCCAATGAATTAAAGATGACAGATATGATTAAAAAAGCTTCTAAACAAGGTGCTGAAATTATTGTTTTTCCTGAAACATTTTCAACAGGGTATAACTTCTCATACATGAAAGATAATATTAATGAGTTAGGTAAAAAAACAACAGAAACAACTATTCCCCTAGCATGTAAATTAGCAAGGGAAAATAGTATTTATGTGATAATCCCTATTATTTATAAGCAAAATGAAAAGTTATATAATTCTGCAGTTATTATTAATAATAAGGGTGATGTAATTAATGTGTACCATAAAAATCATTTGTGGGATGAAGAGAAACATTATTTTTCCTATGGTAACCATGATTATCAAGTGTATAATACTCCATTTGGGAAATTTGGTGTGATTATATGTTATGATGTGGACTTTCCTGAAACTTGTCGGACATTGGCTATGAAGGGCGCAGAAGTTGTTTTTGTTCCTTCTGCCTGGGCAACTACTCATAGAAACTTATGGAATGTATTTTTACCATCTAGAGCATTAGAAAATACTGTGTATATAGCTGGAGTAAATTTAGTGGGTGATCATGGTGATTTACATTTTTTTGGTGATTCAAAAGTATTTGATCCAACTGGTAATTTGCTTAAAACAGCAGGAGAAGATATAGAGACTATTCTTTACTATGATATAGATTTATCAAAAATAGAAACAATTAGAAAAGATTTTCCTTATTTGAAAGAACGAAGGGCAGACGTAATCACCTGGCCAAAATCTACTTAATAGAAAATATTCTTCATTTACTGATTTTCGCATTGATGTAAAATCTCCATTACTCTAAGGCTATCTTCAATGGGAACAATTGCTTTTTTGTTTTGTGCAAAAAACTCATAAACTTTATCATAATAAGGAGTACTTTGATAATCACTAATGACAATAGTTTTTTTAAGCCAAGTAAGTTGTCCAGTATTATCATATTTGCGATTTGTAGCAGCAAAAGAATCTTGTAATTGAAGTTTTAACATATTGTCATTTTCTAAATAAGTAATTGTTGCTGTTTCGTCAGTAATAATAATATTTCCTAGACTACCATGAATAATCCATTTAGGAGGAGTAAGATTACTAGCCATGTTAATATCTATATGGTAGCTAATATTTTTCTTATCTGTTAAGATGATTTTTACCACATCTTCTGCATCACCAACTGATAGAACTTTATTTGTATTACAATAGACATTTTTAAATTCTGGTTTGAAAACATATAAAATTACATCAATATAGTGAGCACCATAATTATATAACATTCCACCACCATATTTTTTAACAGCTTGCCAATCATTTCTCACTTTAAAACCGTGGATGTGGTAGTTTACACTAAAAATATCACCTATTAAATTCATTTGTAAAATATCTAATAAAGCATTTGTAGAAGCGGTTGTTCTGTGCTGTTGATGAAGCATGATTTTTTTGCCTGTTTTAATACTTGTTTCATAAATTTTCTTAGCTTCATCTAAGGTCACTGCCATTGGTTTTTCTAAAAAAACATCTTTTCCTTTATTAAGAGCATACAAAGTTTGTTCATAATGAAAATTAGTAGGAGAAGCTATGACGATTAAATCAGCTTCTTCATTGTCAACCATCTTATAAAAATCTTCATAAATATTTACATCGTATAAATCTCTAGCTTCATACAATCGTTCTTTATTTTTGTCCATACAAGCAATAACTTGAAACCTACTATCTTTAGAAGGATCTTGTACATGTCGCGAAAAACCAACTCTACCTAAGCCAACAGTCGCAATCTTAATTTTTTTCATAGTAAGCACCTCACTAATATCAATTATAGCAAATTTTATAAGGAAACAAACAACTAATTGACAGCAACTGATTGTAAAGCTATAATCAAATTGGCATATGCTAATAACTAATAACTCAAAAAGATTTATATATAGTGAAGGAGATTATCAATGAAAACAGATGTATTAATAATTGGGGGAAGTGCAGCTGGTTTAGTTGCTGCAATGACAGCCAAGTCATGTAATCCAGAAAAAGGTATTACTGTAATTAGAAAAGAAGAAATAGTTATGATTCCATGTGGTATACCATATATTTTTGGTTCAGTAATGACAAGTGATAAAAATATACTTCCTGATACAGGATTAATTAAAATGGGTGTCAAAATTATTGTTGATGAAGTAATTACAATTAACAAAAAAGAAAAAAATTGCCAGACAAAAAAAGGTGAAGTTATTGAATATGAAAAATTAATCATAGCAACTGGTTCAAATCCAATTAAACCTACCTGGTTAAAAGGCAAAGATTTAAAAAATGTATTTGTAATTCCAAAAGATAAGGAATACCTTGATTATTTTCATAAGCAATTAGAAAATTTACAGAAAATTGTTATTATTGGCGCTGGATTTATTGGTATTGAAGTAGCCGATGAATTAAATAAAATTGGTAAAGATGTAACTGTGGTAGAAATATTGCCAAGAATTTTAGGAACAGCGTTTGATGAAATTGTAGCAAGTGAAGCAGAGCAATGTTTACTTGACAGAGGAGTTAAGGTTAATAAAGGAATAGGAATTAAAGAAATTCTTGGAAGCGATAAAACAGAAGAGGTACTGTTAAATAATGGTGAAACACTAAAAGCAGATGCTGTTATATTATCCTTAGGATATGTACCTAATGTTGAATTAGCAAAAAAAGCAGGATTAGCCCTTAATGAATTTGGATTTATTGAAGTTGATCAATATAGAAGAACAGGTGAAGCTGATATATTTGCAATAGGAGATTGTTCTGAAAAGAGGGATTTTGCTACTGGTAAATTATCGAAAACTATGTTGGCCTCAACTGCTTGTGCTGAAGCGAGAGTTGCTGCAATGAATTTATGTAAATTATCAACAGTAAAAACCTTTAGAGGAACTATTGGTATCTATTTTACAGCCATAGGAGATACAGCTTTTGGTGTTGCTGGTTTAAACAAAGAAATGGCAATTAAAGAGGGCTTTGACGTAGTAACTGGTAGTTTTACAGGAATAGACAGACATCCTGGCAAATTAGATGATTCTCACAAACAAATGGTTAAGTTAATTGTTGCAAAGGATAATGGATTAATTCTAGGGGGAGAAGTAGTAGGCGGAACGAGTACAGGTGAATTAACAAATGTTATTGGATTTATGATTCAAAATAATATGACAGTTAACGATGTTATTGTTTCACAAATAGGAACTCATCCTATGTTAACAGCATCACCTGCAGGATATCCATTAATTAAAGCAGCAGAAATTGTTGCTAAAGCATTAAAAGGTTAAGAAAAAAGAAATATTATAAAGAGAACAAGATGTATAAAAGCATCTTGTTTTTCTTTTAATTTTTAAATAGCCATAGTATAGTAAACTTAAATGTGAAGGAGTGTAATATGCAATTAGCAACAATGACAAATATATTTAGGCAACTTCCTAACCAAGAAAAACCACTAGATGATATTGAATGCATTAAGCGAGCTTATGATATTGGATTTAAAGTATTTGATTTTAGTGTAACATCTATAGGCAAAGGAGCTTCAAGGATGTGTGATGATGACTGGGAACAATATATTGATAATCTTGGTAATCAAGCTAAAAAATTAGGAGTTACATTTAATCAATCTCATATTCCGTTTAAAAGTGGATTTGATTATCGATGGGGTAGTGAAGAAGAAAAAGATTATTTTATGAAAATGACTAAACGCTCAATTATTGCAACTAAGCGATTAGGTGCCACAAATACAGTTATACACCCTGTAACAGAAGGTATTAAGACAGAGGGAGAAATTAAAGCATCAATAGCACTAAACCATGAATTTCATTCACAGACAATTGAATGGTGTTTTAAAAATAATATTAATGTTAATTATGAAAACCTGCCTCAGTATGGACCAAAACGTCGTTTTGGCGCAACTCATAGTGATTTAATTCACTTAGTTAAGTCATATAATGATAATAGAATTGGTATATGTTGGGATTTGGGACATGGAAACATGAACATGTTTGATCAGACAATAGCCCTTAGAGCTATTAGCCCATATTTTAGAATGATACATGTACATGATAATCACGGAGAGCGTGATGAACATTTATTACCATATCAAGGGACAATAGATTGGATAAAGATTATGCATACCTTAAAGGAAATAAACTATAATGGTGACTTCACCTTAGAAGTAATTACAAATTCTAATTTTCCTAATGCATTAAAAGATCAAATTGCTAGTTCTATCTTTGAAGTAGGTACTTATTTAGTTGGGTTAGCAAATAAATAGTTGAAAAATTGTCAATTTACTGTATAATACTACTAAGTAGTATAGAAGTATGGTTAGGATAAATATATAAAAAAAACTTGTGAAAAGGTACATTAATACCCTTTTATATTAGTAATACTACTGATGTGAGAGGGTTTTCTTTTATAAAAATTTATTCTAACAAAAAGGGAGGTTATTTATGTTTGGGATTAGTGATGTTGGTATTTGGTTAGCCTATCTACTATGCATCATCAGTGCGCTTCTTTGTTTGGTTTATGGAATTATTAACTGGAATAAAGGAGAAAATGATGAAGCTGAATTAGCTAAGGAAGCCAAGTGGGAAAAAGAAGAACTAGAAATTGAAGAAAGTATTTAAGGGGGGGTGAATTAATTGACAGTACAAATTATTGTAATTGTAGTATATTTAGCAATTGTTGCTTATTTAGGATACTTAGGCTTTAGAAATACAAAAAACACCACCGATTATTTAGTTGGTGGACGTAAAATTCATCCAATGGTTATGGCGTTATCTTATGGTGCAACTTTTATTAGTACCTCAGCCATTGTTGGATTTGGAGGCGTTGCTGCACAGTTTGGTGCTAGCCTATTATGGTTAACATTTGCTAATATCTTTTTAGGAATATTTATAGCATTTGTCTTTTTTGGTAAGAGAACAAGAAGAATGGGTCATAATATTGACGCTCATACATTTCCTGAGTTTATAGGTAAAAGATATAAGTCGAAATTTATCCAAAAGTTTGCTGGACTAGTAATCTTTTTATTCATGCCACTTTACACAGCAGCAGTTATGATTGGTGCTTCAAAGTTTATTGAGACACAATTAAATATTAATTATGATGTGGCATTATTTGCCTTTTCAATAATAATTGCAATCTATGTATTCTTTGGCGGGCTAAAAGGTGTTATGTACTCTGATGCTTTCCAAGGAACTATTATGTTTGTTGGAATGATTATTTTACTCTTTTCTGTCTATAATGGATTAGGTGGAGTTACCGAAGCTCATATTAAATTAGGAGAATTATTTTCAAATCCAGAAGCTGCAGGAATGGCAATGGCACCTCCAGGATTTATGGGGTGGCTTAATATGCCAGCTAGTGGATCTATTTCAGCTTGGATAGTAATATCATCATTAGTAATGGGTGTTGGTATTGGTGTATTAGCACAACCACAATTAATTGTTAGATTTATGACAGTTAAAAGTGATCGTGAATTAAATAGAGCTATTCCAATTGGCGGATTATTTATTTTAATGATGACAGGTGTTGCCTTTATCGTTGGACCACTATCAAATGTATATTTCTTTGATAAATTTGGTATGACAGCAATGGCCTATGCGAAATCGTTAGGTTCGGGTTCAGGTGCGATTATTCCAGTATTCTTAAATAATTTTATGCCAGAATGGTTCTCAACTGTATTCTTGGTAGTTATTATTGCTGCAGGTATGTCAACCATATCCTCACAGTTCCATGCAATTGGTACAGCTGTTGGTCGTGACTTGTTTGGCTCTAAGAAAGGTAATGATAAGCAGAATATGTTGTTTTCTAGAATTGGTATGCTTATAGCCATTATTGTCACTATTTTACTAGCTTACTTATTACCAACTATATGGAATGATTCTATTGCTATTGCTACTGGATTATTCTTTGGAATTTGTGCCGCTGCATTTTTACCTATGTATGTTGGTGCATTGTACTTTAAAACCATTAGTAAAAAAGCTGCTGTAATCGGTATGTTAAGTGGATTTTCAGCTAGTATGCTTTGGATGTTATTCTTCCATAGTAAAGAATCAGCAGTTATTAAGCTTTGTGACTTAATTTTCCATAAATCAACTTTAGCACCTGCAGGAACAATTATAGCCTTTATTGACCCAATTGTTATTGCGCTAACACTGTCTATTATTGTAACAATAATAGCAGGTAAACTGATAAAATCAGACTTACCAAAAGAGCACATTGAAGAGTGTTTTGAAGGTATTGGAAAATAAGAATATACTAATTATTTAAAAGACCTAGTTTTACTACTAGGTCTTTTTTTGTTCGCCCAGCATGGGCGAACTCTAATGGGTGAAAGTCCCGAGCGTACCTTTGTAGTAGGAAACGCATAGCTAAGCACAAGGGTGTCCATCGTGAGGTGGAATCTGAAGGAAGTGGGA
>JAUUZE010000132.1 GCA_030590175.1 Clostridia bacterium
AAAGAATTACGTGATATGATGGATATCAAAGTATTTGTTGATACTGATTCTGATATTCGCTTAGCCAGAAGAATAGAACGAGATGTTAATGAAAGAGGTAGAAGTTTAGACTCAGTGCTTAAACAGTATTTAGAAACTGTTAAACCAATGCATGACCAATTTGTTGAACCAAGCAAAAAACATGCTGATTTAATTATCCCTGAAGGGGGTTATAATAAAGTAGTACTTAACATCTTAATTGATAGATTAAGATCATTTATGGATGATTAGTGAACAATAGCTAAGTGGTAAGTTTTGTATATTAGTGATAAAATAGAAACACATAGAAAAAGGATGGTGTAGGGAATGAAGAAAATTCTTAGTATTCTTTTATCTGTAATTTTACTATTTTCAATAGTAATGCCTGTAAGTGCTGCGATTCAAATGGATCAAATCACTGTAATTGCGGATTCATTTGATAATACAATATATGATGAATATCAACAAGTTGTAATTACCACAGAAACAATTGATTTTTTAGCATATGCAGATAGTATAATTATTGATGTTATTGGAACAGATAAAGACTTAATAAAAAATATAACTATAATAGATCATCATAAAATTATTTTTGATATGATGATGTTTGGTGCATCTGAAGGCAGTTATACAGTGGTTATTGATTATAAAGATGGGATAACTCCAATGGAGCAGTGGGATACCCAATCTATTGTGGTAAAAGAAGGACATTTTGATTTTGATGATGATCCAGCAACAGTTGAAAGTATTTTAACAAATGGAATAACAATTAGATTTTTTAATAAGGAAATTGAATCTACCTTAGTTTGTATGGTTGACGATGTTAATGTAGATTGTACAAAAATTACTGATAGGATATTCAAAGTGTATCCAACTGCTGATGAAGTTCTTAATAAAGATGAAATTGAAATTAGGTTAATTACGCAAACAGGTTTCTATATGAAAACATTACGAATTATTGAAAATGAAGTTTATTTAGAAAAAGAAACTTATTCAAGAGAGGAACCACTTGCGTTTTATGTATATTCAAAAGTCATAGAATTTCCAACTAATTCAGAAGCATTTAGTGCGATAATTACTGGAAGAGGGAGATATATTGATATTAGTAATGTGGTTGTATTTACTAAGCAAAAGGTGAAACTATATACACCATTACCTTTAGCAACTGGTACATATAATATGGAATTCACTTTTGACGGAGCAGAAGAAACTTATAACTTTGAATTTGAAGTAGTTATGCAAACAGTACTTGATAATTTAGAACTAGATGACAGCGTTCTTGATTTTCTAGAAGTTGATGGGAATGATATCTCTTTAACTTTATATGATAATCAAATATATAGATATATTGATAGCGAAAAGCGAGAAATTGACTTAACAGCGTATACTTTTGAAACTTTTACATTAGATTTTACAAATCAAGCTTTATTAATTTTATTAGAAAACAATCTAGGATTAACTATTAATTTTTCAGATTATCAATTTATTCTGCCCTATGAGAAACTATCTGAATTATCTGAAAAAGATATATACATTTATTCACAAAAAAGAAATGGGTTCACTGATACTGATTACATGTATTATCCAACATCAAAAGGATTATATATAGACAGCAATGTAGAGGGAATGAAAATATTTACTACTCTTGATAGTAAAATCAAGTCATACGAAAAAGCAAATGTCATTATTGAAGATCTTTATGAAAATAAAAGGATTGAACCAGCTTATGTTATTTTAGAACAAATTTATGCAAATTATGAAGGTACAGGAACTTATCAGTTTTTTGTAAAAGCTAATAGTTTTTCTGATGTTTATTCAACTTATTGGGGAAATCAATATATTGCACCACTAACAGTTGTTGGAATAATTGACGGAATGGGAGATGGAACGTTTGCTCCTGAAGGAGATGTAACCAGAGCACAATTTGCTAAACTAGTAGCTGTTTCTACCTTGATTGAAAACGGTAATAGTAGTTCATTTACAGATATTGAATTATCAGACTGGTATTATGGATATATATCAGGTTTAGAAAATGAAGGTATTGTTGATGGAAGCATGTTCTATCCTAATGAAGCAATTTTACGAAAAGATATGGCAGTTATGGTTATGAAAGCTTATGAATACTATACAGGAGAAAACTTACAGGCATTGGCAGATCATTCAACAGCTACTTTTACTGACATTGATACCTTAACAGCAGAAGAAATTAAATGTATTTCAGCAGCTCATTATTTAGGAATTATTAATGGAATGACAACAACTACATATGAACCAAACAACACTGCAACAAGGGCACAAGCTTCTGCAATTATATACAGATTAATGATAATTTTAGAAATATTATAATAATAAACAACATAAATATTATATTACTATAAACCACCAGAAATGGTGGTTTTTTTTACACAAAAAACAAACACTATATATGTGACATAAGTCACATATACCCATATTGTTTATCAGTATAATTATCAAATGAATTTTATTGAATGGAGAATGTTATGAAGAAAAATATTTTAATTGGAGTTATTGCTTTTATTTTAGGAATTGTTATTGCAAGTTCTGCTATTGTGTTAGTTGCACCTGGGGCAATGTTGCTAGAAGATGAAAGTAAATATGGGTTTGATGAAACAGTTGAGATTTTAACAGCATCGGTTGAAAGTCATGGATGGAAATTACCAGCAGTACATGATTTACAAAAAACAATGGTTAAATATGGTTATGACGTAAAAAAAGTTCAAGTATTTGAATTATGTCATCCAGAGCATGCTGCAAGAATTTTAGAAGCAGATGAAGAAAGAATAGTTTCATCATTAATGCCTTGTAGAATAGCTATATATGAAAGAGAAGATGGAAAAGTTTACATTTCAAGATTAAACTCATCGTTAATGTCTAGTTTAATGGGTGGATTAATTAAGGAAGTTATGACAACTGCAGCAGAACAGAATGAAGAAATTCTAGAAGCAATTTTAAATTAATGTTATTATGAAAACATAAAAAAACGGTTCATATCAAAAATTGAACCGTTTTTTTTATGTCAAGTTTTTATGTTAATTTAGATTAACAGACAAATTACCAGATACAGAAGATATATCTATTTTAACATTTGGATTTTCACCAATCGTAAATGAGATATCTCCATTTTTAGATGATAGAATACTAATTGGCATCTCTGTACTATAATCTCCTGAAACAGTATTTAAAAAGATAGTTGCTGAAGCATCTTTATCAAAGAAGACATCTACCTTCCCACTAACTGTATCAATAGATATATCATTTAGATTTCCATAAACACTTAAATCAAAATCTCCTGAAACAGAATTCCCCTGTAATCTTCCTGGGTTTCCAGTATATGTAGTTGAACCAGAAGTTGAAGAAAGTGAGCAGTTATCAAAGTATGATTGAATAATATTAAAATTTCCAGAAACACTACTTAAAAACAACTCATTTCCCATAGTGTTTTTAATATTCAAATTACCTGATACAGAATTAAGATTAATCTTCAAAATGGTATCAAATGGATCTACTGTTATATTTCCTGAAACTGTGTGTATCTCAAATGACTCTTCATAGTTTATTGGAATATATATATATAATTTCAAGTTTGAGGAGAATGTGCTAGTGTTTAGAATATTTGGGTATTTTACATCTAAAGTTAATGATGAACCACTTTCATTTATTTCTAAATAGGGTTTTCCTCCTCTAGTTGATATTTCACCAATAAATGTTGCTTTTATTTCATCGCTCTCCCACTTGATAATCTCAATATCAGCCACAACAGCATGTGAGGTGATTTCTTTTATTCCTTGTGCACTAGTAGAAAAACTTTCGTTAATCTCATATGCTTCATAATCTCCTGCTTTAAACGTAAAATCTTTTAAACCTTCTAAGTTAAATTCTATATTGCCATCTTTAAAATCGTCTCCAAGAACTAATAAAACGGCTCCACAAATCATGGTGCTAATTATTAATATAGCTACTATTACAATAATAAATGTTCTCATGTTATCCTCCTATAATTTGAAAATTTGCTTTGATATATTTTGCAATTCCAATAAAGGTGTACTTTGTAAAATATGATGATCCTATAATCATTAATATTCCCAGTGCCATCACAGCGATTCCACCAAATATTGTTAGTAAAATATATGCCCCTGCAACACTAACGAAAGGAAATAGAATACTACTTAAAGTAAACGCAAACCCCGTTACAAATACTGATATTCCTACGGTAAAAAAGACAACCACAATGGTAAGTAGCAGTATTAAAATTGGAATACCAATAATAAGATTGAAAAAACCTAAGCTAATTGCTGCTAAAATTGCTTTAAAAGCACTTTTTGCTGAGTTTTTTTCTGTTGATTGTGTAGCAAATGAAGTAGCTGTATACATTTTAGCAATTCGTACTGGATCACCTAACGCTTCACAAATCTCTTCTTCTGTTTTTTCCTGTTCAATTCCAACAGTAAAATGTTCAGTATAATCTTCTAGAATGTCTTTTCTTTCTGTAATTGGAATATGGCGTAGTCTCGCTTCTAGCGTAGACATAAAATCTTTTTTTATCATGTTATGATTCCTCCCCTAATAAAATATTTACTCGCTCAAAGAATATGTCCCATTCTTCTTTTAATCGGTTATGTTCTTCTATTCCGCTAGCTGACAAATGATAATATTTTCTAGGTGGTCCTTCAGTTGATTCTGCTAAGTATGTGGTAACATAACCATCACCTTTTAATCTTCTCATTAATGGGTAAATGGTTCCCTCTGAAATTGAAATGCTTTCAGATATCCTATTAACAATTTCATACCCATAGCAGTCATTTCTTTTTAAAATATTTAAGACTAAAAGTTCAAGTATTCCTTTTTTAAATTGACTGTTCAAAAACCTCACTCCCTCTTATTGTTTAGTACCTTGCATAACAAGATACTGTGTATTATAGCACTATCTCAAAAAAAGTCGAGCCCTTTTGTAAAAAAATATTTTCATTCAAAATATGTTGTGATAAAGTAAGTGTAACAATAATATTTTTTGTAGTATGCATTTTACAAATCACAACAAATAATGATGCGATTAATAAAGCAATTTCTATTGCCTATTAAG
>JAUUZE010000005.1 GCA_030590175.1 Clostridia bacterium
AAAACTTTTATTGAGCAAAATGAAGAGTACAGAATAGTTGGTGAGGCTAAAAATGGTATTGAAGCTATTGAAGTATGTAAAAAAGCGTATCCTGATGTCGTATTGATGGATGTGAAAATGCCAGAATTAGATGGTATTAAAGCCGCTAAAGAATTGAAACGAGAATTTCCACGTATTAAAATTATTATTCTAACCTCATATGAAGATAATGAAAGTATTTTTGAAGCCTTCGCAATGGGAGTAGATGGATACTTACTTAAAAATACTAACCCAAAAGATTTGATGGAAGCCATCAGATTGACTGTAAATGGATTATGTGTAATTCAGCGGAATATAATGGAACATTTTATGACTCAATTAGGGGGTAAGAGCTTTACTGATTACGAAAAAATTGATGTTGATCTTTCAGTTGAAGACATAAAAGTATTAGAAATGCTTAGTGTTGGAAAAACAAATCGTGAAATTGCAAAAGCACTAAATTATTCGGAGGGTACTATAAAAAATAGAGTATCTAAGATGATAAATTTATTAGATGTAAAAGATAGAACTCAATTGGTTGTATTCGCATTGAAACACGATATTATTTAGGAGTATTATGAATCAAACTTCCCTTTCGTTATCACAAATTATCTCGCTTGAGGTTGTTTATACTGTTATTTTAATTATCTCATTATTCTTTATGATTTATATTTTAGTAAATGCAAAGAAAAGCACATTACGGAATTTTTATGTTGGTTTAAGTTCTCTTTTATTATTATCACTATTTGCAACAATACTACTAATTCTATCTTCTTCCATTAGTTTTACTTACATCTTAATTATTATTAAATATCTAGCGATTAGTATAACCAGTGTAATATTTATTAGTTTTGCTTATTATTACATGACTGATAGACTTCTAAACCCAATTACAATTATATTACTTTCAATTTATCCATTATTTACTTTTTTATTGATTTTAACCAATCCAATTCATTCATTATTCATTGGTGATATGTCTGTTGGGATTATTACTGGCAATTTATTTTATTATATTAATTCATCTATTGCTGATATTTATATATTTGTTGGTATGGTTATATTTGTTTTCAAAAGACGAAATAAAGCTAAAAATATTGTTAATAAGTCCACTGCTTCATTATTAATCTTATCCCTTATATTAGTTAGTAAATCTATTAACTATTTGTTAATTGATAATTTAATTTTTAATTTCTTTGTAGCTATTTCTAGTGTGTGTATGATATTTGTAGGCTATTATCTCTTTACAAATAAATTGTTTAATATTGAATCATTTGGGATTGATAAAGCTATAAATAATCTACAAGAAGGCGTAGTTATATTAAATAAAGAAAAGAAAATAATTACTTCTAATCAAAGTTTTCGTAGCTTATTAAAAAAAGCTTATCCTGGGACTATTAAAGTAGAAAGTAATATTGAATTTCAGCGATTACTAGAATTAAAAAAATTGTTACCTGGTAATCATGTTGAAGGTAATCATAATTTAGAGAGGGAAAAAGAAGATCAAGTGTTTGTGAATGTGGTAGAAAGTACAACCTATGATTATCAAGGGAATATAACAGGGTATGTTTTAATCTTTAGAGATATTAGTGAATATATTACAATGCAAGAAGACTTACAAAAGAAAAATATTGAATTGACAAAAACACGAGTACGACTAGAAAATCATATAAATGATATTAAAACCATTGATTCATTAGAAAAGAGAAATGCATTAGCAAAAGAACTACATGATATATTAGGTCACACACTAACAGTTACTAATCTTAAATTACAGTATTGTATTGATACTTTTGATCAAAATGATGAAACTACATTGAATAATATTCAAGACATAAAAGAGATTGTAAGAAAAGGTATGAATCAATTAAGTAAATCAATTGATGAAGAACAAGTTTATGAAAGTGTGTCACTTCTTCGTTTGCGACAAGAATTGATTAGGCTATGTGAACATGTTGAAAATAGTGGGCTTATGACAGAAGTTACTGTGAAAGGAATTTATAAGATGATTCCAGTTCATGTGTATAATGCTGTATATAGAGTATGTCAAGAAGCGATTACAAATGCTCTTAGACATGCTAAAGCTGAAAATATTTACTTAATTATAAAATATAAAGATAATCAATTATCACTAAATATATTTGATGATGGAAATGGTTCTCTAGAAATTATTAAAGGAAATGGTTTAAGTGGTATGGAACAACGAATACAAGAATTAAATGGAAAAATCACCTTCAAATCAATAGAAAATGAAGGATTTTATATCAAAGCATCAATTCCTATTCTGTCCGAAAGTAACTAACAATATTATACAAAGGTCATAGTGATTAGTAACCTATGGCACTATGAATGAAAAGGCATATACCATATAATTCCAATATGTACTTTGATTAGTATACAAATATATCCCTTAAGCTGTTGTTCACCACTCGTCTTTGTGGCGAGTGGGGGAACAATAATACATAAGAAATAAAGAATTTTAAACACAAGACTGTGTTATTTTTTTTTGCAAAAAAAGTATATAAATATGAAAACAATTGATATAATGTTTTGATAATAAAAAAACCAGATAGGATTAATTATGAATATTGGAATTATTGGGACAGGGAACAGAGCAACAGCATATTATGACATAGAAAAATATAATAAAACAGTAAAAGTAGTAGCAATATGTGATCTAGATAAAGAAAAAAACAGTAAAGTTGTTAATAAGTATTTTAGCAAAAATAATATAAGAATTTACTATAATTATTTAGATTTACTAAATGATGATGATATTGATGGAGTAATAATTTGTACTCCAGATTTCACACATACTCAAATAACAATTGATTCTATAAAAAGGAATAAAAAAATATTACTTGAAAAACCTGTCGCAACAAATTTAGATGACTTAAAAGTATTATATCGTGAATGTATTAATTATGATAAAACAATATTACCAGGTTTTGTTTTGCGATATACAGATATTTTTAAGAAAGTAAATGAATTAATTAAAAGTGGTTCCATTGGAGATATCATAACAATTGAAGCAAGTGAAACCCTTAAACCCATTCATGCAGCTAGTTTTTTTAGACGTTGGCATAAAAGTGAAATCAATAATGGAGGCTTTTTAAATGCAAAATGTAGCCATGATTTAGATTTATTAAATATGTTTATTAATAAAAAACCTTTATTCGTATCATCCTTTGGTTCTAATATACATTTTACAAGTGAAAAAAATAATGTGGCAAAATGTAGCTTATGTGAAAAATATGATGAGTGTATATATGTGGATAAAAGTAATAATGAGTTTTCTGGTATTAATTATGACTTGTGTCCATACATGGTTAGTAGTGACATAGTTGACCATCAAGTAGTGCTGATTGAATATGAAACTGGCATTACAGCAAGTTTTACAGTATCAATGCATGCAGAAAAAGGCAATAGAAAGATGGCTATATTTGGAACAAAAGGAGTAATAAGAACTGATTTTTTTACACAAAAAATCACCATAGATTTTCCTAATTCTAAAGAACGTGAAGTATATGATATTAATGCTTCTTCAAAAGGGCATGGCGGTGGTGATGAAAGCTTGTGTAAGCTATTTGGAATAAACAATGATAATAATGAAATATATAATGGTATATTAAGCACTTCAATTGCACTAGCAGCTGAAAAAAGCAGAAAAGAGAAGGTTATTGTTTCTATGAAAGAATTTGTTCCTTTTATATTCTAAAATTTTCTATTAAAAAACAAATAAAGTATTTGCATTTTCTCAAAAATGACATATAATTGTAAATGTTAGTAAACGTTTACTATAAGGAGTAGAATTTTGGATAAAAAAGCCACAATCAATGATGTAGCAAAAGTTGCAAATGTTTCAATTGCAACTGTATCTAGATATCTTTCAAATAATGGTTATCCAATTAAAGAGCAAACTAAAATATCAATAAAAAATGCCATTGAACAACTTTCATATACTCCAAATATTGTTGGCCGAATGTTAAAAACTAATAAAAGTATGGATATTGGTGTTATTATACCTACTATTTTAAATCCATATTATCCTGCTGTTATTTATGGAATTGAAAAAAAGGCATATGAAAAAGGTTTTAATATTTTATTATGTAATTCTCAAAGAGATGCAAGTAGACAAAAGCAATATGTAAATACATTAATACAAAAACAAGTAAAAGGATTAATAATTTCATCAATTGGAGATGATTTCTTGTTATATTCAGATATCGTAAGTAAAGGAATTGCTTTAGTATCACTTGAAGATGAAATAAGTTTAGATAAAGTTGGGCAAGTATTATTTAATTATGAAAAAGGTGCTTATATGGCAGTTTCTCATTTACTTAAATTAGGTCATAAAAAAATTGCTTTTTTAACTTCTCCTTTAGTTAGGAAAAGTAGAAAAGATATTTTAAAAGGGTATATAAAGTGTTTAAAAGATAATAACATTACATACAATAAAGTTGTTGAAATTAATGAAGAAAATGAATATGAAAATGGTGCGCTTCTAGGAGCTAAACTTTTATCAGAAGATGATTTGCCAACAGCACTACTTGCAGTAAATGATATGGTAGCGTATGGTGTTATGCAATATTTAACTCAAAATAATATTAATATTCCAGAAGATATTTCAATTGTGGGGTTTGACGATATTAAAATATCAAAAATGATGAATCCTGCTTTGACAACTATTAGTCAACCTTCACAAAAAACAGGAGAGCTTGCGGTATCAATGTTATTTGACATATTAGATGGAAAAGAATCTAAAAGAATTCTATTAGAGCCTGAATTAGTAATAAGGGCTTCAACTAAAAAAATAAGAGGAGAGATTTAAAATGGATGCAAAAAACAAAGTTGATGTATTAGTTGTGGGTGGAGGTATGATTTCACAAGAAGTTATTTTACCCACAGTATTTCAAGAACAAAAATATGGACGTGTTGGTAATATTTCTATTTCATCATTAACGGGAGATATTATTGAAAAACTACAGGGGATGTTTCCACCATTCACAGGATATCCAAATCCTAAAACTGAGGGAACTACTAAAATGTATCCTGATATGTTTAAACAAGCAATAGCAGATTTACCTGAAAACGGTGTTGTTATTGTAGCTACACCAGATCATTTTCATACACCTGTTATTAAAGCTGCTATTGAAGCTGGTAAACATGTAATAGTTGAAAAACCACTATGCTTAAAAGTTGAAGAAGCAAATGAAATTATTAAAATGGCAGACGAAAAAGGTGTTTATGTATTAACTGATTATCATAAAAGACATGACAGATCAATAAGAGCTTGTAGACATAAATTTAAAAAAGGCTTATTAGGTGAAATGTTACATGGTCACGCTTGGATTGAAGAACCAAAATATATGGCTCTTGATGTCTTTAAAGACTGGTGTGAAAAAAGTTCACCATTTGAATATATTGGAGTACATTATGCAGATGCATATTATTTTATAACTGGTTTAAAACCAAAAAGACTTGTTGCATTTGGTCAAAAAAAATATTTACCAACCCAAGGGAAAAATGCATATGATGCCGTACAAGCTACAATTGAGTGGGAAGACGGGTCAGTACAATTTGTTCAGACTTCATGGGTTAATTCTGAAAATAACTCTGCTATGACTAATCAAGGTATGATGATGCTAGGAACCATGGGTGAGTATTGGGCAGATCATAAAGATAGAAATACTCATTTTGCAACTGAAGAGGAAGGGTTTGATGAGTTTAATCCTAATTTCTTTAAAAAGTATGATAGTTTTGATTTTCCTGGAGAAGAAGAATGCGTTGGATATGGCTATGATTCAATAGTACAAGGGATTAACGATGTTAGAACCATAGTTACTACTACAAACACATTAAAAGAGCGTAAAGCATTACTGACAACAATGGAAGATACTAGAGCACTACCAAGACAAGCACTAATTGGCGTTGCTATTAATAACGCAGTAAGAATGAGTGCTGATGCTGGTGGAAAATTTGTTACATTTACAAAAGATATGGCTATTTCATTTGAATAGGAGAAACGTATAATGAGCATTTTTGATGCTATGCTACCTATGGCTTTTTTTATTATATTAGGCTATGTACTTAGAAAAATTGGTTTAATAAATGAGCTTGTTAAGAACTTTTTAAATAAACTATTATTCTATGTTGCGCTACCAGCTATGGCTTTTCGTAGCATTGCTTCATATGATTTTTCTAAAGCCTTTTCACTGTCTCTTGCCATGCACAATGTAACAGTTTTATTACTTACATTTGCCATTGGAATGTTTTTTGCATATTCCATAAAGGACAAGAAGAAGCGAGGGTCATTTCATCAAGCTTGTTATAGAAATAATCAGGCATACATTGGATTACATGTATCGAAAAATGTTTTTGGTGAGTTAGCGTTAGCAAAAGCAACCATAGTTAATGGATTCGAAATTCCAGTTGTAAATATTATTGCAATTATTAGTCTTGAAATATTTAGAGAAGAAAATGGAACAGTTAATATAACTAAAAAAACTATAAAAACTATTATTAACATTTTAAAAAATCCATTCCTAATTGCAATTGGAGCTGGTATATTAGTTTCATTACTTAATATTAGAATACTTGATATAATTGCAATAGATAGCGTATTTGAAATGTCTGGGCGAATTGCACTACCTATGGCACTTATTTTAATTGGTGGTTCAATCACTTTTAAGTATTTACGTGAAAACTTGTTCATGGTTACAGGTATAAGTTTAATTAGATTACTAATTGTACCAGTAATTGCTTATTTTTTAGGTATTTGGGTATTTGGGTTACAAGGGCTTGATTTAAGTATTGGGGTGACACTGTTGTCTACTCCAGTAGCCATATCAAGTTATGTATTTGCACGAGAAATGGGAGCAGATGAAAAATTAATGGCATCATTTATTGGGTTATCAACAATATTGTCTATTGCAACAATGCCACTAATTAATATATTATTTAATTTATAAGGAGACACATCATGGCAAAAAGTTTTTTATTACAACCTAGGAAGGTTCCAAAAGTATCAACCAAACACAGAACTATCTGTACAGAAATTCCTGTACCTGAAAGTTTAGAGGTTGTAAAACAATTAAGACAGTATGAACCTAAATCAATGACAGGACAACCATTAGTTATTTGGGACCATGGAAAAGGTGATAAAGTTTATGATAAATATGGTAATAAGTGGATTGACTTTAGCTCAGGTGTATTAGTTACTAACTCAGGGCATGGTAATGAGAAAATAAAGAAAGCTATTATTGAAATGGTTAATAGTGATTTAATGCACAATTATTGTTTTCCCACAGAAGTACGTGCTGATTTAGTAAAAAAATTAGTAGAAATTTCACCAAAACCACTAGAAAAAGTTTTCTTACTAACTACTGGTAGTGAGGCATGTGAATGCGCAATTAAACTTTCTAGAACATATGGCCAAAAAGTTGGTGGAACAAAAAAAATAAAGATTATTACATTTATTGATGATTTTCATGGTAGAACCATGGGTTCACAAATGGCAGGTGGTTCTAAAGCTGCTAAGGAATGGATTATTAATGTTGATAAAGATATGAATCAAGTTCCATTCCCTAATGCATATAAATATGAATGGGCAGATGAATCTAGAGATGATTATTCAGATGATAATTGTTTCAACACTTGGATGACTTATCTAGAAGAACAAAAAATTACACCTGATCAAATAGCTGCATTTATGCCAGAAACATTTCAAGGTGGTTGGGCACAGTTAATGCCTAAGGGTTTTGTGAAACGCTTACGTCAATTTTGTGATGATAATGATATATTATTAGTTTTTGATGAGGTACAAGCAGGATTTGGTCGTTCTGGAAAATTATATTCATTTTTGCATTATGATGTGAGTGCTGATGTTGTTTGTTTGGGTAAGGGAATATCAAGTTCACTACCATTATCAGCTGTAATAGGACGAGCTGATGTTATGGATTTATATGGTCCAAATAAGATGACAAGTACCCATACTGGAAATCCTGTATGCTGTGCAGCTGCATTGGCAAATATTGATTTCATATTTGAAAATAAATTAATTGAAAAATCAGCTATGCTTGGAAAGATATGTGAAGCGAACTTAACTACACTGAAACAAAAATATTCTGAGTATATTGGAAATGTTAAAGGTTCTGGATTAGTGTGGGCTATGATTTTCACTAAAAAAAATAGTAAAGAAATAGATTGTGATTTGGCACATGATATTGTTAGACTATCAATTGAAAAAGGATTGTTATTCTTTGCACCTGTTGGTGCTGGGTCAACTATTAAAGTGACACCACCATTGGTAATTAGTGAAGAGGCATTACTAGAAGGATTAGAAGTATTAGAAGAAGCCATAGAAGAAGCAATTGTATTGAGGAAATAGTGTGTTTAATAAAGTGCGAGGTTTAAATATTTTAAAACGATTTGACTATCCACTGTTACTATTAGTAGCTGTGATAACTGTAATAGGATTTTTTGTCCTAAGAAGTGCCACAGCTACTATGAATACAGGTAGTTCAATTGTTAGAATACAATTAATTTCAATAATTATTGGGGTAGTTATTTGTATTGTATTATCATTGATTGATTACACATATTTTAAACCGTGGGGATATTTTATTTTTATTGTTGCAATAGGTTTACTTATTTATGTTACATTGTATGGATATGGGCGAGATATAGAAGGTATTGGATCAAATAGTTGGATTGTTTTATTTAGCGGGTACACTTTTCAACCAGCCGAGGTAGCAAAAGTAGCATATGTGATGGTTATACCAGCTTTGTTAGCAAACTTAAAAGAAGAGTTTTCGCTTAAATTATTCTTACTTACAATAGTAGCTTCACTAGCACCTATTGGATTAATTTTATCACAGCCTGAATTTGGATCTGCAGTTGTTTTTACTGTATCATTAATTTTTATGTTATTTATATATGGAATCAAATTTAAATGGTTTGCAATTGGTATAGGTGCAGTTGCAGCATTGTTACCAGTTATCTGGTTGTTTTTACAAGATTTTCAGAGAAAAAGAATTTATAGTATTCTTACACCAGGTGCTGAAGGAGTTGATACATCTCATATTGATAAAGCTAAAATGGCAATTGGTAGTGGTAGATTAACAGGAATGGGTTTATTTAATGGAACTCAAACTCAAGGTGGTCTACCAATTAAAGATACTGACTTTATTTTCTCAGTAGTGGGAGAGGAACTAGGATTCATAGGAGCTAGTTTAGTAATTATATTAATATTTTTAATTATTGTTAGGATTATATATATAGCCGCAAAAACTGATGACTTATATGGACGATACATGACCATAGGAATTGCTGGAATGATGATGTTTCATTTTATTGAAAATGTTGGAATGAATCTTGGTTTATTACCTGTTACTGGAATTCCACTACCTTTTGTTAGTGGAGGAGGGACTGCCATGATTATTAACTTTGCATTAATAGGACTTGTCTTATCTGTTTCAATGCGGCGAAAACAATCTATTACATAACAAATAAAAAATATTTTAAAATAACCTAATCATGGTTATTTTTTTGCGTAAATTCCTTGACAAGTGCTAGAAAGTGATGCTAAAATGTAATCAAGTGGTGACCAAGTGGGGATTAGTAGTGAGAAATTCCCAAAATTTGCGGTCAATTCCCACAAATAAAAAGTAGGGCATATGTTTTTTGGAGAATACCTCCACCGAGTGGATGAAAAAGGAAGAACGATTATACCGCTTAAGTTCAGAGGTGAACTTGGCTCTTCATTTATGGTGGCAAAAAGCACAGACAAATGTTTAATTCTTTATCCAATGGACGAATGGATGAAAGTTGTTAGAAATATTGAAGCTCAACCTTTTTCAGGAGAAGCAATGCGAAGAACAATTAGACAGTTTTTAGCAGGAGCTTGTGAGTGTGAAGTAGATAAACAAGGTCGATTATTAATTCCTATAACATTGCGAGAGTACGCTGGCATTAAAACAGAAGTAAATATGAATGGTATGGGATCAAAAGCTGAAATATGGGATGCAGACACATGGGTTACTTACAGAGATCATAAAGCTAATGAACAAAAGGAAATTGATGCTGCTACTAAAGCAAGAGAATTATTAGGCTTTTAATATGAGCATTAAATTTTCCCATGAACCAGTTTTATTAAATGAATGCATTAAAGCATTGAACATAGACAAAAAAGGCACATATATTGATTGTACCGCCGGAGGTGGTGGTCATAGCATTGAAATTGCCAAACGACTAGGTCGTGAAGGAATGCTAATTGCGATTGATAGAGATCAAGTGGCTGTAGATGTTGTAACTAAGAGATTAAAAGATGAAAATCTTTTGGCTAAATATATAGTTGTCAAAGATAACTACTTGAACATTGAAAATATCATAAAAAAATATGCTAAAGAAAATATTTTAGGAATTCTAATGGACTTAGGAGTTTCATCCTATCAGTTGGATACCATTGAGAGAGGATTTTCCTATCACGATGATGCCAAACTTGACATGAGGATGGATACAAGTGAAACAAAGACTGCATTTAATGTAGTCAATACATATACAAAAGAAAAACTTATCGAAATACTTTTTAAGTATGGTGAGGAAAAATACACAAGAAAAATCGTTAACGCGATAATGTACAAAAGAAAAAACAAACCAATAGAGACCACATTAGAATTAGCAGAATTAGTAAAAAGCTGCTATCCACCTAAAGAACGGTTTAAAGGGAAGCACCCGGCAAGGAAAACATTTCAAGCTATTAGAATTGAAGTTAATGATGAATTAACAATACTAGAAAATACCCTTGTCGCGGCGGCTGAATCCCTACAAAAAGGTGGCAGATTAGCTGTCATAACATTTCATTCTCTGGAAGACAGAATAGTAAAGGTTATATTTTCTAAGTTGGAAAACCCATGCGAATGTCCCCCCGATTTTCCAATATGTGTTTGTAACAAAGTCAGTATGTTTAAAAGAATAAATAGAAAACCCATACTGGCATCCGACTTAGAGTTAAATAACAATAGGCGATCAAGAAGTGCAAAATTACGTGTAATTGAGCACAGATGATAGTCATACAAAAGATAAAATTTTAAAGTACAAAAGACACGAAAGATGAAAAGAACTCGGCCGGTGTACTACCGGCCGATGTATTTTTCAACAAACAGGGGAGTCAATTATGAATGCACAAAGAATACTAAACAATGAACAACACATAATGACTGAATCTAAGGAAAAACAAGGGATTAAACCAACCTTATTGAAGGGAAATAAAGGAAACAAAAGACGCATCGTAATATGGGTCTTATTTGTATTTATCGCTTTATTTGGTATTATTTCCCGTTATAGTTATATAACACAAATGAATTATGATGTAGCATCATTATCACAGCAATTAACAGCACAGGAAGCTGTTAATTCAGCTTTACAACTTCAATTAGATCAATATATGAATTTACCACAAATTCGTTACACTGCCATGACTCAGCTTGGAATGCAACAACCTGATAACTATCAAACTATTTATATTTCAGTTCCTAGGTATGATGAAATATCATTGGCTACCAAACCACTAACATTTTATGATAGAATACTATTGTCAATTGATGATTTTAAGGTTAGTCTGATGAATATCAGAAATATATTCGGGTAGATTCACCTACTATAAAGGAAAAAATGATGGTGAATGACCAACAAAAAGTAAAAAGAAATAAAGAAAAAAAACGACTGTTAATAATAATCGTTTTTTTTGCATTGTTTTCATTTTTATTATTAGCAAGGATTTTCTATATTCAGTTTATTAAAGGAGAAGAATATCAAAAATTAGCATATCAGCAACAAACAAGAAATCAAACATTAACACCTTCTAGAGGTGCAATCTATGATAGATATGGTAACGATTTAGCTATTAGTATATATGTAAACACTATATCAATAAGTCCAACAATTTTAAGAGCTAATCAACTATCCATAGATTTATTAGCAGAGGGACTAGAAGATATACTTAAAATAGACAAAGAAACCATAATAGAAAAAATAAACAAAGAAAGTGAATATGAATTACTAGTAAGACAAATAGACAAAGAAATTGGAGATGAATTACAAACTTGGTTAAGTGATAATCATATTGCAGGTGTAACCATTGAAGATGATACAAAAAGATATTATCCTAATAGCAATTTAGCTGCACATATTATTGGATTTACAGGTATTGATAATCAAGGCTTAATGGGTATCGAATATACCATGGAGGAAATATTAAAAGGAATTCCTGGAAAAATCACATCTGAAATTGATAAAAATGGTACTTTGATTCCTTTTGCCACTGACAATCAGATCGCAGCATATGATGGGCTTGATGTTGTATTAACTATTGATGAAAATATACAATATATTGTAGAAAAAGCTCTTGATGAAGCCATATTAAAAAATAAAGTTACAAGAGGTGCAACTGCAATTGTTATGGATCCTAAAACAGGTGAAATTCTAGCAATGGTATCGAAACCTGATTTTGACTTAAATAATCCAAGAGAATGCCCTGATGGGTTTGATCCTACTAACTGGACTGGATACTCTACTAGTGATATTACTTTACTTAATCAAACAGTATGGAGAAATAAAGCACTTTCTGATACATATGAACCAGGGTCTACATTTAAGGCGATAACTGCTTCTATGGTATTAGAAGAAAATGTTATTTCACTGTCTACCATGACAGATGATTATGAAATTGAGGTACAAGGTTGGGATATAAACTGTTGGCGTAGTTATCCCCATGGAGAAGAAACATTCTTAGAAGGAATTTATAACTCATGTAACCCTGTATTTGTAAAAGTCTCTCAGTTATTAGGAATTGATCTGTTTTATGAATATGTTGAAATGTTTGGATTTTATGATAAAACAAAAATAAACTTACAAGGAGAGTCAAACTCTTTATTCCAAAAAGATTTTGGGTTGGAATACCAAGAAATTGATATGGCAGTTGCTTCTTTTGGTCAGCGATTTAAAATTACTCCAATTCAAATAATTACAGCTTACTCAGCAATTGCAAATGGAGGGAAGTTACTCCAACCATATATTGTGAAAGAATTACTTGATTCACAAGGTAATATTGCAAAGAAATTTGAAACTATAACCGTTAGACAAGTAATATCTTCACAAACTTCAAAAACAATGAGAGAAGTATTAAAAGGAGTAGTATCTGAAGGAACTGGTAAAAATGCTTATGTACCTGGATATGATGTAGCAGGTAAGACGGGTACATCTGAAACAGATGAAGAAAATGTTTATACAGCATCTTTTTGTGGGTTTGCTCCAGCTGATAACCCAGTTATTACTGTATTGGTTGTTCTCCATGACCCACAAGGTGATTCGTATTATGGAGGTGTTATAGCAGCACCTGTTGTTGGGCAGATTATTGAAGAAACTTTAGAGTATTTGCATGTTCCTAGAAACTTAGATGAAACGCTTATTGAGAGAGATGTATTAATTCCTGAGTTGATTGGTTACTCTATTGACCAAGCAACTGACATACTAGAAGAACTACGATTACAATCAATTCTTATAGGCGATAATATTTTAGAAGATGTGGCTGTAGCATATCAATATCCATTGGCAAAAACCATAGTAAAAGAAGAAAGTATTGTGGTATTATATAGTTACTTACCTGAGGAGAAACAGCAAGTAATAATGCCTAATTTATTAAATAAGACTATCTATGAGGCAAAGGTAACACTGAGTGCTTTAGGATTAAATATTGATACAAAAGGATTAGGTGCATGTATTGACCAAAGTATTAAAAAAGGGGAAAAAATTGAAAAGGGCAGTATAATAACAGTTACATTTAGATATACTGATAATGTGGAGTAAGTATGAAATTAGAAAAATTATTAAAAACCATTGAAATAGAAGAGTTCTATGGTAATAGCGAAATTAATATTACTGGAATAGCTTATGATTCTAGAAAAGTTGAAGAAGGCTTTTTATTTGTTTGTATTGATGGTATTGATGAAGATGGTCATGCTTATTTAACAAAAGCTTTTGAAAATGGAGCAGTTTGTGCTTTAATTACTAAAAAAGTTTCACTACCATTTAAAAATTATGTTCGTGTTCTAGATGGACGAATAGCTTTAGCAAAGTTAGCTGATTGTTTTTATGATCATCCTAGCAAAAAAATGACTATAACTGGTATTACTGGCACAAAAGGTAAAACTACAATTACTAAAATGATTAAAACTATTATGGAATATAGTAAATTGCCTACTTCATCCAGTGGAACATTAGGTATGTTTATTGGTGATGAACATATAAAAACAACTAATACCACACCAGCTTCTCTTGATCTTCAGCAGTTTTTTGCTAATAGTTTATCAAACAAAATTAATCATGTGGTCATGGAAGTTGCCTCAATTGCATTAAAACAAAAACGTGTGCAAATGATTGATTTTGATATTGGTATTTATACTAATTTGGCAAAAACTCATATAGGAAAAAGAGAGCATGAAGATTTTGAAGATTATTTACTATCAAAAACTCAATTATTTAATCTATGTAAAGTAGCTATCTATAATATTGACGATCCATATTATGAGCGAATGATGTATCAAAAATCAGCAAAACCATTAACTTATTCAGTTAATAATAAACAAGCTAATATTTACGCAACTAACATTCATAAAGATGGTGTTTATACCACTTTTACTTATAATGGATTAGATAAAGTTATTACAGTAACTTATACTTTACCTGGACAATTTAATATTAGTAATGCAATAGCTGCCATAACTGCTTCTCTTTTAATGGGAGCAAGCAATGAAGGCATTATTAATGGATTAGCAAAAACTACTGTAAAAGGACGTTGTGAAGTGCTAGACACAAACACACCATATATGGTTATGATTGATTATGCACATAACCAAAGTAGCTTATTAAAACTACTTACAGAAATAAAAGAAGATGTTAAAGGACGATTGATTGTTGTCTTTGGGTGTGGTGGAGATCGTGATAACGAAATGAGATATGAAATGGGTGAAATTGCAGGTAATCATGCTGATTATTCAATTATAACAACAGATAATCCACGAACTGAAGAGCCCATATCAATTATTAATATGATTGAAGAAGGCATGAAAAAAACAAATGGTAAATATATAAAAATAATTGATAGAACGAAAGCGATAAAACATGCTTTAGAAATCGGAAAAGCAAATGATTTGATTATTTTAGCTGGAAAAGGTCATGAAACTTATATTGAAAAACATCATGTGAGAACACACTATGATGAACGAGAAATTGTAAATAATTTATTAAAGGAGATATTGTAAATGAATTTATGGATTGATGAAGTACAATCACTATTTAACTGTTGTAATAAATTTAACATGACTCATCAATTACTTAAAGGTGTTTCAACTGATAGTAGAAACATTGAAGCTGGCCAATTATTTATTGCCTTAAAAGGTGAAAACTTTGATGGACATGACTACATTGATAAAGCAATAGAAAAAGGTGCTTCGCTAATTTTATCTGAAAATAGCCATATAAATCCAAAAGTCATAAAAGTAGATGATACTATTAAAGCATTAGGTTTATTGGCTAAATATTATAGATCAAAATTTAAAATCCCTGTTATTGGTCTTACAGGAAGTGTGGGTAAAACCACAACAAAAAACATGATAAACAGTGTATTATCATTTTCAAAAAACGTTCATACTACCAAAGGAAATAAAAATAATCATATTGGGTTACCAATGTCGTTACTTGACCTAACGAGTGAACATGATATTTCTGTTCTTGAAATGGGAATGAATCATTTAGGTGAAATTGACTATTTAAGCTCTATTGCTAAACCTACAATTAGTATTTTAACTAATATTGGTGTTAGTCATATTGGGAATTTGCAGTCAAAAGAGAATATTTTTGCGGCTAAAAAGGAAATACTAAATCACTTATTACCTAAAAGTCTTTTATTATTAAATGGTGATGACGAATTTCTCAAATCATTACAAGATAATAGCCCATATAGGGTGATTACTTATGGATTTGGCAATCATAATATGGTTAAAGCAAGTCATTATAAACTACTTAATGAAAATAATGGAAGTCAGTTTATGATAGGTGATGAACTTTATACATTAAATACTCTTGGGAAACATAATGTATATAATGTATTACCTGCTATTATTCTTGGAAAAGAGTTTGGGTTAGACACGCAAATGATTAATCAAGGGTTAAAAACATTTACACAAGAAAAAATGAGAATGGACATATCTAAAATTCGTGAGATGACCATTATAAATGATGCATATAATGCAAATACTCAGTCAATGAAAGCTGCGATTGATGTGTTAGTTACACAACAAGGGCGTAAAGTTGCTATTTTAGGAGATATGCTTGAAATGGGTGATTTTTCAAAAGATAATCATTTAGATGTTGGACAGTATGTGGCTAATTCTATGGTTGATGTACTAATTGGAGTAGGTAACGATGCTATCTTTTATATTGATGGAGCTAAAAAAGAAAAGATAAGTAATTTAAATTTGTATTATTTTCCTGATTTGACACAATTAGCAACAAATATTAATGATATAATACAGCCAGGCGATTTTATTTTATTAAAAGGGTCAAGGGGCTCAAAAATGGAATCAGTTATTGAATTTATAAGTAAAAAGGAGTAGAACATGGGATTATCATTTGTCATTACATTTTTAACAACAGCTTTATTTGGGCGATTACTTATTCCATTACTACAGAAATTAAAATTTGGACAAATTGTTAGAGATGATGGACCAAAAACTCATTTAAGTAAGATGGGTATTCCAACTATGGGTGGAATCATGTTTATTATTCCTATTTTATTGTTTGCAGTTGTTTTTAATAAGTTTTCAATGGATAGTCTTGTTATTTCAGCTATTGTTTTGCTATTTTCCTTTGTTGGTTTTTTAGATGATATATTAAAAATAAAAAGAGAAAGCAAAGATGGGCTTAATGTTTTACAAAAAACAATTGGTTTATTATTTGTTTCCACATTATTTGCCATATATTTTGTATATTTTTCCAATGTGGGAACAGAGATGATTGCACCATTTTCTAATATGATGACAACTTTTATGGTTCCAAAGTTCTTATATGTTTTGTTCATTATAATTGTGATGTATGCTACAACCAATTCAGTGAATCTAACAGATGGTGTTGATGGATTGGCATCAAGTGTCACAGCTATAGTTATGATGTGTTTAATGATAATAGCTTTTGCTAATATAAATAATGAGTTAGTTATTATTTTTTCAATTAGTTCAGTTGGTGGCTTATTGGCATTTTTATTATATAATGGACACCCTGCAAAAGTCTTCATGGGTGATACAGGCTCATTAGCTCTAGGGGCATTAGTTGGAATTATGGTTATTTATTTACAAATACCTTGGATTTTACTAATCGCTGGGATTATTTATGTGATTGAAGCACTATCAGTTATAATTCAAGTTGGTCATTACAAAAGAACAAAGCGAAGAGTTTTTAAAATGGCACCTATTCATCATCATTTTGAATTAAGTGGATGGAAAGAAGCAAAAGTTGTTGTTGTCTTTACAATAGTAACGGTTGTGGCTTGTGCCTTATCATATGCCATATTATTATGGCTATAAGATGGGATACTAATGAAAAAAATATTTTATACAAAACCTTTTGATTATTGGATATTTGTCTTTACTCTAATGTTGGTTTCTTTGGGAATCATCATGGTTTTTAGTGCTAGTACTCCTTATGCAAAAATGGCTTTTGATAATATTTATTATTTTTTGAACAAACAGTTAATTGCAGCTGGAATTGGTTTAGTACTTATGATTGGTTTATCTTTTATTGATTATCGATTATTTAAACTCATTGCTGTCTTATTTCTTAGTATTTGTTTTTTATTATTAATCGCAGTATTAATTCCAGGAATTGGACAAATCTATAATGGAGCAAGAAGGTGGATTGATTGGGGACCTGGATTTCAACCATCTGAGTTTTTTAAGTTAGCTTTAATTATTTTTCTATCTTATAGTATTGCTAAGAACCAAGAAAAAGTTTCTACTTCAATACTTAGTGTATTATATCATTTAATATTTCTAGTTGTTGCTGCACTATTACTATTACTAGAACCGCATTTAAGTGCTACGGTTATTGTAAGTGTAATAACTTTTTTATTACTATATATTGGTGGAGCAAAATTACATCATTTACTAATATGTGGATTTATAGGGGCATCAGCGTTGGCAAGCTTTGCAATATTAACAGATTATACAAATGAGAGGTTAACAATTTTTTTAAATCCTTTTAAAGATCCTCTAGATTTAGGATATCAATTGATTCAATCTTTTTATGCCATTGGTGCTGGAGGATTGCTAGGAAGAGGACTTGGAAAAAGTGTTCAGAAATTTTTGTATATGCCTGAGCAACATAATGATTTTATATTTTCAATATTAGCAGAAGAATTAGGATTTATTGGTTGTTTAGTAGTAATCTTATTATTCTTTTTATTAGTATATCGAGGAATGATGGTGTCTATAAATACCAAAGACCCATTTGGGAAACTTTTAGCTGGAGGAATTTCTTGTTTATTTTTTATTCAAGCAGTATTTAATATAGCGGTTGTTACAGGTGCACTTCCAACCACAGGAATTTCATTACCATTTTTTAGTTTTGGTGGAACAAGTTTGGTTGTCAATATGATTGAAATTGGTTTATTATTAAGTATATCAAGACATACAAAGAAAAGTAGGAGAAAAGTATGAAAGTAGTTATTGCAGGTGGAGGAACAGCTGGACATATAAATCCAGCCTTAGCAATTGCAGATTTATTAGTTGAAAAATTAGATATTAATAAAGGTGATATTACTTTTATAGGAACAAAAAGAGGATTAGAAAAAGATTTAGTTCCTAGGGCTGATTATGATTTAAAATATATTACTATAAGAGGATTTAAACGTAAATTCTCAATAAATACAATCGTTGGTTTATTTGCACTATGTGTTGGTATGGTACAATCTTACAAAATTTTAAAAGAATTATCTCCTGATATTGTTATTGGTACAGGTGGTTATGTGGCAGGACCTATTATGTATTTGGCTAGTAGAAAAAAAATTCCCACATTTTTACATGAATCAAATGCATATCCGGGTATCACAACACGATTGTTAGCTAAAAGGGTTGATGTAATTGGTATTAGTTTTTCAAAAAGTAGACAATTATTAAAAAATAGCAAGAAAATCATTTTAACTGGCAATCCATTAAGAAATGACATATTAAATCTTGACCGTCATGAGTGTCGAGAAAAAATAGGATTAAAAAATAATGAAAAATTAGTAGTTGTTATGGGTGGGTCATTAGGTGCAAGAGCCATAAATGAGGCAATGGTTCAACTTATTAATAAGCAACTAAAAGATAATGATTTCACACTTATATATGCACCAGGAAAACAATATTATTCTGAAGTAATTGGTAAGATAAATAAAGATTTTAATAATGTATCTATTGTTGATTATATATATAATTCACCAGAAGTATATCACAGCGCAGATTTAATGATTACAAGAGGAGGCTCAATGACAATAAGCGAAATGTTGGCTATTGGTGTTCCATCAATTATTATTCCATCATCAAATGTGGCTGAAAATCATCAAGAACTAAATGCTAGAGCTGTTGAAAATAATGGAGCTTGTGAAGTAATACTAGATGAGCAATTAAGTGGTTTAGTCTTATATGAAAAAATAATTAATCTATTGCAAAATGATAAAAAAATGATTAATATGAGAGAAAGTGCTTTGGAAATGGGCATTATTGATGGAAAAGAGAGAATTTTAGATATTATCAGAAAGTTGGTTAAGTAATGGAGGTAACAGTTTTAGGAAATAGTGGTCCATATTGTTTAAAAGACGGTGCTTGTTCTAGCTATTTAGTTCAATCAGGTCAAACTTCAATACTTAATGACTGTGGTCCAGGTTCAATAGCAAATCTACGTACTATTATGGACCCTATTGATTTAGACGCTATTTGTTTATCACATTTTCATTATGATCATATTAGTGATTTATTAGGACTTTCTTATTATTTTCAAAGTAAGAATAAGAAAATGCTCTTATATGTGCCTAATAATCCAAGAAATATCTTAGAGTTATTCTTAGATAATGAAGCATTTGAGGTATACACTATTAGTGATTGTAAATTAACACATATAAAAGATATGACTGTAACTTTTTGTGAAATGACTCATCCAATAAAAAGTTACGCCACTAAATTTAGAGATGATACACATACTTTTGTTTATACTGGAGATACAAATTATAATGGGCGATTAGAATCTTTCGCTGAAAATTGTGATTTGCTTATTGTAGATGGGGGAAACACCCCACCACATTTATCCCCAGAAGATTGTGATAGTATTGAAATAGAAGCTTACCCTAAAAAAATGTTAATATCTCATTTAAATCCAGAATTTGACAACGAAAAATTGTTTTCACAACCTTTAGCAATTCTATTAAAAACATATGAATTAGATTAGTATTTTATTTCGCTTTTTACTTCTATAGTTAAAAGAGCTTTTTGTGTACTTTTATTTGGTTGTCCTTCATCAATATATATTGTGTATTCTCCATCTAATATAACTCGTTTTCCTTCATCAGTAATAAAGGATAATGCTTGTTCATCCAATGTAAAAGTTATTTCTTTTTGTTGATTAACTTTAAAAAACTCATTACTAAATCGCTTTAGTTGATAATGTGGAGACTTCATAGATGTTTTTGGTGTTTTTATATATAACTGAATAACATTATTACTATCATATGGACCATCATTTATAACTTTGATTGTAACTTCATATAAGTAATCACTTTTTTTATTAATATTAATATTACCAAAGGAAAACTTTGAGTAGGTTAAACCGAAACCAAATGGGAAAAGTGGAGCTTCTTTAAGATATCTATATGTTTGAGTAGTTAACTCATATTGATCATAAGAGGGAAGTTGCTTAATAGAGTTATAAAAAGTAACAGGTAGCTTACCACTAGGTGAAAAATCACCAGCTAATAGGTTTGCAACTGCTTTTCCACCTAATGCTCCTGGATACCAAGCTTGTATTATTGCATCTGCATGTTCATTAGCTGTAACCAAAGAAACACAACTACCACTTAAGTTAACAATAATTAGTGGTTTGTTAATTGTTGAAATTTTACTTATTAATTGATTTTGTAATCCTGGTAATTCAATATCTTCTCTATCACCACCACCAAATTCAGGATAACGAGGATCAGCTTCTTCACCTTCAATCAAAGAATTAATACCAGTTACCAAAATGGTTACATCACATGCTTTGGCACAAGATATGGCTTCTGAAATAAGTGAGGTTTCATCATCTCGCAATGTTGTATTGGCAATATGACATCCTTTTGAATATTTAATTTCACAATCGCTGAATTTTTCAATGATTCCCTCTAAAATAGTACTATATCTTGAAGGAATTCCTTTATAGTTAGCCAAAAGAACTTCTCTATCATCTGCATTTGGTCCTATAACTGCAATACTTTTCACATTAGATTTTAAAGGTAGAATTCCACTATTTTTTAGTAATACTAATGATTTTTCAGCTACTTTAATTGCATAATCGCGATGTTTATTACTATCGTTAACCTCATAAGGTATGGAAGAGTAAGGGACTTTATCATCATCATCAAACATTCCTAATTTAAATTTAGCGACTAACAATCGCTTAACAGCTTTATTGATTTGTTCTTCTGTAATTATATTCTCTTCATAAGCAAGAGTTAATGATTCAAATGCTTTGCCACAGTTTAAATCACAACCGTTTTTAACAGCCATAGCAGCTGATTCTTGAGGCGTTTTTGTTAAATGATGGTGTAAGTGTAAATCAATTATGGCATGACAATCAGATACAACAAATCCTTTAAATGAAAATTCATCTCGTAAAATATCCAAAAGGAAAGTTCTAGAAGCACAACAGGCTTCTCCATTAGTTCTATTATATGCTCCCATTATTGAATACGCTTGTCCTTCTACAATACACTCTTTAAATGCTGGTAGGTAGGTTTCTCTAAGATCTTTTTTTGATACTACTGCATCAAAATGATGACGATCACTTTCAGGTCCACTATGAACTAAATAATGTTTTGGGGTTGCAATCGTTTTTAGGTATTTAGGATGATCTCCTTGCATCCCTTTAATGAATGAAATACCCATTCGACCAGTTAAATAGGGATCTTCACCATATGTTTCGTGTCCACGACCCCATCTAGGATCTCTAAAAATATTAATATTAGGACTCCACATTGTTAGTCCTTTATAAATTCCCATGTCATTTTGTCTTTTATATTCATGGTGTTTTGCTCGAGCTTCATCTGAAATATATGTGGCAGTTTGATAAACCATTTGTTTATCAAATGTGGCGGCCAAAGCAATGGCTTGTGGAAACACTGTGGCGGTTCCAGCCCGTGCTATACCATGCAATGCTTCGTTCCACCAAGTATAGGCTGGAATTGATAATCTATCAATTGCAGGTGAGAAATGAAGCATCTGTGAAACTTTTTCTTCGATTGTCATTAATGATAATAAAATTTCTGCTCGTTTTTCAAAAGATAGCTGTTGATTTTCATATGGATAATTCATAATAACTCCTTGTTATAAAATGTAAATAATTTGTGAACATTTAGTAAAAAGTATACTACAATTTTTTTATTAATGCTATAATCGAACAATATGATGAAAAAAGGTTAGAGTGTTTATTGTGAAAAAAAATATATTATTAATCATAGTAGTTATAGTGATATCAACTTTCTTATCTGGATGTATGTTTTTACCTAAAGAAGATGAGAGACTTTCTCCACCAATTATTGAATCAAAAGCAACAGAATATAAGACTGAAGCAGTATCATATGGAACTGTTTCAAAGGATGTTAGTGCATTTGGATCATTTAAACCTGTAAATGAAATCGCTTATTCATTTAAGTATTTGGGAGGAACATTTCTACAGTTCTTTGTAAGTAAAAATGACGATATCGTTGTAGGACAAATTATAGCTGAATTAGATACTGGTGATTTAGATAAGGACATAAGAGATAGCGAAATAGAATTAAAAAGGGCACAACTCACATTTGATAGATCTGTTGAATTATATAACAATAATCAAATTAGTGAATATGATTATCAAATTGCCCAATTAAATTATCAAAAAGTATTAAATTCACATAATGATTTAATATTAATTAAAGAGCAATCACAAATTGTTGCAGACGAAAATGGCTCAATTTCTTACTTAGCACCCCTTGAAGAAGGAGATCAGGTAACAAAAGGAAATTTAGTTTTTAAAATTGTTTTAAATAACGAAATGAAATTAACTTGTATTGGTAGTGGTATTTATAAATTTGATTCTGATATGCCTGTAGTAATTGAATCACTAAACTTTCAAACAGAAGGAATTATAACAGTTTCTAGCCATAATAGTATGGTGGTGGTTCCCAATGAATTTAACGAAGATTGGGGAATTGGAACATCTGTTATGGTTACACAAAATTTAGATACTGTTGAAAATGTGTTAATGGTCAACCAAAAAGCTATTAAAACATTTGGTGGTAGAACTTATGCTAAGATATTAGAAGATGGTGTTCCAATAGAAAAAGAAGTGGTACTTGGACAGACTAATGGTAGATACTACGAAGTGATATCAGGATTAGTTGAAGGCGAATTAGCCATTATTTATTAGGAGAAATACATGCTTAGATTAGTACTTAGAAAAATAGTTAATAATAAATGGTTGGTATTATGTCTTTTGATTGGTAGTGTGTTAGCAGTAGCCGTAGTTAGTTCTATACCAATATACTCTAGTGGCATGCTACAACGTATGCTAGTAAAAGATTTTGAAACAACACAAGAGGAAACTAATATTCATCCAGCTACTTATGAATTTGTTAGCAGTTGGTCAAATCTTAATGTATTAGAAGACCGAATTAATTTATTTGAATATTATGATAGTAAAATTAAAGATGATATGTCAAAAAATATACCAATGAGTATTTTAACCGATTTTACATTATTGGAAACTTCAAATTTTCTTTCAGTAGATATTAGAGGATGGGATCTATATTTAGAAGAAGTAGCTAAAGAAATGATGTTTCCAACTACAAGATTAAATCGTATTAATATTTATGGTATGACAAATTTAGAAAATAATGTCAAAGTAATTTCTGGGCGAATGTATGAAAAAGAACCAATAGAAAGTATTAATTCTATAACTGGAAAAACAGAGTTTATGTATGAAGTCATTGTTAGCTCAGAAGTCATGAAACGTAATAATTATGTTTTAAATGGAGAATATGCAATTATTGAAGCTAAAAATGATGTTGAGTATTTAGATAAGTTTAAAATTGTTGGTGTTGTTGAAATGCAAGAAGACAAATCATCATATTATACATTTGACAGTTATGGATTATATATGGATGCAGATGTCTTTTATAGCGATTTTATTAAAACAGAAGAGTATAGCCTTGATACTACTAATTGGTATTATGCATATAATTACTATGAATTATCATTAACAGAAACCAAAGATATTTTAACTCAATATGATGAGAATGGCACATGGATTGTTAATAACCATGGATATATGAAACACAGAATGTCATTTGCTCCAATTTTACAAGATTACATGGACCGTGCCAGTCGATTATCAGGTTTGCTTATTTTGTTAGTTATTCCCGTTATTTTAATGATTAGTTTTTATGTATCAATGATTGCACAATTGATTATGGAACAAGAAAAAAATGAAATTGCCATGTTAGAAAGTCGTGGTGCATCTAGAAAACAAATATTCAAGATTTATTTTTATGAGAGTTTATTAATTGGAGCTATTTCATTTGTTGCTGGCATTATATCGGCAATATTCCTGTGTAGATTATTAGGAGCATCAAATGGTTTTATGGAATTTGTAAACCGAGCTCAAATGGACATTAATCTAAGTTGGGAAGCAATACTTTATGGCTTCATTTGTGCTTTATTCTTTATTATAATGATGGTATTTCCAGCTATTAAAGCATCAAAATTTACTATTGTTCAATATAAACAAGGCAAAGATATAATAAGCAAAAAACCATTTTGGCAAAAATTATATTTAGATATTATATTGCTTGCTGTGGCTTTGTGGGCACTAAATAATTACAATACATTTAAAGACAGTATTGGATTATCAGGAGATGGGCAGATTGACTATTTGATCTTCTTTGCAGTTACTTTCTTTATTTTAGGTTTAAGTTTAGTAATTATGAGAATATATCCATTACTTATTAACTTACTATTCAAATCAACTAAACGATTTATGTCACCACCTATGTATGCTGCATTTACATATGTAGGCCGTGGTGGTTCCATGAAACAATTTATTATGATTTTCTTGATTTTAGCTTTAGGTGTAGGAATTTTTAATGCTAATAGTGCTAGAACCATAAATGAAAACCTTGTAGATATTGTGAAGCATCAGTATGCTACTGATGTTTCTATTACCCTAAGCAATTGGATTGTAGATGAAAATGGTGAATTAGTACAAGAGGAAGGCTCTGAAGTAATAGCCAAAGATTTATTGAAATTTGAAAAAATTAAATCAAGTGAATTAATAGATACTGCTACAAAAGTTGCTAAGTATAAAACATTGATTAAAAAATATAGTACATATGGTGGCGCTACACTTAGCTCAACCTTGATAGGAATAACCCCAGAGGATTATGGCCGTGTAGTATGGACACGAGACGATTTACTAACTGTTCATATTAACTTTTATTTAAATTTAATGGCATCCTATCCAGATGGTGTAATTATTTCTTCATTTACAGCGAATGAATTAGGAGTAAATCCTGGAGATTTTCTTTCAATTGAAGTTCCTGACATAGATAATATTATTGAAGCACCTATATTAGCAATTGTAGATAACTGGCCTGGGTATAATCCTTATACAGGGTACGATTTTGCAACAAATAGAACAGTAACAAATGATGATGTTTCATTTGGGTTTGTAGTTATGCATTATGATTTACTTTTATCAAATGCAGGTGATATTGATTACATGATTTGGATGAAAAAAAGTGATGGTGTGTTAGATAGTGAGATAAATAGCTTCTTATCAGAAAATGAAATTACTATTTCTTCTGGTGAATATGCAGACTTTGAAGTGTCTGAACAGAAAAAAGATCCAATGGTATTAGGAATGAATGGAATGCTTACATTAGATTTTATTGTCACAATGATTATTTGTGGTGCTGGATTTATAATTTTCTGGATTTTATCAATTAGGCAGAGGGTTTTACAATTTGGTATTTTTAGAGCTATGGGATTAAGCAAAAAAGAACTTATTCATATAATTTTCTGGGAGCAGTTACTAATTTCAGCAGTGGCAATAGTTCTTGGAATTGTAATTGGAGGAATATCGTCAGATGTCTTTGTTCCACTATTTGAATTAATCAGTGCACAAAGTGGACGTTTAATTGGATTTAAAGTGTTCTCGTTTAGAGAAGATTATTATAGAATTTATATAATTGTTGCAGCTATGTTAATTATTGGTATTTCTACCATTGGACGATTCATTACTCATATTAAGATGGATCAAGCTGTTAAACTAGGAGAGGATTAAAAGGGGTAATAAATTGAATTACATTTATGAAACAAAAGGTATATGTAGAGAATTTATTCAAGGTAGACAAACAGTTCATGCCTTGAAAGATATTAATATTAAGATTGAAGAAGGCGCCTTTACAATCCTTAAAGGGACTTCAGGATCTGGTAAAACAACCTTAATGAATATATTAGGTGGACTAGACCGACCAACTAGTGGGCAAGTGTTCTTTGATAAAAAAGAACTAACCGCCATAAGTGACTCAGAACGAGATATGATAAGAAGAAAAAATATCGGCTTTGTCTTTCAATCTGTTGCATTAATATCAGTTATGGATGCTTATGAAAATGTGGAATTTGGTTTGCGAGTATCAGGAGCTCTAAGAAAAGACTGGAAACAATTAACTAGAAACAGTTTAATTAGAGTGGGACTTGAAAAGAGAATGAATCATAAACCATTCCAACTATCAGGTGGAGAACAACAACGTGTTGCAATATCTAGAGCAATTGCTAATAAACCTAGAATTGTATTTGCTGATGAACCAACAGCTGAACTAGATACACATTTAGGATTACAGATTGTAAAACTCTTTAAAACTTTGGTAACAGAATCAGGATTAACTATAGTCATGAGTACTCATGACCCAAGTATGATTGAAATTGCTGATCATGTTATTTCATTAGAGGATGGTGAAGTTATTGATGAACGATAGTAGTACAAATTTATATACTGGAGAAGATGAGAATTATTATGATCCTAAAAATGTCATAACTTGTGAGAATCTTGTAAAAATTTACAAAACAAAAGATACTGAAGTTGTAGCATTACAAGGACTTGATTTGGAAATAAAATATGGAGAAATGATGGCTATTATTGGGAACAGTGGTAGTGGGAAATCTACTCTATTAAATATGATCGGTGGTCTTGATAGACCGTCAGCTGGAAAATTGATTGTTAATGGACACAATCTCCTTAGAGTTAAAAAAACTGCGCTAACAGACTATAAACGAAATACAGTAGGGTTTGTGTGGCAAAATAATGCGCGGAATCTGATTCCTTATTTATCTGCTAAACAGAATGTGGAATTACCAATGATTTTAGCTAATCGAGCTGACTTTAAGAAGCGAAGTGCAGAATTGTTGAAAATAGTTGGATTAGAAGAGCGTATGAGAAATAAACTTAGTCAACTATCAGGTGGAGAACAACAACGTGTAGCTATTGCAATAGCCATGGCTAATGAACCTAAGATAATATTAGCCGATGAACCAACTGGAGCTGTTGACTCTGATACAGGTAAACAAATATTTAATGCTTTTAGAAAATTAAATAGAGAAACAGGTGTAACAATTATAATCGTTACACATGATAGAGGAGTTGCTAAAAATGTAGATAGAGTAGTAGCAATTTCTGATGGTCGTACATCAAGTGAGTATATTCGTAAGATAAGCTATAAAGAAGAACTAGAAGAACTTGATAGAATGTCAGGTGTTGAAGAAAGTGATACTCATGAAGAACTGGTTGTTGTTGATAGGCATGGACGTTTAAAATTACCAGAAGAATATCTAGGAGCGACTGGTATCAGTAAAAATAGCCGTATTAAAATGGATGTAGAAGACAATAAAATCGTCATATATAGACAGAAAGATGACAATGAAGAATCATAAAAAATATTTATTATTAATAGTACTACTTATAGTTATGTCACTACTATTTTCAGGGTGTATGTATTTTATGCCTATTGAACGTACAATATATGAACCTGAATTATTACCTTCAGAAAAACTGATTTTGCCAACTATAAATGTTATTGAAGGTGATTTACGAATTGTATATGATAAAGAAGCTATTATTGTTGCAGACATTGAAAATACTGAAATTGTAAGTTGTACTACTCTTGGAACAATTAGCGAATTGTATGTTAAAGTTGGAGAAGTTGTTAAGAAAAATCAATTAGTGGGAATTCTTGACATGAAATCTATTAATGAACAAGTATTTAAACAAGAAATTACTGTAGAAAAAGCTAAAATGAATTATGATAGGCAATTAGGATTATATAATATCGGAAAGATTGATTTTTACACATTAGAGTTTGCACGTTTATCTTTAGAGGCATATGAGAATTATTTATCTGATTTATATGAAAAACAAGTTGCTCATTATCTATATGCCACATCTTCTGGAACTATTGTTGAAATTTTTAAATTTGAAGGAGATCCAGCTAAAGGTGATGTGCTAAGCATTTGTCCATTAAGTAATTTTTTAATTCAATATGAAATACCAGCAACTGATAATCTTGCCCCAACAGATGCATTACTAATGAGATTGCCTAGTGGAAAGTCAAATGATGATGGGAAAGTTAAGATTATTTATGATGGTAATCAATATACTGGCTATATTTATAGAACTTCTTCACAGTATTCATTGGCATATGATTACTTTGGAAATGACGTCTATGGTCAAATAGCTTTTACAATTTTACCAGAACAATTAGTTTTAGGAAAAACAACAACCATTAGATATGTGGAAGATGAAGCTTTTAATGTAATGGTTATTCCTATTTCAACTGTTTATCCAAATGATGATGGTACATTTTATACCTATGTAGTAGTCAACAATGAAATTGAATTTAGGATTATTGAGATTGGAATTACTGATGGAATTTTTTATGAAGTAAAAAGTGGTCTAGTGGCAGGCGACAAAGTTTTAAAGAGTAGGTAACATTAATGAATAATATAAAGAGTAAAAAAGGAATATTGTGGATTATAGGTTTATCACTTATTTTTTCACTTATTGGATGTCAGAAGGTGATTGTTAATCCTCTTACTATTCCTGAGTATATAAAAAAAGAGCCAAATTATTTAACTGAAATAATTGTTAAGGTTGATTTATACGATTCTAAAACTATATATGCAAAAGTTCATCCAATTCGCGAGGAAACCTATTCGTTTGATTCAACTGGCTATATTGAAAGAATTATTCCAGTAAGGGGAGATGAAGTTGTAAAAGGACAATTACTAGCTATTTTAAACAATGCTGATTTATTAAAAGAAGCAAGAGATATGGAAATCACCTATCAGGTAGAAAAATTAAAAATTGAAAAACTTCAAAAAATATATGATTCAACTGGTAGTGGAAAATATGACTTAGATATAGCTATTCTTGATTTTAAAATTACTCAATATCAATATGACCAGTTACAAGTTCGAGTAGATGATTTGAATATTTATGCAACATTTGATGGTGTTGTTTCTGCAATTAAAGCTACTGTAAATAAATATGTTACTTCATCTAATGGGATTATTTCAGTAATTGATGAAAGTGATACATATATTTCATTTACAGATCCTGATATACCAGGGTTAATAATTGGATCAATTGTTAACTTATATATAACTAAAGATGAAATAGTTGAAGCAACTGTTATTGATATTGACAAAAAAGAAGAAATTATTATTATTGATACTGGTATTGAAGATATACGGCTAGAAGATATTGGACAATTGTTTAAAGTTGAAATAATTTTAGATCAGGTGAATCAGGCAATAGCAATAAAAGAAGGTTGGTTACATGAGGCTGCTGGTAGAGAGTTTGTCTATGTACTTGACAATGGAGTTATGACTGAACGGGAAATATCAAAGGGGAAACAACTTGGGGGATGGATTGAAATTTTACTTGGTCTTCAAGAAGGGGATGAGGTAATTGTTAATACTAATTAATAATTACAAAACTTTTAATGCTAAAAATTGTAGTACGTAAAATCATATATAATCGATGGATTAGCATTAGTTTATTAATCTGTTGTACTTTAGCAATTGCTGTAGCAGGCGCAATTCCCATGTATTCATATTCTGTTATAAATAATAGTATATCAAATGAATTCGAAGATATGATTACCAATGGTGACGAAATTGGTATGACATATCAATTTGAAGCAAATTTTGAATATGTTGATGAAAATCAACTATCTATTTATCAATTATATGATGAGAAGATTAATAGTACTCTAAGTAAAAAAATACATGCAGATATAATTGTTAATTATAGTGAAGTTTCTTCAGTTAAATACAAAACAAAAAATATAAACAATCCTAATAATATTACAATTATTAGTAAAGATGTATATCAAATACCTGCAGGGTATACTGACTTATATGTAACTGCAATTGAAAATTTTACTGAAATGGTTGGTATTTCAAAAGGACGTATGTACCAAGCAAATGATGAATATTTAGAAGTAGTTGCTACTGATGCTTTTATGAGGCAAAATAAATTTGAATTAGGTGAAATCTATGAAAATTACTTACTAGACGATGAAATCATAAAGGGAGGAACCTTTATGATTGTTGGTATTGTTTATGACAAAGATACTACAAATGGTTATTTAAACTTAACTAATCAACAAGTATATGCTGATATTAATATATTGAAATCCCAATTTACAGGTAGTGAAAGTTTTAAAATTGGTTTAGTTTCTTGGTTCTACATATATGATTTTTATACTTTTCAGTTATATAATGTGACTAAAACTGCAAAAGGATTAGCAGATAATGAACAATGGATAACTGATAATTATGGTTACCTTAGCCATCAAAGTAATTTTAATCATATAATCGCAAAATTTGAAGATAATGTGAAAAACACATCACTAATAGTTGTTATGCTTATTATCCCAATTATATTTATGATTGCATTATATATTTCTATGATAACTAATTTATTAATTAATAATGAAAAAAATGAAATTGCTACAATGAAAAGTAGAGGAGCTACTAAAAAACATATTATAAAAATATATTTTTATAATAGTTTACTTATCTCGATAGTGTCGTACTTTTTAGGGATTTTGCTTGCAATATTTATCTGCAAACTGTTAGGTGCATCAAATGGATTTTTAGAATTTATTACTCGTGATGATATAGTAGTTAAAGTTAATTGGAAAGTTTTCTTATATGCTTTTATTGCATTAGTATTTTTTAATATATCAATGTTAATTCCAGTTTTTCGCTATTCAAAATATGACATAATTCAACTTAAAGCAGATGAATTACTATTTAATCACAAACCATTTTGGGAAAAAATGTATATTGATGTTATTTTATTAGCCATTTCTATTTATTCAATTATTAATTATCAAAACTTTAGGTCACTTATTACACTAACATCTGAACAGGCTTCCTATTATCCAATTTTTATAGCTGCGTCCTTTTTTATGCTTGGTAGTTGTATGCTTTTTACTAGAATTTATCCATTTATGATGAAGCTATTTAGCTCTATTGGAAAGAGAAGTAAACAAGTAACTCTATATAGCTCTTTATTATTTGCTGCACGTGGAGATAAAATAAGACAAACTGTTATGATATTTTTAATGTTTGCTGTTTGTATTGGAATTTTTAATGCTAATAGTGCCAGATCAATAAATGCAAATTTAGTAGATGAAATTAAACATCAAAATCAAAGTGATATTATTATAAAACCAATTGACTATATTGTTAGACCTACAGAACGACGTATTTCACATACTCTAGCTGTATTAATTTATCAAGAGACAAGAATTAGACCACCATTCAATGGAGAATATTATTATTTAAAAGTATATGAAAAGGTAATGACTTTAGGTATTATACAAAATCAACGACGATTATATGAAGGGCTAAAAGAATATGAAAACTTTATTATGGTTACATCGATATTACAATCTCAAGGTATAACAAATTTACCAGTTGAAAGAGAAATTCCCAGATATTTTTATAGTAGTAGTCGAGATACTGATACAAAGTTTGTTGAAAATCCTGATAATATTAATTTACAGATTTTAGGAATTAATCCTGAGGAATACTCAAAAGCTGTCTGGTATAGAGAAAACATTAATGAACATCCATTAAACTATTATTTAAGTTTATTAATAACATATCGTAATGGAATGATAATTTCTAGAAATTTAGCAGAAGAAAAGAACTTGGCTGTTGGAGATACATATCGTATTTATTTAAAAGATACAGAACGACCAATTGACTTATTCATATTAGAAATTGTAGATTACTGGCCTGGATACACTTCACAATCTAACTACAATAAGCCTTTAGATGAATATGTAAAAGATGAAGATAATATTATGGGACTTTGTGTGATGGATTATAATTTCTTAGTTTCATACACTGGTGAAAATGATTTAAAATTTATTGCTAAGAAAAAAGAGGGTGTTAAGGATAGCGAAGTAATCAGGTATATGATTGATAACAATTTAGGTGTACTTGGTTCTCATTTTACTGACTATGAAATTGAAAGCATGAAAAAAGAAGTATCAATTTACACCATGAATAGTACATTAACATTAAACTTTTTAATAAGCCTAATTATTTGTGCAATTGGTTTTGTGATTTTCTGGTCTGTATCTATTAAAAAAAGAGAATTACAATTTGGTATTTTGCGCTCAATGGGAATTACAAAAAAAGAATTAATGTTAATTATTTTTGGAGAACAAGCTTGGGTATTTTTAATTGCTATTGTAGCTGCAATTCCCATAGGAAGTATTGCTAGTAATATATTTATTCCAATATATTCATTTATTAATGAAAAAAATATGATGATGCTTGATTTTATTATGAAAAAAGACCCATTCGATTACATTAGTATTTATGGCATGTTAGTTATAATGATTGTTGCTGGAATATTTATTATTAAAAGTATTATTAACAAACTTAAGATGGATCAAGCTATTAAGTTAGGAGAAGACTAATGAGAAAGAAACAATTATTTAAGTTAATTGCTTTATTAGTAATGATGATATTACTACTTTCTTCTTGTGACTTATATTTACCTAAAAAGGAGATAATATATAAAACTAATCTTATTACTGGAGATGAGTATGAACTTCAAACAGTTTCACCTTTTATTGGGAATCTGGTTGTTGAGCGTCGTAAATATGGTACATTTATTCCTGATGAAGAAGAAACATTTACAATTAACTGTAAAATAAACTCAGTTATTAGTGAAATATTTATAAGAGTGAATGATCATGTAGAAAAAGGACAATTAATTGCCAAAGCTAACAGTGAGAAAATTGCTGAACAAGTATTTTACCAAGAAATATACACAGAAAAAGCTGTACTTAGTTATGAAAAAGCTAAAGATCAATTTGGAAATAAACTTATTGATCAATATCAACTAGAATTACTTAGATTGATTGTTGTTAGTGCTAAGAACCAACTTGACGACTACCGTGAACTATATAATGATAGTTTTATATATGCTAGTGATGAGGGCGAAATAATAGAAATATTTAAATCAGTCAGTGATTACAGTATTGGGAAAATAGCTTTAGTTTGTAATAAAGACAATGGAATTTTGCGAGTTTCTACTGATAAAGAAGTAGATGAAGCTTTAATTAATTTTGGGGTTGCTACACAAAAAGTTATATCTAGTATTGATTATATATATATGCGTTTAAAAAATAAAGATGAAATAAAAATAAAAGTCATTGATCAAGTATATGATGGTATTATTTTTAGAGACATAAATACCTTTATTCTTCAATATGGGAATGAATTTGAAATGAATTATATAGATATCCTTTTCAAAGATGCACCTGATGATATATACTTTCAACAGAATATGACAGCAATATATATTGAAACCCAACTAAATGATATATTGCTACTTGAAACAATAGCTATATATTCTGATGTTGATGATAAAAAATATGTATATTTTGTTGAAAATAATAGAACAATTATCAAAGAAGTAATAACAGGATTAAGTTCAAATGGATATACACAAATTATTAGTGGACTAGTTGAAGGGGATAAGGTTTTTATAGTTAAATGAAAAAGTATGTATTAGTAGGAGCTAGTGGTAGAGGATTCAATACTTATGCCAAAAACATGGTAAAACATTTTAGCGAACATACAAAGATTGTAGGTATGTTTGACATTAATACTACTAGAATGAATTATATTAATCAACAATTGGATACATCAATTCCCACGTATACAGATTTTGATTTAATGATGACTGAATGTAAACCTGATTGTGCAATAATTACAACAGTAGATGCATATCATCATGAATTTATTATTAAAGTATTACAATATAATTGTGATGTAATTGTGGAAAAGCCACTAGCAACTGATGAAAAAAAAGCTGTAGCTATAAAAGAGGTTTATCAAAAGTCTAATAATAATATTACAATTACATTTAATTATCGATTTACTCCATATGTTACTGCCATTAAACAATTGTTAACTACAAATATTATTGGAGAAATTCATCATGTTGATTTTGAATATTTACTAGACAGAAGTCATGGAGCAGATTATTACAGAAGATGGCATAGATATATGAATAAATCAGGTGGATTACTTGTACACAAATCTACTCATCATTTTGATTTAGTAAACTGGTGGTTAGATAAACGACCACTATCGGTTTCTGCTCATGGTTCATTAGAGTTTTATGGTGCAAATGGTGAAATAAGAGGGGAGAGATGTTCTACTTGTCCCCATCATGAAGAATGCGAATTTTATGTTAATTATATTGAACAAGATTACTATAAACAATTCTATTTTGATGCAGAATTTGAAGATGGTTATCATAGGGATGGTTGTGTTTTTGATAAAGCAATTGATATATATGACACTATGTCAGTACGAGTACTTTATGAAAACAATACAACCTTAACCTATTCATTAACAGCTTTTAATCCTTACGAGGGATTTAAAGCCTCTATTTTAGGTACTAAAGGACGAATAGAAATTGCAGAATACCATAGTGGTGAGCATAAAGATGATAAAACTTACACTATTCATATTTATGATTTACAAGGTAATCATACAAAAAAGGTTATTAATAAATCATCTGGTGACCATGGTGGAGGAGATCAATTACTATTAAAAATGCTCTTTTTAGAAAATATAAAAGATCCACTTGGTCATATGGCCTCATTACAGGCGGGAATCAACTCTGCTATGATTGGAATTGCTGCAAATGAGAGTATTAGTAGTAAGAAGAATGTAAATATTACAGAATTGTGATATATGTTAAGATAAATGGAAGATTGCCATTTTCTTTTAGAATGAAAATTCATATAATATTAATAATAACTTTTTTGGAGGAATTACATGAAAAATACGTTAGCAATTAATGGTGGAACCCCATTTATAAAAGATGGATTAAAAAACAGATACAATATTGGTATTGAAGAAAAAAATGCAGTTAATGAATTATTTGATGAAGCCATAAATTCAGGACAAGCATTTGGCTATAATGGTGAAAAAGAAGAACAATTCTGTAATGATTTTGTTAAACTAATGGGTGGTGGTTATGCAGATGGTGTTAATTCAGGTACTAATGCTGTATATGTTGCATTAAGAGCTTTAGAACTTGAACCTTTTTCAGAAGTAATTGTTAGCCCAATTACTGATCCAGGTGGAATAATGCCAATTGTATTAAATAATTGTATTCCAGTTATTATTGATAGTGCTAAAGGGACATATAATATGGATCCTTTAAAAATTGAAGAAAAAATTTCAGATAAAACTAAAGCAATAATTGTAGCTCATATAACAGGTGAGTCATGTGATATGCCAGCTATAATGGCAATTGCTAAAAAACATGATTTGTTAGTTTTAGAAGATTGTGCACAAGCACACTTATGTGAGTTAAATGGACAGTTAGTAGGAACATTTGGCCATGTAGCTAGTTTTTCTACAATGTTTGGAAAACACTTTAATACAGGTGGTCAAGGTGGTGTTGTTTATACTACAAATGAAGATGTTTATTGGAAACTAAGACAATATGCTGATAGAGGAAAACCATTTGGGCTTAAAGACAGTACTACTAATGTTGTAGCATCGCTAAACTTTAACATGGACGAGTTAAGTGCAACAATTGGGATTGAACAATTAAAAAAATTACCAGGATTAGTAGAAAAGAGAAGAAAATTAGTTAAATATATGACTAGTCAACTACATAAACTTAAAACAGTTAGCATTCCCACACTTATAGAGGGTTCTAACCCATCATATTGGTTCTTAAGATTAGTAGTAGATAATAGCATATTATCAGTTTCAAAGGATGAGTTTTTACAAGCTGTAATAGCAGAAGGTGTACAACTATTAGTTGATTACTCATTTGCACAACCTCATTTAATGGATTGGTATATTAATAAAAAAGTATATGGAACAAAAGGGTTCCCATGGACAGCTCCTCAATATGGTAAAGATGATCCATCTGATCTTATATGTAAAAATGTAGCAAATACATGCAAAACTTGTTTTAACCTTCATTTATATGAAAGTTGGACAGAAATTGAGATTGATC
>JAUUZE010000173.1 GCA_030590175.1 Clostridia bacterium
ACCCACGACAGGTGGTGTAGCCCTTATGATGTTGCAGAAATATTAGCTTATGTAAATAGTGAGTACATTCAAGCAAACTGGGATTTAATGCATCCTATTACACATGGTTTTACCATGGAAGAAGCATTTAATGCCCTTAAACCATATATTAAGCATGTACACATACATGATGGTAAAGGTATTTTTAATAATAAATCTCTTGGTTTGATTACCACAGGGCAAGGAAACATAGATCATCATGAAGCTTTCACTTACTTAAAGTCAATTAATTATAAAGGCGCATTAAGTGGTGAATGGATTAGTTGGGACCATTACTCACTACACTTACCTCGTGAAATTAAAATATTAAAAACCCTTATTTGATTTGATAACTTTTTGATATTGTTTTCAGAACAATCCTAACATCATCTCGGTGTTCTTTTGGAACAGCCGCACAGTAGGTTTCTATTTCTTCGCTAAAACCATCACGATTACTTTCTAAAAAACTACCAGCTAGATATTCAAGACTAACATTTAATTGATTTGCAATATTAATTAGTATATGGCAACTCACCTGACTTTTTCCATTTTCTATATTTGACATATATGGTCGGTTAACACCACACTTTTCTGCCAATTGCATTTGAGTCATATTCAACTGCTTTCGTCTTTTTACCATATTATTTCCAATTGTCTTGTATACATCCATAATTTTACCTCTATACATATATATAGGGTACAATTAATTGACTATATTTAGAACATCACAACTCGTACATAATGTATGCTATAGCATACATTATGTTATTTTTTATTTTATTTTGATAAGTTTATTATATGAATAGTATTTTTATCATAATCAATATAGCCTTTGTCTTTCATTTTTTTCAATTCTCGCGATATTGACGTTCGTTGAACACCTCTTTTTTTAGCAAGTTTCTTTTTTGAAATTGGTAATATTTTTTTTACTTCCTATGCACTCACTAAAGTGAGAAAGGAAGCATTGAGGTGGGCGACTTCTTGCCAATAATGTTAAATAACCATTTGTTACAGATGAGAATAAAAAAATAATTGAATCATCTGTTGATGAATGTCCTGTTAATGCAATTTCACTTAGTCAATAGAAAAGCAAAAAACATATGTAAACTAGAAAAAACAGCAAGTTCTATTGCTGTTTTTTTTCTATATTTTCTTATAGTAATATTAATTTTTAAATTCAAATTTTATAGGTCGTTCAAATAAAATTAGCAAGGCTTCTTTCACATCACATTGCTCATAAATAATTTCATATACAGCCTGAGAAATAGGTAAATCAACTCCATATTTTTTACCAAGTAAAGTCAATGCTTTTACTGTTTTGACTCCTTCTGCTAATTGGTTATAATCTTTTTTTGTTACTAATGCTTGTCCATATTGGCGATTATGACTAAACGGTGAAAATAAAGTAGCTTGATAATCACCTAAATGACTTAATCCATAAGCTGTTACCTTATGGCCACCCATAGCTTCAATTAATCTAGAAATTTCTCTAGCCCCTCTGGCCATTAAGGCCCCTTTTAAACTAGAAAAACCAAGTCCATCTAATAAACCAGCTGCAATACCAATAACATTTTTAGCTGCAGCACCTATTTCATTACCAATTAAATCATGTCCATAATAAAATCTAATTAACTTACTGCTTAATTCTTTTACCAATTTCTTTTTAATTATATCGTTATCACAATCAATGACCATACAATTTGGGATTCCTTTTGCAAAATCTTCTACATGACCAGGTCCAACCCAAATAGCAACTTGTGTGTTTTCGCCTAGTTCTTCTTTCATAATTGTAGTTAACCTCTTACCTGTATCTTGTTCAATACCTTTCATACATAGGAGAAAAATCTTATTTTGACAATCCACATTAGCTAATTGTTTTGCTAAAATTCGTAGTTGTTGCGAGCTTATGGAAATGGCAACAACTTCACTACTTGATATAGCAAAAGCTAAATCACTTGTTAAAGTAATACCTTTATCCAAAGATATATAATCATTTTGTCTTGTTTGTTGTAATCGTTCTAATTTTTTTGATTGTTCTCTTCCATAAATAATTGTTTCATGTCCTAATTGATGAACATAATAGCCAATAAATGACCCCCAACGACCACAGCCTATTACACTAATTTTCATTTGTCACTCTTTTCTATTTTATAATATATCCATCACTATCTCTAAAGTTACCAAGAATTATTACTATAAAATCAATTATCCAGCCAAACCCCATTAGTCCTCCAGTAAACAGCCATATGATGCCTGTCCCAATCTTACCTGCGTAAAAACGATGAATTCCTAGATATCCTAAGAAAAAACATAAAATTGCAGTCATAACTTTTGATCTGCTTGATAGCAAAACTTGTCCCATACTCTTCTCCTTTAATTAATTTGTAAAAATGCCACAGTTTGTCCTTTATCACAAGAACTAAACCCTAAACTTTCATAAAATTTTCTAGTTTTTTTAGACTCATCTGTTAATAATACAGTCATCCTTATATTCTTTGTTAACTTTTGTACTTCTCTTACTAATGCTTTTCCAATTCCACATCGCTGATATTCTTTAAGCACAAGCAAATCTTGAATATATGATATGCTTTCTTTGTCACCTACTGTTCTAATTAATCCTACTAATTTTTCATTTTCCCAAGCAGTAATGACTAGTAACGAATTATTAATTGCTCTTTTAAGTTTATTTACATCGTCAGTATAATTAGTCCAATTCGCATCATGATATAAATTTAATACCTTTTTAAAATCAAAGAGTTTTCCTACTTCATAATGAGTAGTCATTAATGGACCTCCTTGATCATCAATAAACATGGGTTTTCCTTATCCCATAAATCTTTTAATTCTTCAAATGGATAAAATCCATTTTTAATATAAAAATTTCTCGTTTTTCCAAAATTAGTATCTACATGCGTATCACTTAATGTTTTAACAGATAAATATTTTACTTCTTGTTTTTTTGCTTCATTATTAATATATTCTATAAGTTTACTACCAATTCCAAACCGATGAAAATCATGGTAAATTCCTAGCACATACAAGTCACAGTTTATTCCATAATTCATTTTACATGCACAAAACCCAATAACCATATGATGATATTCAATTTTAATAAAATCTAATTGTTTTACTTTTTGACTATATTCTACAAGGGTCTCTTCTATTCCAAACCACTCTGGTAGTGTTCTTAGAATCTTATCACAAATATCTCTTTTACGGTTATCTTCAATTTCTCTAACAAAGGCTAATCCTTCATATGGCATCTTATATAAATGGTCAGTTAATTTTTCGCTTGGTTTTTCCCATTTTCTCTTGAATTCTTTATCGTTAAGTAGGTAAATTGATAAATCTTTAATACGTTTTATACCCTTATTAGTGCATTGAC
>JAUUZE010000162.1 GCA_030590175.1 Clostridia bacterium
ATGATATTGGAAATGTTTATAGAAGTGGTGTTGCTATTATTGCAGGTTATGTTAGACATACAACAATTTCTCATAATGAGATACATAATGTAGCATATACAGGAATCTCTTTAGGATGGGGATGGGGGTTTGACGATCCTAATTATAAATATAGTGATATTTTACATGATAGAATGCGTTTTGGTACTTTTGATACTTATCCTATAATGGAAGATAATCATATTGACTACAATCATATCTATAATGTAATGAGTAAAATGCATGATGGAGCGGGTATATATACATTATCAATGAATCAAAATTCAACGATTATTGGTAACTATGTTCATGATAATGGTACATTTAAAGGTATTCCATATGAAAAACTATTTCATTTTAGAATAAAAACAGATATGCAGATACCAGAACGTAAAGCAATTACAGAGCGAAATTCTTTTCCAGGTGGAATATATTTAGATGAAGGAAGCGGTGGATTTACTGTTAAGAATAATGTTATCTCAAATGTGGCTTGCCCATTGTATTATCACTATACTGGAATAATAGGAATATTTGAAACAAATAAGTATATTAATAACTATATAAAAGGGGAGAAAATTTACCTTACAAATAATATTATTAATAAAGCTGGAAAATCCTCTTAGAATGGGAGTAATATATATGTATATACTATTGACAGAACTTACTTGATATATTATGATACTTTGAAATATAATAATAACAAATAGTTGGAGGTTTATTGTATGGCCCACTTTTATGATTCTGTTTCACGAACTTTTAATGAGTACTTATTAATTCCTAATAAAACAACCACAGAATGTTATATAGATAATGTTACATTAACTACGCCTTTAGTTAAATATAAAAAAGGTGAAAAACCTGCTTTATCACTAAATGTGCCTTTTGTATCAGCTATTATGCAATCAGTATCTAATGACAGTTTAGCCATTTCTTTAGCAAGAAGCGGTGGATTATCTTTTATCTATGGTTCACAAGCGATTGATACACAGGTTGAAATGGTGAAAAAGGTAAAAAAATGTAAAGCAGGATTTGTTACTAGTGATTCTAATGTAACACCTAATCAAACATTAGATGATGTTATTAAGTTAAAAAATAACACTGGACATTCTACAATTCCAGTTACAGATAATGGTTTAGGTTCAGGTAAATTGTTAGGAATAGTTACAGGTAGAGACTATCGATTATCTAGAGATGACTTAACAACAAAAGTTAATGAATTCATGACACCTATTGATAAAATGGTAGTAGGAGATGAATCATTATCTTTAAAAGAAGCTAATGATGTTGTGTGGGAACATAAGCTAAACTGTTTACCAATTCTTAATAAAAAAGGTAATTTAAAATACTTAGTATTTAGAAAAGATTATGATGAACATAAAGATAATCCAGATGAATTACTTGATGATGAAAAACGATTAGTTGTAGGCGCTGGTATTAATACTAGAGATTATGAAAAACGTGTTCCAGCTTTAATTAAAGCTGGTGTTGATATTCTTTGCATTGATTCATCTGATGGGTATTCAACTTGGCAAGAACAAACAATTAAATATGTTAAAGATACCTATGGAGAAAATGTAAAAATTGGTGCTGGTAATGTAGTTGATAAAGAAGGATTTATATTTTTGGTTGAATGTGGAGCTGATTTTATTAAAGTAGGAATTGGCGGTGGATCAATATGCATAACTAGGGAACAAAAAGGGATTGGTAGAGGACAGGCCACAGCGGTAAGAGAAGTTGTGCAAGCAAGAGATGAATATTACGAAGAAACTGGAACATATATACCAATTTGCTCTGATGGTGGAATAGTTCATGATTACCATATTGTTTTAGCGTTAGCTATGGGAGCTGATTTTGTTATGATGGGAAGATATTTTGCCAGATTTGACGAAAGTCCGACTAAAGTTATTAAACTAGGGAATAATTATGTTAAAGAATACTGGGGTGAAGGTTCAAACCGTGCAAGAAATTGGCAACGGTATGATGGTAGTGAATCAGAAAGACAAGGTATGAAATTTGAAGAAGGCGTTGACTCATATGTACCATATGCTGGAAAATTAAAAGATAACCTTGATAAAACCCTTACTAAAATAAAATCAACCATGTGTAGTTGTGGATCAATTAATATATCACAGTTACAAAATACAGCTAGAATTACTTTAGTGTCATCAACAAGTATTATTGAAGGTGGCGCTCATGATGTCATATTAAAAGAAAAATCAGACTTCTAAGAAAAAGAACATATGTTTGCTTGGTGTGTGATTGTATGATAAACTATAAGTAAAATAAGGAAAAACAAATGATCAATCAATACATACATGTTAAAGGAGCAAAAGAACACAATCTAAAAAATTTGGATATTAAAATACCAAGAAATCAATTTGTTGTAATAACAGGTTTAAGCGGGTCAGGGAAATCATCCCTGGCTTTTGATACGATATATGCAGAAGGGCAAAGAAGGTATGTTGAGAGCCTGTCAGCTTATGCTAGACAGTTTTTAGGGCAAATGCAGAAACCAGATGTAGAATTCATTGAAGGTTTGTCTCCAGCCATCTCAATAGACCAGAAGACTACTAGTAGAAATCCCCGCTCAACTGTGGGAACAGTAACAGAAATTTATGATTATCTTAGATTATTATATGCCAATATAGGTATACCTTATTGTCCAAAATGTGGAAAAAAAATAACATCTCAAAATATTGACCAGATTATAGATAAAATTTTAACTTTTGAAGAGGGAACGAAAATATTAGTAATCGCACCTATAGTAAGAGGACGAAAAGGTGAGTATAGAAAAGAACTAGATTTAATTAGAAAAGAAGGATTTGTTAGAGTCAAAATTGATGGTGTCATCTATGATGTTACAACAGATGAAATTAATTTAGTAAAACAAAAAAAACATACAATTGGAATTGTTATTGATAGATTAGTTATTAAGAAAGGTATTAATAAACGTTTAACTGATTCAGTTGAAACAGCACTTGAAAGAGGTAAAGGGCTTGTTATTATTGAAAAAGATGGTGAAAAAGAAGTACTATTTTCACAAAACTTATCTTGTGAATCATGTGACGTGAATATTACTGATATAGCGCCACGTATGTTTTCTTTTAACACACCATATGGAGCTTGTGAGCATTGTAAAGGATTAGGTAGATTACTTGAGATTGATGAAAATTTAATTGTTCCAGATAAGTCGTTAAGTTTAAACCAAGGAGCCATTAAGGTATCTGGATTTAATGTACAGAAGAATTCAATTTACTATTTATCTATGTTACAGTCATTAAGCGAAAAATATCACATTGATTTAGATGTTCCATATGAACAATTAAATGAAGAGGCAAGAAAAGTTGTATTGTATGGAATTGGAAAAGAAAAAATTGATGTTGATTACCAAACAAAGGATAGTGATAGAACTTACACTTATTCTAGTACATATAGTGGTGTTATTAACACTGTACAACGTAGATATAAAGAAACAAATTCTAACCATATGAGGCGATATTATGAAAGCTTTATGTCTCCTAATCCATGTCCTAGTTGCCATGGCAAACGCTTAAAACCTGAAGTGCTATCAATAAAAATCAATAATATGAATATACATGATGTAACGTGTATGTCAATTAAAGATTGCCAGTTATTTTTTGAAAATATTAAATTAAATAAAAAAGAAACTATCATTGCACATCAGATAATAAAAGAGATAAATGAGAGACTAAATTTTTTAATAAATGTGGGTTTAAATTATTTAACATTATCAAGGCAAGCAGCAACACTATCAGGAGGAGAAGCACAACGAATTAGATTAGCAACACAAATTGGTTCAGGATTAGTTGGTGTTCTATATATTCTAGATGAACCAAGCATCGGTCTTCATCAACGAGATAATGCAAAATTATTAGATACATTAATTAAAATGAAGAACTTAGGAAATACTTTATTAGTTGTTGAACATGATGTTGAAACAATTGAGCGAGCAG
>JAUUZE010000033.1 GCA_030590175.1 Clostridia bacterium
ACTTTCAGCCAAACGGTAGTGACTCTCTAAATTATTTAAACTAATTAACTACTTGTCTAATATCATCATAAAACTAATTACTGTTATTATACCTTTTTAACTTTGACTGTCAAGTTACACTTTCATTGTATTCATCAACAATTTTACCAACAAGCCTTATTCTCTCAATGTCACCAGTTGATGATATTTCATCAGAAATTCCTAATATAAGATTTGGAGCAAATAGTGATATAGCCTCTTCTACCTGCTTAGTTAAATCTTCTTCTGTATAATAATCATCAAAAAGTATTGCAGCAACTCCATCAATTAAATACATATCACCAAGTGCATCCTTTATCTCTTCTAGAGATACATCTCCTTGAGGAATAGGTGTAATGGCTTCAATTCCATCTAATTCACAATCTTTTGCATATTTAAGTATTCTTTTTACATCACCATCCCAATGACTATGTGTGAATTTACCGCTCTTATGTAGAAACTGTCCTCTTTTTTGGTAAATAGGTAGTACATATTCTTCAAATATATGAGGTGGTAAATAACCGTCATGTAAATTATCACCGTAGTTAATAATATTAATTGGAGAATTATTGATAACTTCCATTAATCCAATTTGGTTATATTCTATAGCATCACAATATTTTTTCACTAGTATAGGGTAATCTGCTAAAGCATATGAAGTATTAATATATCCCATTCCCCTAATGAATAAATGTTGAATACCGATTCTAGGCATATACATAGTAGGTGCACCTAACCCATCCCATTCCTCAGTAATTTCATTAAATTTCTTATAATCAAATGTCCATGTGGCTCTTGAATCTATCCATTCTAAAATTTTTAATTCTTCTTCGTTATTTACCCACCATTTTTCATAGTATTTCCCTTTATTTGATGTATTGCTTCTCATAATAGTAGTAATATTCCCAATGGGTGTTTTTATGGTGTGAAGTATTCGTTTCTCATCTAACTTTTCATCAGTAGTTATTACATCTGCATGCTCATGTCTAACAAAACATGCATTATATTCATATATCCTAGCAGAACAATTTAGCGATTTATAAAGTTGTGGTCTTGTCATTCCTCTATATATCCCTGGAAGATGGCCATCTCGACTCATGTGATCAGATATCCAACAACTAATTCTTGGTTGCCATATGATTTTTTTATTGTTTTTATTAAAACATATGTCATTATGTAATTTTGCAAAATCTTCAAACATTTTTATAATCTCTAACTGCATCATATATGGCAATCATATTTTTTACTGGTGTGTCCCCTTGTAGCATATGGGTTGGAGATACAATATATCCATTATTAACATTTAATATATCAATTACTCTTTTGGTTTCATCATAAACTTCTTTTGCAGTTGAATTAGGTAATAGTTCTACTTCATCAATTGCTCCATGAAAAGTTAATTTATTAGCATACAATTTAGCCATATTTTCAGGATTCATACCTGTAGCTCCCACTTGTATTGGATCTAAAATATCTAATCCACTTTCAATAAAATCATTTACTACTGAAGTAATAGCACCATCTGAGTGATAAAACGTATATAACCCTTGCTCTTTAAATGGTTTTATTAAACCTTTAAAATGTGGTTTTATGATTTTACGCCAAGTATTAGGATTAATCATTAATGTAACTTGTGAACCTAAATCACCACCTGAACCAATTATATCAATTTTTCCTTTTGCTTTCTCAATGACATAATTAGCTCTTTTTAAATAATATTCACCAACCTTTTCACAAATTGCATTAACAATCTCAGGTGATTCAACTAAATCCATGAAAAACTGTTCCATCCCTCGAAGATACCAAGGAGTTTCAAAAGTACCTCCTGCAAAAAACATAATAGCTCGTTTATCTTTTTGATTTTCTTTTTCAATAATTTCTGGAATTTTTTGATAATCCCACCAATCAAGTTGTGGCCAATCATAGTTTTTTATATCATTTACTGTTTTACATTCAGCTAGTGGATGATGTGTAAATTCATAATATGTATTATATTCATTGGTTATTGCTTTGTTATAACATCCCCAAAAGTCATAACCTTCACTACCTAAAGGTGCTGCACTTCGTTCTTTAGGTCCAATAAATGGTACATAAATCCATCTAAAATCAATATCTAATTCATCATATACTTGTTGTTTTGTGTTAACCCCTAGATGGACTTTTAATTTATCTAGTGCTTCTTTTGTACATCGTAAACTAGTTGGAATTTTATCTTTATGTTGTTTATTGATTGCAGCTAATACTCTATCTCTACTATTCATAATAAACTCCCCTATTGTCATATTGTACTTAAATAAAATTGTGTTGTCTATTATCATATCATAATATTATTAAATTATTTACATTATATACTTGACATTACTGTGCGCCGTACAGTATTATGCAAATATGAAAGGAAGAGAATATGAGTGACTATGAAAAATATTTAGAAAGCGCCACATTGGAATTGCGTCGTGGAACATTGGTTTTAAGTGTATTAAGTGTACTAGAAAAACCAATGTATGGTTATTCTCTTGTTCAAACTTTAGCTAAGAGAGGGTTACTAATTGATCAAAGTACCCTCTACCCTTTATTACGTAGACTAGAAAAACAAGAATTTTTAACAAGCGACTGGGAAGTAGAAGATAATCGGCCTAGAAAGTACTATAAAGTTAGCAACCTAGGTGAGAAATTTATAAAAGATTTACAATATGAGTGGGAAAAAAACATATCTATTGTAGAAAAACTAACAAGTAAAGGAGAAAAATAATGGATTTAATTAATAGATATATTTATGCTGTTGGAAAACGTATTCCTAGAAAACAAAGAAAAGATATAGAAAAAGAGTTAATATCTTCTATCTATGACACTCTAGAAGACACATATGGTAAAAAAAACGAGTATAGTGACGATGAAGTCGAATCAGTATTACGCCAATTTGGAAATCCTTTAGATGTGGCAACTGGCTATCAAAAAAACAATGCTTACCTAATTGGTCCTGAATTAATAACCCCTTATTTTATGGTAGTGAAAATCGTTTCAGGAGCTGTCGCCTTAGGATTACTAGTCAGTTTCATTGTAGGATTACTTACTCCTGAACTAACTGTTACTAAATTTGTATTTGAATTTGTAGCACTAATCCCCTCTTTATTAATGGGTATAATTACAGCTATTGGATTTATAACTGTTATCTTTTATCTAATTGAGCGAAATGTTCCTGGTTATCAATTAAAAGGTGTTATTGAAAAAATCAAATGGAGTCCAAAAGATTTACCAAAAGTACCAAGTGAAAAAGAAAAGATTTCACTATTTGAAAGTATCTTTGGAATCGTAGTAACTATTATTGGAATTATTCTTTTTAACTTCTTTGCTGAAAAATTAGGTATTTATTATGCAGATGGTATTGGTGAGAAGTTCCAATTTGTACAGATATTCTCACTAGATGCTATACAAACATATCTACCATTTTGGAATATTGTATGGGTTATAAGCTTAGTTTTCCAGATATTCTGTCTAATACAGCGAGAATGGAATATTAAAACTAGAGCATTTGAATTATTAACTAAGTTATTATCAATTGGTATTTTGATTATGATGATTAGAGGTCCTGAATTAATTGATTTTAAATTATTACTTGAAAAATCATCATCAGAAATCATTGAAGTGTTCACTCCAGTAGTTGAATTCTTCAAGTATTCACTAGATGGTTTACTAATCATAGCCCTAGTAGGTACTTGTATTGGAATACTAGTTCATGCAATTAAGATATTAATATCACTTTCAAAAATGTCATTTACTTAATCAAATGGAACCATTTCCTAACTTGTATCGTTTAAGTGATATAAGTTAGGAAAGGTTATTAAAATTATGAAAAAATTATTATTAATATTAATTACAGCATCATTATTATTTTCAATGGTTGCCTGTGCAACAAGTAGTGAATTTAGCGGTGTATATGCTGCTGATAAAAGCGATAATGTAATTACCGCTAATTCAAAATTTTCTTTTGAAGTTTTTAAAGAAATTAACAAGTCAGATAAAGATAAAAATATCTTTATCTCCCCTTATAGCATATCCTCTGCTTTATCAATGCTATATAATGGCGCTAATGGTCAAACTGAAAGCGAAATAGCTTCAATGCTCCATTATGATAAAATTACTGATGAAGATTTAAATAATGGAATGATGTATCTAAGAGAGCGATTAGAAGCAGTTAAGAATGTTGAATTATCAATTGATAATTCAATTTGGATTAGAGAAAACTTCCCTGTCAAAGAGTCATTTATTGACATAAGTAAGTTTGTATTTGATGCATATGTAACAGAAATTGATATGGATGATCCCAAAGCTGCAGATACTATCAATGATTATATTAAGAAAAAAACAAATGGAATGATTGATAAAATGATAGATCCTCCAATTGATAGTGATGTAGTTATGTATCTAATCAATACAATATACTTTGATGGTAAATGGTCAATCCCTTTTAATAAGGATAGTTCTACAAAAGACTTATTTACAAACTTAGATAACTCTACAGTAGAAGTTAATATGATGCATCTAAAAGCTGATTATTATTATGGCGAAAAAAATGGTGAAAAGATTATTGAAGTCCCTTATGGTGATGGTGAAGTTTCTATGTATCTAATACTTCCAAAAATAGGACAAGATATAAATGATTTTATCGATGAGTTAACACATAAAAAATGGTTGAACTTACGCTATGATGTCCTAGAAAACAACAAAAAAGAAGTTACCCTTTCATTACCATCATTTAAAATTGAATATGGTATAAAAGAAATTAGTGGTGAATTAAAAGCATTAGGAATGAAAGAAGCATTCACAGATTATGCTGACTTTACAGGGATTGCTAATAATATTTATGTTAGTAGAGTATTACATAAAGCAGTTATAGAAGTTGACGAAGTAGGAACAAAAGCTGCTGCTGCAACAGTTGTTGAAATGAAATTTACATCTATGCCTATGAATCCAATTACATTCACAGCTAATAGACCATTTATTTACATTATTGCAGATAATACAGATGATACAATATTATTTATGGGAAAAATGGTTGACATGAACTAACATAACTACAATATAGCTACAATATAAAACCAGCAATAAAATGCTGGTTTTTTTCATTCGATAAGTTGGTTGATTACTAATTCTTCAAAAGAAATGCTGCATATAGCGGAATTGATTTTATATTGTTTGAATATCCGAAATTTTTAGCTGATATTCTAATTGAGTATTTGGGATTATAACGTTCTATATATACTCTTAATGATTGAGATTTTGTATTCGTCGCAGCTTTCACTTCAACTGGTATAATTTCACCATCAATATTTATAAGGAAATCAACCTCAGCATTTTTCTTGGACTTCCAATAATAAAGATTATGTCCGTTAGTAACAAAGGCTTGAGCTATATAATTTTCAGTCAACATTCCTCTATATAAATCAAAATCATGACTAACTAAATTCTTAGGTGTTATTTTACCTAGTTCACACAACAATCCAGTATCGTTTAAATATATCTTAAATAAGCTATCCTTGGTATATACACTTAGAGGTATTTTAGGAATTTCAACAAGAGTACACCTATTAACCAAATTACCATTTATTAGCCAATCTATTGATGTTTCATAATTGCGTTTATTTGCTTTATCCTCAATAATTTTATAAGTGAACTTACTATTTTCTCTATTTAATTGTTTAGGAACTGATTTGTACAATTTATTTATTCTAAAATTTTCTGTATTTGTTGTATATTTACTCATATCATAAATATAAGCTTCAATAATGTTCTGCTTAACTATATTATTATAGCGTGACAAATCGTAATTCTTATTTATATATTCTAGAATAGATGCAGGCATCCCCCCTATATATAAATAGTCTCTATATATTGATAGTGCTTTTTTATGTATTGGTTCCATCATTTGTTCATTTTTACTAAAACAATTTTTTATTTCATCTATTAACTTCTTTTGTTTAATAGACCAAAGAAACTCCTCAAAATCCATTGGATAAAGTGTTTCTTTTCTAACTTTTCCAACAGGATATGAGTTTTTAAATCTGTTTAATGCAACACCAAGTAAGCTTCCTGCACAAACAATATGATAATTTTCATTAGCTTCAGCAAAGTATTTCAGACTTGTTATTGCTCGTTCACTCACTTGTATTTCATCAAAAAAGATTATAGTATCTTCTGGAAGTATTGTAACTTCCTTAAAAATAGCAATTTTTTGTATTATTTCAGTAGGTTCTAATGTATTATCGAAAATTACTTTTATGTCTTCTTCTTTTTCTAAGTTGATATAGATATAGTTTGAATAGTTTTCAGAACAAAATTTATTTAATATATATGTTTTTCCAACTTGTCTTGCCCCAACAAGCATATAAGGCATAATAGACTCATATTCCATCCAATAAATTAAATTCTGCATAATTTTTCTTTTCATAAGTACCACCTATAAATACAATTATATCACGCATTGCGATTATGTCAATTTTTTGCCCTCAATAATATGCACCTCTTACATATTATTGCCCCCATTATTTTATTCCCATTCAATAGTTGCAGGTGGTTTTGATGTTATATCATATACAATACGATTTATATGCCCCACTTCGTTTATTATTCGATTAGATACTTTCTCTAATAAGTCATATGGCAATCGTGCCCAATCAGCTGTCATAAAGTCAGTTGTAGTTACTCCCCTTAGTGCCATAGTATAGTCATAGGTTCTCTCATCACCCATTACTCCCACACTTCTCATTGGAGTTAATACAGCAAAATATTGATTTACTTTTCTATCCCAACCAGCTTTTCTTATTTCTTCTCTAAAAATCCAATCAGCATCTCTTAGTATATCTAACTTATCTTTTGAAATAGCTCCAATTACTCTTATTGCTAATCCAGGACCTGGAAATGGTTGTCTCCATACTAAATCTTCTGGTATATCAAGTTCTAATCCAGCTTTTCGCACTTCATCTTTAAATAAGTTTCTAAGTGGTTCAATAATTTCTTCAAAATCTACATGGTCAGGCAGTCCACCAACGTTATGATGGCTCTTAATTGTGGCAGCATCTCCCGCTCCACTCTCAATAACATCAGGATAAATAGTTCCTTGAACTAAAAAGTCAACTTTACCAATTTTCTTCGCTTCCTTTTCAAAGACTCTAATAAATTCTTCACCAATAATTTTTCTCTTAGTTTCAGGGTCGCTTACATTAGCTAAAGCTGATAAGAACTGCTCTTCACAGTTTACTCTTATAATATTCATGTCAAATACTTTAGAAAACATTTTTTCTACTTGATCGCCTTCATCTTTTCTTAATAAACCATGATCTACAAAAACACAAGTTAATTGGTCACCAATAGCTTTATGAATCATTACTGCAGCTACAGATGAATCAACACCACCTGATAAAGCACATAGTACTTTTTTATTACCAACTTTTTCTTTTATTTTTAATATTGTTTCATCAACATATGAACTCATGGTCCAATCACCTTTAGCTTCACATATATTATATAAAAAGTTTTTAAGTATTTTCTGACCTTCAGGTGTATGGTTAACCTCAGGGTGAAATTGTACTCCATATAATTTCTTTTCAACATTCTCAAAAGCACAGTTTGGACAGTTCTCACTAGTAGCAGTTGTATTAAATCCATTTGGATTTTTATTTACATAATAAGTATGGCTCATCCAACATGTAGTTTCTTTTTCACAATTATTAAAAAGTGTGTTATTTGTTAATTTAACATCAACTTTACCATATTCTCTTTGTGAAGCTTTAATTACAGTTCCACCTAATAAATGGCTCATAAGTTGCATACCATAACAAATACCTAAGATAGGAATTCCTAATTCAAAAATCTCTTTGTCATACATAGGTGCTTTATTATTAGTTACAGCAGCTGGTCCCCCTGTAAAAATAATCCCAATGGGATCTTTTTTCTTGATAGCATCAAGGGAAATTGTATAGGGAACCATTTCACAATATACATTGTGCTCTCTGACTCTTCTAGCAATTAATTGATTATATTGACCACCAAAATCTAAAACTAATACAAGCTGATTTTTCATGAAAATCCTCCGTTAAATATTTACCATATTATACACGAATTAAAATTTATCTTAAAGAACTTTATTTTTTTTCTTAGCAATTGCATCAATCATTGACCCTATTGTTACTCCAAAACTTATTCCAAAGCCTAAAAACACAGGTAAATTACTAAAAACAGTTCCCAAAACAATACCAACAATGACGCCAAGAATCATGAAAATAGCCATAAAGAAACCTTCTTCAAGTAAATGATGTTCTTTTAATAAATGAGCTTTTACAGTTCGCATATCTTTTTTATATGTTTTATCATCATTTTCAATTTTAGTAATAATCTCTTCAATCAAATCTTGATAAAATTGACAAGTATCGCAACCCTTATATGTCTCTTCCATTCGCTCAATTATTCTTTGTAGTAAATCAAGCCCTAATTTTTTACGATTTTTTTCTGGATACAAGTCAATAATGTCAATTAATCTAAGTTGAATATCTTCATAATATTCTGTCATAATTACACCTAATTTTCTTATCCCCAGCTGATTCTACGTATATTTTCTCATATTATGGCTAATTTTTCCATTGTTTATATAAAGTTTTACAATACTTTAATAATATTGAAAATATTAATAGCAATAATTAATACAACTACAATAGAAAATATATTCTTTATATGATCACTATGAGTCTTATGTAATAAGTATGATCCTAATAATCCTCCTAAGATTCCACCTGGAATCATATAAATTAACATATCTAAATTAAAGGTACTATATCCCAAAGTTAGCCCTACTGAAGTTAGTTTTGATAATTGTGATAACAAAATAATAAATATAGAACTAATTGTTAACTCTTTTGTGTCCATATCTAAGAAACAGTGTAAAACTAAAATGTTAATGGGTCCTCCCCCAATTCCTAGAAAAGATGAAGTCGTCCCTAGTAGTATCCCAAGAAAACCAATAATTATAAAACTATGAATATATTTTGTTTTAATTCTATTTTTCATTAAAACCACTAATAATAGTAATGTAAGAATACTTGATTGCATTATAATAATCCCTTGATCATTCATGTTTTTAGTTAGAAAAAAGAATAGTTCCTTACCAATTATTCCTCCAAGAATTGCTCCAAATGCAATAACAAGTAATTGTTTACTATATTTAAAGCCATTACTAGAGTGTCTTATAAAAGAAACTACTGCCATTGAAAAAATGGTAACTGAAGATAATATATTAATAGAGGCTACATCAAAGTGAGCAAAAGCATCTAATACGGGTTTTATTATCACTCCACCGCCAATACCTGTTAGTCCTCCAATAATAGTAGCTATTAGAGCAATTAATAAATAAAGTATCCCCATTACTTCAACCTCTTTGCAATTTGAATCATTCTTTCATAAGCATAATTAAAGAAATTATAATATGCATCACAGAATTCATTTAAATTGTCATGTCTTTCACGGTTACAACCATTTCTACAAATTTGATACCACTTACACCGTAAACACTTAGGATTTTCTACAATAGATGCATTTATAAATTGTTTAGTTGTTTCACTTTCAAACATTTCACGTAATGTATTTTCATAAACATTACCTATTCGATACTCATCAACTACATAAAAATCACAAGGATATACAGAACCATCAGCTTCAATAACAAATTGACATGAGCAAAATCCATTCATATTACATGATTCTGGTGGATAACCAAGAATCATTGCTATATAGTTATCAAACTGTCTTATAACATAAACATCATTTTTCATTATATCTTCATACCAGACATCAAATGTATCTTTTAAAAACTTTAAATACCGTTGCCAAGTCAGTGAATATTGATTACTTCCTTGTCTATTCCCTAAATCATCTAAACAATTAATAAATTGTATATGTCTTATACCATTATCTTTGAAAAACTGATATATCTTTTTCCCATGTCTAGCCACTTCACGATTAACAACACTTAATATATTGTATTCCACTTTATGAGAATCAAAAAGTTCTTTTGTTTTTAATACTCTAGAAAAGGTTCCCTCTCCATTGGCATCTACTCTATATAAATCATTAATATCTTCTGGACCATCAAGTGATAAACCTACTAAATAGTTGTATTTTATAAAGTATTCACACCACAAATCATCCATAACTAATCCATTTGTTTGGAATGCTCTATTAACATCAATACTATTTACATTATATTTAATAATAAATTTTTCAAATTCATAATAAAAATCAAGTCCACAAAGAGAAGGTTCTCCACCTTGAAATGCGAAAGTAATGCTTTTAGTAGCACCTTCAAATCCTCGTTTCACTAATTGTTCTAAAGTAGCATAGCTCATCATTCCATAATCACTTTGTTCTCTTTGATTAGTTAATGAATGATAAAAACAATAATGACATCTCATTTGGCAATTTCCAGATGCAGGTTTAATTAACATATTGATGCTGTTCACTTAGTATATCCTTTCAAATCAGGTAATGAACCTTCGCTGTCCTGAAATAGATAACCCTCATCTTCATGGGTAAATGGTACCTTTTTCCCATATTTTTTAAATTCATTTCCTTTTATTATATGAGTTAATCCATCATTTTTTAATTGAGTAATTAATAAACTTTTAAGTTCTTTTACAATATCACTATATTTAGGTTCTATAGCTAAATTTTTGCATTCTGTTTCATCAACATCATGATCAAAGAACCATTCTTTTTCATCAGGTGCAGAGTAAATATATTTCTTACTTCCCTTTTTAATCATATATGTTCCTAAATCAAGTGAACCATATTGAGATACTATTGCTCTATTTGAATATTTTTCATCTAGTAAATCAAAAAGGCTAACCCCTTTAGTTGTTTGATTAGTTTTTATTGATGTGTAATCTAAAATAGTTGGTAATATATCAATTAATGATGCATTATGTGAACATTTCACATTACCTTTTTCTCCTGGTACTTTCAAAATCATAGGTACTCTTGCTGCACTGTCATAAAAACATCGTTTCCCAAAACAATTATAATCTCCTAGCATCTCACCATGATCTGATGTGAAAATAATTAATGTATCATCCATTAAATTATTCTCTTCTAAATAATCTAAAATTCGTCCAAGATTAAAATCAACATGAGAAATAGTGGCATAATAATATGCTTTCATAGTACGAAGTAAGTTTAAATCAGTTCCTTTATCTCGTCCTTTGTATCGATTTTGTTTAACATTAAAATAGGTATATAAATCTTCATCATTTTCACTAAATTTAGGTAGTGGCATATCATATGAACGATATAGTTTATTAAATGGAACAGGTGCTTCAAAGGGAGGATGAGGTTTAATAAAACTACTCATTAAGAAAAATGGTTTTTCTTTATTTCTATTTTCAAGATAATCAATAGTTTTATTAGCTACCCATGTACTATTATGATGTTCATGTGGTAATTGTGATGGTTGAGGAATGTAATACATTTCCCCTCTAACACCATGTTTATCTTTTACATGACCATATCCATTCTCATCTAAATAGTCTCTAAAATCATCAGGTGAACCATCACCTATTTCTTCTGATACATCTCGTGAATCAAATCCAAAGAATTTATCATCTTTAAAAGTGAAGTGCATTTTACCCACTCCATGGGTTTGATATCCATTTTCTTTTAATATATGCATCACACTTTTATGACCATCTGGCATTGTACTATTTACAGTGCATCCTGTCTCATGGGCATATTTGCCTGTTAACATGGATAATCTAGCTGGTACACATACAGGTGATGGTGTATAGGCATGGGTATAGGAAATACCGCTTTTAACTAATCTATCAAGAGCTGGAGTTTTAATTATATTATTTCCTAATGCAGATATTGTATCGTAACGTTGCTGGTCAGTAAAAAATAAAATTACATTTTTCATATCAAATACCTCACTAGTTTGATTATATCATCTATAACAAATAATTTGAGAAGTAATGTTATACATTTTATAATGTTTATACATTAGATTATACAATTGTTACTAGTAGAAAAATTAGTATGTTTTATGATCAGCGAATTCTTTTAGAGTATTTAGATGTTTTAAAACGTAAAAAATTTGGTTTTTCAGAGGAAAATATTACAGAATTTTTTAAGCTTATTAGTAATATAGGTATAAATATCAACTCTGATATTACAGATATAAGTCTTCCAGATGAAGGTGATTTACCTTTTTTTGAGTTATTTTCTGTTAGACAAATTGATTATTTGATTACTGGAAATACAACTCATTTCCCTAAAATGAAAGGCATTGTTACACCAAAAGACTTTCTTACTCAATACTTAGAAAACTTATAATATATTCTTATATATAACTTATTTTAATTAAGTGAAATCTTCTTTTACAAAATTTTACATAGTATATGTCAATTGTCTGCTATAATTAATATATGGATATGATAACACCCTATGATTATGTAGATATTTTAATAGATACAGCTAAACCTAGAGGTAGATGGGTTTTCTTCCAATCAGCTAGTTTACCCTTTGGGATGGTTCAACTTCAACCTGATCATAAACTAGATGGATGTTGGGATGTTGGTTACCGTTATAAGGAAAAACGAATTAAATGCTTTTCTCATATACATCAATGGCAGTTAGGTGGTATTGCTGTTCTACCTATTGTAAACGAAGTACCCTATGATAAAGGATATAGATATTCCCATAAAACTGAGGTTACTAAACCAGGTTACCATAGCTTGTATTTACAAGATTGCCAAGTAACTGCTGAATTAAGTGCAACCTATAGAGTAGGTATTCATCGTTATACATTCCCACTTATAAAGACAAAAACCATATTAATAGACTTAGCTAGACAATTAGGACCTAGTGAAATGTCTGGTTATAAAATAAAAAAACTCGATTATCAAACAATTGAAGGTTATGTAATTAATAAACCTACAATTAGACGACCAAAACCATGTAAAATATACTTTCACATAAGCTTAGATCAACCTTTTATTATGGAAGATAACCATGGTAAATTACTTTTATCCATGGAAAATATCACTACACAGCAGGTAATTATGAAGGTTTCTCTATCTTTTGTTAGCACACAAAACGCTAAAGAGAATATGTTAAGTGAATTACCTCACTTTGATTTTGATAAAGTAAAGGATAATGCAAAAAAAACATGGAATGAGTACTTAGAAAAAGTAACTGTGAAGAGTAAAAATCATAATATTCTTGTGAAATTCTATACAGATCTATGGAGAAGTGCTATGGGTGGTCACATTATTTCTGATGTTAATAATGAATATCTTGATATGACAAGTGAAAAAGCAGTTGTTAGAAAAACAAGTGGTCATCCTATGATTAGCAATGCAGATATGTTCTGGGGTAATCAGTGGAGTCTAAGTGTTATCTATGATTTAATCTTTCCTAAAATTAAATCTGACTATGTTAATTCATTAATTGCTTTTTCAAATAATGGTGGTTATGTTCCTAGAGGTCCTTCAGGTGGTAATTATACCTATGTAATGATTGGTGCTCATTCAGGTAGTTTTATTATCTCTGCTTACTTTAGAGGAATTAGGGATTTCTCACTAGAAGATGCTTATAAAGGAATTTATGCTAATGCATTTCCAGGTGGATTAATGGGTAAATCAGGATATGAACATTATACTTGTCTTGATGGTGGTATTGAAGCATATATTAATAAAGGATATATTCCAATTAGAGAAAGAAACAGTGAAGGTTTCCATTGTGATTCTGCATCTCAAACCATTGAGTATTCATTTGATGATTGGTGTTTATCAAATTTCGCAAGAGCATTAGGAAAAGAAAAAGATAGTAAATATTTTCACGATAGAAGTCGTAACTATCAACATCTCTTTGATACAAAAAGTGGCTTTTTACGACCTAAGTACAAAAGTGGTCACTTTATAAAATCATTTGACCCTAGAGATACTAATGAATTCTGTGAAGGTAATTCATGGAGTTACACTTTTTATGCAACTTATGATCTTCCCCACTTAGCAAGATTAATGGGTGGAAAAGAAACATTAATAAAAAAACTAGATAGTGCTTTTAAAAAATCTATAATAAACAAATTCTATGCTAAAAAACCTGCTACTCGTAGAAATAAAGCATATATAAACTATGGAAATGAGAATATGCGTTTTACAGCTGCTGTGTTCCATGAAGTTGGTGCATCACATTTAAGTCAAAAATGGACACGTATGGTTAAAGAAAAGTTATTTTCAAACACAGGGAAAAATGGATTCAGAGAAGATGATGACTGTGGTTTATCAGCAGGAACTAGCCTATTACTTGGTTTAGGTCTTTTTGATATTAAAGGTGGTTCTTATGAGAATCCATCATATATGATTACAGCTCCTATATTTGATGAAATAACAATTAACCTTGATAATCAATACTATAGTGGTAAACAATTACATATAAAAACATATCACAATAGTAAAAGAAATCGATATATTAAAAAAATTACATTTAATAATAAAACTATAAAAAAATATACAATTCCACATAAACAACTGGTTCAAGGAGGGTTATTAGAAATATATTTATCCTCTCACCCATCTATGTAATATAAAGGAGATAAGTTATGTTTGAATTCAAAAGAAAACATAAGCCTATTTATATAACAGATTCCGATGAACTTATTAAATTAGGTATAACTGATACAGTAGAATTATTTGAAGATGGATTTCGTACTAATACAGGACGTGGTTTTTTTGAGTGGTGGTACTTTGATGCTAATTTAGATGATGGTTCAACTGTGGTTATTGTTTATATGACTAAATCAATAATGAAATATAAAGGTCCACTAAAACCAGGTGTTATGATGACTATCACTCGCCCAAATGGAGTTAAAATATCTAAAATATCGCAATTACCAGCAGATGTATTTACTTCTTCAAAGAAAAATTGTGATGTAGTTATTGGACCAAACTGGGTAAATGGAGATTTAAAAACATATAACCTTCATGCCGAAGTAAAAGATATGAATGCAGACTTAACATTTACAGGAATTGTACCGCCTTTTAGGCCTAAAGATGGGAAAATATTCTTTGGTGATCGTGAGCATTATTTTGCTTGGGTTGCACCAATTCCATACGGCACAGTTAGTGGTACTTTAACCTATGATGGAAAACTATATAACGTTACAGGTTCTGGATATCATGATCATAATTGGGGTAATATTTCTTTGCCAAGGGTTCAGAATCATTGGTACTGGGGACGTGCACAACTTGATGACTATACTGTGATTTTTGTTGAACAAGTAGCAAGTAAAAAATACGGTTCTAAAAAACTACCAGTTTTTTTACTAGCAAAGGGTAATAAGATTTTAGCTGGAGATGGAACTCCCCTTAAGTTAGAAACATCTGATTTTATAAAACATCATTCTGGTCGTAAATATCCAACTAAGTTAGTTTTTCACTGGGAACTAGATGGAAAAACCGTTCATATAACACTTAGTAATCCTAAAATTATTGAAGGTGAAAGCTTATTAAATTCCTTTTCAAAATGGAAACAAAAATTAC
>JAUUZE010000103.1 GCA_030590175.1 Clostridia bacterium
CGCTGACTCATCCATTTGGCTTTAAATATTCCTCCTAAAAAATCAGGTGCGTGAAATTCTGATGATAAAATATCAGATTGATTATCAATCTTAGTTTCACACAATGATGGAGCACCAGATCCATTCCACATAACAAAAATGTTTTTTTCTTTTTTTATTTTATTTTTAATTGAATAAAGTAAATTATAACGACTTTTTCGTCTAAATTGCAAATAATCACAATATCCAATTGTTCCTTTTTTACTTGCACTTAATAAGTCTTTATTATATATCTTTTTAAATTCTTTCTTACAATATTGGCAAAAACAAGTATCTGGTTGAAAATATGATATATCAAGAAACAATCCATCAATCTCATAGTTAGTAACTAACTCTAAAATATTTCTATGTAGTATTGATAAATAAGGACTGTTAGGACATAAAATTTCATAATAGTCATAAGCAATAATAGGTTGTCCCAAATGATTATTCATTCGCCATGTGGGATTTTCTTTTGCAATTACATCATCTAATAATACATTGTAATATGCAATTATTTTTATACCAGTTTCATTTTTTATACTTATAGCATCTTTTAAATAATCGCTTTTTATTAAATTGTTTTTCTTAATATATGAAGACTCGTAATAAGCATGCCCATAAGCATCTTTGCAAGTTATACATAATTGTTTTATTAGTGCTTTAGAAGATTGTTTAACATATTCTTTCATAGAAAAAGGTAATGTTTCATGACATTGCCCTACTTGAAAATCAATTAGTCCATTTCTAAAAATCTTTTCCCCATCTATCATATGATTATCATACCACTGTTAGTAAAGTACTGTCACTATTTTGTAATATTGATTGTACTACTTGTTGCCACTAGATTAGCTCCATTATCATCAATATTACTTAATAAAACATCATTAATCTCTATAGGAGCAGTAACTTTAACTTGGTAAATTTTCTTTATAATATCAAATATCTTTTCTTTATTAACAGGCTTATCAGTTTTAACAGGTAGCATTAACAAATCACCACCTATTACTTTTACTGTAGAAGTTACAACACGTTTTGGTGAGATGATTTCATCTCTAGCATATTCTTCTCCTTTGGAACAAAAGTTATTTAAAACTCCAATAAATGTGTTTTTTTCATATTCCACATCCATCTCACAACCTCGCGGACAAACTATGCAAGTCATTTTTCTAATCATTTGTATCTACTCCTACATATATGGTATCACCAGAAATATCTTCGGTTTTTACTAATATCTTTTCCATTTCAGCTGGCATTAATCTAAGGTTCTTATGCCGAGAAATAATTTTTTTCTGACATTTTACAATAGTATTTTTTTCGCGGTAGATTTCTTTGCTTCTAAAATAAATTGTAATTTTTTCATTCTTCTCGCCTATATCAATATATTGTGGCATAACATATCTAATACCTTTATCTGCTATTACTGTTATTCTTTTTTTCATTAAGTTTTTACTGTTGTTTAAATATGTAGTAGCATAGTTAGCAGCCCTATTTCCTTCCATGGTAACATAGTCAACTAAATCATGGACATGTAATACATTTCCACAAGCAAAGACTCCCTTAATAGAAGTTTCAAGAGTTTGATTAACCATAGCCCCACTAGTTACTTGATCCATTTTTATTCCCATTTGACTTGTTAACTCATTTTCAGGAATTAACCCAACTGACAATAACAAGGTATCACAGGCAATCTCTTGTTTGCTATTTTCAATAATATTAAAATGTTCATCTACTTTTGCAATTGTTACACCAGTTACTCTTTTTTTACCATGAATAGCTACCACTGTATGGGATAACATAAGTGGAATATTATAATCAATTAAGCACTGTTCAATATTTCTACTTAGCCCTCCAGGATAAGGCTGGAATTCACACACTGCTTTTACTTTAACACCTTCTAAAGTTAGTCGTCTGGCCATAATTAAACCAATATCACCTGACCCTAAAATAACACAAGTTTCCCCTGGTATGTACCCATCTATATTAACAAATTTTTGAGCTGTACCAGCCGTTAATATACCACTTGGATTAGTCCCTGGAATTCGTATTGCTCCCCTTGGTCGTTCTCTACAGCCCATGGCTAATATTATGGATTTTGCTTGGTAAACTACATAGCCTTCTTCTTTACTAGAAGTTATAATTGTTTTATTAGGTTGTATTGATAAAACCATTGTATTTACTTTATATGGAATTTTAAGTTTATGTATTTTTTCAATGAACTCATTTGCATATTCAGGACCAGTCAACTCTTTTTGAAAATATTGTAAACCAAATCCATTATGAATACATTGTTTTAAAATTCCTCCCAACACATTTTCACGTTCTAATAGTAATATGTTGTTTATTCCATTTTCTTTGGCTTGACATGCAGCTGCTAGGCCTGCAGGTCCTCCTCCAATAATTATTAAATCAATAAGTTTCATACACGAGTCCTCCTAGTTAATATGTATGATCCATCATCACCTTTTTGTATTTTTTCTTTATCTATTTTTAGTTCCCTAGATAAAATATCAATTACTTGTGGTAAGCAAAATCCTCCCTGGCATCTTCCCATACCAGCTCTAGTTCTCCTTTTAATCCCATCAACAGTAGTGGCTCCTATTGTCATATGAATTGCATTTACAATTTCAGCTTCAGTTACATTTTCACATCTACATACTATTTTCCCATATTGGTTATTTTCTTTAATTGCTTCTTTTTTTTCGTTAACTGTCATATTTGAAAAATACTTTTTAGTTGGTAGCGTTATTGTATAGTTTTTTTTCATGGTAATATCTAAAAACATAGGTGTTACTAATTTTAAAACATAATCACCAATGGCTGGTGCACTTGATAATCCAGGTGAATCCATTCCTGCCACATTTATAAAATGTTTACAACTTATACTTTCTTTTATAATAAAGTCACCTGAATCAGGTGTGGCTCTCACACCTGTAAAGGTAGCAATTGATTTATGAAGTGGGATTTTATCTGTTATTTTAAGTCCTTTTTTATAGATATAGTCAATAGCATCACTATGAGTTTCATGTAGTGCCTTATCACTAATTACTTTTGCATCAGGACCAATTAAAATATTTTCATCAACTGTTTTTGTTATTAAAACTCCTTTACCTTCTTTGGTAGGTGTTTGGAAAATTACTCGGTTAACTAATGGTCCAACTGATTTATCAAGTATAATATATTCACCACTTCTTGGTATGATTTTAAAACTTTTATCCCCTACCATTTTAGCAATTTCATCAGCAAAAACACCTGCACAGTTAATTATTACTTTTCCCCTTAATTTTTCTTTATTTGTTTTTATTGTAAATATATCATTTTCTTTATTAATTTCTAGCACTTCATATTCTCGTAAAAATTCTACTCCATTATTAGCAGCATTTTCCAATGCATTAATTGTCATCTTATATGGTGATACAATAGCTGCAGTTTTTGCTAGTAGTGCCCATGTAATATCGCGATTTAAATTGGGTTCTAATCGCCTAATCTCCTCTTGATTAATAATTGACAACCCTTTAATGCCACCTTTTTTTCCTTTATTCATTAATTGCTCTAAAACTTTTTTTTCCTCATCAGAAAATGCAACTACTAGCGATTCGCAATTTTCATAAGGTATATTTAAATCAGAGCATATCTTTTCCATTTTTCTTGAACCTTCAATATTCAAAGAGGCTTTAAGGGAACCAGGTATAGCATCATACCCTGCATGAATAATACCTGAATTAGCACCAGATGTTCCCATGGCAGCATCAATATGCTTATCAATTACACAAATTTTTAATTCATATACTGATAAACTTCTGGCAACAAAAGCGCCAATTACTCCAGCGCCAATAATAATGATGTCATACATTCTTTTTCCTCCATAGAAAAAACCATAATATCAACAATAAAAGATTCCTCTTTTTTTGGCTATTATGGCTCCGTTTCTCAAATAATAATATTAACTTACTTATATTATATATTGTTTACATAAACAATTCAAACTAGTATTCTTCTCTTTTCCCAAACTCTGCTGCCTCAACCCAATCATTAGGTCTATTAACCATAATAATTAGTTCTTCTAAAATTCTAAAGTGCTCTTGTTCTTGTAAAACCAGAAAGGTGAATAATTGTTTCTCTTGTTTGTTTTTGCTTTCTAATAACATTTCTTTATATAAATCTATACTCTCTTTTTCTTTTACTAATGCCAACCGATATACATCCAATTGAGTAAGTATTTCTTTTGTGTCTAACGAAAAATTTGTATCTTTTTCAAATAATTGTTTAATCTTTTTTAATGTCTTTTGATTTGGTAATTCATCATATTTTCCAGCTATACTATTTTCAATAAGTTTTGCATGCATAGCTTCATCTTCTGCAAGTAAAATAAATACTATTCTAAGATGATTTATATGGGTGTCTGCCTGTTTTCTGTAAAACTCTTCTCCTTCTTTTTCTAACATAATTGCTATTTCAAATGCATTCATTATATTCTCCTAACTTTATTATTTATTTCGTTAGTCCCATAAAAAACTACTACCAGTTGAAATGCCATCTGCCCCACTTGATAGTAATAAAGAAACATCATCTTTATTACTAATTAAACCACCTGCAATGATTGGTACAGTGATTTTTTTTGAAATTATTTTAACAATTCTAGGCATAATACCTGGCATAATTTCTACCATATCTGCATGAATATGATTAATTGTTTTAATACAAGTTTTTAGCGATTGTGAATCTATAAGGAAAAAACGTTGTATGGTTAATAAGTGATATTCCTTTGCATAAGTAATTAAATTACTTCTGGTGGTAATAATGCCATCTGGCTTTACTTTTCTAGCAATAAATTCAATAGCTTTTCTATCTTTGCCTAAACCTTCTAAGAAATCAATATGAACAAATGATTTCTTCCCAGCTTGTCTAATTCTCTTAATGTAGGTATTAATACTAAAAATATCAGCTGCTAAAACAAAGATTAAAGCAACATCCGTTAATAGTGCTTGTTTTAACTGCTCTTCATCCCTAATAGCTGCAATAATTGGTGATTTTTTTAACTGTTGACGTATATCCATCATAATGTCACACTTCCTATTAAAAAAGCTACAATAAATGGAAGAAAGACTAATATAACAAACATGGTAATAATATACCGAATAGTCAGTGCACCCTTTTTAAGAGAGGTATAGAATAAATATACAAAAATACCTGTAAAAATTAATGATATATAATTATAACCAGATGAACTAGTCAAAAACATCATATTATTAGTCAAAAAAATAGATAACATATTAATAATATATGTAACAAAGGAGATGCCAAAAAGAATTCTCCAGTATGTTCCTTTTCCAATATACCTCATGTCCTACTCCATATGTTTTTCTAATCTGTCCCTATTTGCCTTTATTGTAACACAATTTTATCTTCTGCTAGTAGTTTTAATGTGTCAAAATATAATTTATGTTCGATTAACAATATTTTAGCAGCAAGTGTTGTGGCATTATCGCTTTTTAGTATGGCTACTCTTTGTTGGTTTAATATTCTACCATCATCATATTGACTATTCACAAGATGGATAGTTGCACCTGAATATAGTTCATTTGCACTTATAACCGCTTCATGTACCTTCATTCCATACATTCCTTTTCCCCCATAATTAGGTAACAGAGCTGGATGAATATTTAAAACCCTATTAGGGTAAGTTTCTAACACCGAAATAGGTATTTTTTTCATGTATCCTGCTAAAGCAATCAAATTTACTTTATGTTGCTTAAAAACTTTAATCATTTGTTTTCCCACATCATTAGTAGTTTTACTACTAATATGATAAGTAGCAATTCCTTCTTTTTTAGCTCTTGATATTGCAAAACTACTAGAATTATTACTAATAACAGCAACTACTTCTATTTGGACATCTTCTTTTTTGATATGATCAATAATGGCCTGTAAATTACTGCCTCCATGGGAAGCAAGTATACCTAATCTTATCTTCATAATTTAGTTGCCTCAAGTTGTAATTTCTCAATTTCGCTACATGTAGGCATGGCAGGACTGCCTCCTTTTTTCATTGCAGTTAACGAACCAGCTCCATTAGCAAAATCATTCATCTGATGTAATTCCTCTAATGTTATATTTGATAATCTATTTTCTCTATTCATTATTTTATATATAATCGCACCTACAAAACTATCTCCACACCCTGTGGTATCTACTACTTTAACATCATAAGTTCTATCGCTACCTGTTAAATCTTTATATAAAAACATTGATCCTTTTTTACCTAAAGTTGTGAAAATCAATGTAATACCTAACTTCTGTAATTTCTCACACCCAACAAGCAAGTTTGTTTCTCCAGTTAAAAACAACAATTCTTCTTCTGAAATTTTTAATATATCAGCAAATGGTAACATACTAGTTATCACTTTTTTTGCAGTTTCTAAATCATCCCATAATAGTTCTCGTAAATTTGGATCATAAGAAATTAATTTACCTTTTTCTTTAGCATATTTTACTGCTTTAATAGTTGTACTTCTTGATGGTTCATGGGTTAGAGAAACTGATGAAAAATGAAGTAATTGGCAATCATCAATTAATGAAAAATTAATATCCTCTTCTGATAAAAGAATATCAGCACCTGGTTTCCGATAAAAAGTAAAACTTCTATCTCCATCATCATCTAAATGAACAAAAGCTAATGTTGTGTGACAACTATCTGTCATTGCCAATGAAGAAACATCAACATTCTTAGAAATCATTGCGCTTTTTAATTCATGACCAAATCCATCATCACCTACTTTCCCAATAAATGATGTTGGTAATCCTAACATTGATGTAGCTACAGCTACATTAGCAGGACCTCCTCCTGGATTCTGTTCATAGATATGATTTCCCTGTTTTGATAATCCCACAGGGGTAAAGTCAATTAGTAATTCACCAATGGCACAAATTAAGCTCATGATATTTCTCCCGTTTTCTTTTATTATAATATATACTCATGCAAAAAAAAAGAACGGTTACCCATTCTTTTTCTCTCCATAATTTAAGTTTAGCCTTCAGTTGTGTTTTCACAATCTTGTAATTCTGAACGGTTTCTGCTTCCGCCGTTACCATTTGTTCTAGAAGCATGCATTTCGTCTCTTAATGCTTTAAATTCATCCATTGCTGATTCAATAGCTACTTCTTGTTCGTCTGTTAATGCGTCACCAAGAACTTCTTCAATGTGCATTCCTTTTCCTTTTTCAAATGAACCAATAGCTTCTAGTTGATCTGCTGTTAATACTCCATCAGCAACTAGCTTATTTAAGATTGCTTCTGCTTCTACTTTTAATGTGTCTGAG
>JAUUZE010000171.1 GCA_030590175.1 Clostridia bacterium
ATTAAAGCTGATATGACAGCAGGTTTAAGTTTAGGTGAATATACAGCTAATGTCTATGCAAATACTTTATCATTTGAACAAGCCATTGCCACCGTTAGACTAAGAGGAAAATATATGCAAGAAGAAGTTCCTAAAGGTGTAGGTGGTATGACTGCAATTATTGGATTAGCAGATGAAGTAGTTTTAGAAGCTTGTCAGGTAGCAAGTAATTTTGGATATGTTGCTTGTGCTAATTTTAACTGCCCAGGTCAAGTTGTTATTTCAGGTGAACTAGAAGCTCTAAAAAAAGCAGGAGAATTACTTGCTAAAAAGGGAGCAAAGAGAGTTATTCCTTTAGCTGTTAGCGCGCCATTTCATTGTGAACTTTTAAAAGGTGCAGGTGAAAAATTAGATAAACAATTACAAACGATTTCTTTTAACAAACCATCGATTGATATTATTTCAAATACAACAGGGCTACCATATAAAGATGAAACAGTTATAAGAGAATTATTAGTAGATCAAGTTAGTAAAACAGTTAAGTGGACAAATTCTGTTCAGTACATGATTAGTAAGGGAATTGATACCTTTATTGAAATCGGTCCTGGAAAAACAATAAGTGGGTTAATTAGAAAAACTGATAGAAGCGTAACAGTGTACAATGTACAAGATATGACTTCTCTTAATAAAACATTAGAAAGCTTACAGGAGCAATCATGAATTTTGACAACAAAACAGTATTAGTAACAGGCGCAAGTAAAGGAATTGGTAAAGCCATTGCTTTAGCTTTTGCAAAAGATGGTGCCAATGTAGTGTTGAATGCTTCAAGAAAGTCACCATATTTTGACGAATTGATTGCTAAATTTGATGAGCAAGGATATTCATATGTAGTTGCAATTGGAAATGTGGCAAACCAAGATGATGTTGCTAATATATTTACTATTGCTAGTGAAACTTTTGGCCAGGTTGATATCTTAATAAATAATGCTGGTATTACAAAAGATATGTTATTGATGAGAATGACTGAAGATCAATTTGATCAAGTCATTGACATAAATTTAAAAGGAACTTTTCTTTGTACTAAACAGGCCATTAGACCAATGATGAAAAAGAGATGGGGAAGAATTATAAATATTTCATCAATTATTGGTTTGATTGGTAACCCAGGTCAAGCAAATTATGCTGCTTCTAAAGCAGGTATAATTGGCTTTTCTAAATCAGTTGCAAAGGAAATAGGCAAAAAAGGCATTACATGTAATGTGGTTGCCCCTGGATTCATTGTAAGCGATATGACTAATGGATTAAGCGAAGAACTTAAAACCAGTTATCTTGGCAATATTCCAGCTGGAAGATTCGGGGAAGTAACGGATGTGGCTAAGGCGGTTTTATTCTTAGCCAGTGATCAGGCAGAGTATATTACAGGACAAGTATTAAATATTGACGGAGGACTTGTTATGTAATATGATAATTCTGATAAATACTAATATAGGAGGTAATACAAAAATGGTATTTGATAAAGTAAAAGAAATCATTATAGAACAATTAGGCGTTGATGATGATTTAGTCAAAATGGAAGCATCTTTTATTGAAGACTTAGGTGCAGATTCTCTAGACATCGTTGAACTAATTATGTCTATGGAAGATGAATTTGGAATTGATATTCCAGATACAGAAGCAGAAAAAATTTCAACAGTTGGAAGCGCCGTTGAATATATAACGAATAATAAGTAAAAAGGTCCCTAAGGGGACTTTTTTACCTATTTAGAAATGTGGGGCAAATGAATAACTATAAAAGAGTTGTCATCACCGGTATGGGAGTTATATCTTCTACTGGTTTGAATGTCAAGGAATTTTGGAAGAATGTTAAGCAAGGTAATTGCGGCATTAACTTGGTAGAAAGGTTTGATACAACAGAGTTTCCTACTAAAGTTGCAGCTGAAATTAAGAATTTTAGTGCAGAAGATTATCTTGACAGAAAAGACGTAAGGCGTCTTGATCGATATAGCCATTATGCGTTAATTGCGGCTATAGAAGCATACAAAAATGCTAAATTAACAGACGAAGACAAAAATAATGTGCGTATGGGCGTATCTGTTACAACAGGAATCGGGGGAGTAGAAACCTTGATTTCTCAATATGAAATATTTAAAGAAAAAGGCTATCGCCGTATGAGCCCTTTTTCAGTACCAATGATGATTCCAAATATGGCAGCTGGTAGAATCGCAATTGAATTTGGAGCAAAAGGATTTGTAGAAGCAGTTATTACTGCTTGTGCATCATCAACTAATGCTATTGGAAATGCTACTAGGGTTATTCAACGAGGCGAAGCAGATATAATGATTGCAGGTGGTTCAGATGCCACTTTAACACCAATAACCTTTGCTGGATTTTGTGCAGCAAATAAATCTATGTCTCAAAGTGAAGACCCATTAACAGCATGTATTCCATTTGATGTAAATAGAGATGGATTTGTTATGGGTGAAGGAGCTGCTGTTTTAATTTTAGAAGAGTATGAACATGCTAAAAAAAGAGGAGCTACTATTTTAAGTGAAGTTGTTGGTTATGCTTGTACTTGTGATGCTTTTCATTTTACAGCACCAGAACCAGAGGGTGATGGGGCTAGGCGATGCATGGAGTTAGCCATGAAAGATGCTAATATTACATTAGATGAACTAGATTATATAAATGCCCATGGAACAGGGACACTCCTTAACGACAAAATGGAAGCAATGGCAATTAATAACTTATATGCTGGCAAATCATATGACATATCAATTACTTCTTCTAAATCAATTACAGGACATTGTATGGGAGCAGCTGGAGCGTTAGAGACTATTATAACTACATTATCATTACAAAATGGATATGTCTCACCTACAATTGGAACTAAAAATGTGGATACAGAATGTAGTGTTGAGGGAATTGTTCTTGAAAAGGGAATAAAAAGAGACATGACATATGGGATGACTAATTCCTTTGGATTTGGCGGCCATAATGCAACTTTGGTTATTAAGAAATTAGGTGAATAATAATTAATGAAATATGAAAAAAATATTAATAGTATAGAGAAAATTCTTAATTATAAATTCATTGATAAAAACCTATTAGTACAAGCTATTACCCATAGTTCATTTGATAAAGTAGAAAACTATGAGAAACTAGAGTTTTTAGGCGACTCTGTTTTACAAATTGTAATTAGTAAGTATCTTTTTGATAAACATATCTATTTAAATGAAGGGCAAATGACTGTAACTAGAGCTTATGCAGTTTGTGGTGAAACGTTAACAGAAGTTGGAAAAAAACTGGGAATTGATAAGCATATATTAATTGGTAATTCAGGAAGACGACGAAAAATAAATAAAAACGATTCCATTATTGCTGATGTGTTTGAGTCAATCATAGGAGCTATATATCTAGAAAAAGGTATACATTTTACAGGAAAATTCATCATATCTCACTTAGATAAATATATTTCTGAGTATATTAAATCAGGCGATAATAAGGATTATAAAACTAAACTACAACATATTACACAAGCAATCTTTTCTGTGGAACCAAAGTATATTTTAAAAGATCAAAAAGG
>JAUUZE010000003.1 GCA_030590175.1 Clostridia bacterium
ATGAAGAGTTTATATATGAAAATGAAGAGAGACAATTAAACTTTATAATGGACGCTATTAAAGGAATAAGAAATACTAGAAGTAATATGGATGTTAAACCATCTAGGAAAGCTTCACTAATTTTTATAACTGATGATAAAGATATTAAAAAATTGCTTATTAGTTCTTCAAACTATTTTGAAAAATTAGCATATGCTAGTGATGTATCAATTATTGATTCTACACAACCAATTCCAGAAAAAGCAGTTTCTCTTGTATTAGATAAAACAACACTGTATATACCTCTATCAGATTTAATTGATTACAAGGCAGAGCTTGCTAGGTTACAAGGAGAAAAGAGTAAATTAGAAAATGAAGTAAAGCGAGCTTCTTCAAAATTAAATAATGAGCGATTTGTTAGTAAAGCTCCAAAAGATGTGGTTGCTGAAGAGCGAGAAAAATTAACAAAGTATGAAGAGATGTTAAGTAGAATTATTATACAAATTGACACATTAAAAAACCAATAATATACCTAAAAAAATTATATTAAAATTCTTAAAACTCCCCTAGAAATAGGGGAGTTATTGGCATATACTCACAATAATAGTATCTGTAAATATTTGCTAAAAAAAATATTGTTAAAAAATTGACACAGTGTTTATTTGATGGTAGATTATAAGTACATATTATCATATTAGAATATGATGATATGTGGAAGATTTTACATAAAAGGGGGGATAATGTGAAAAGATATTTTTCAACATTTATACTCTGTTTTGGTGTTTGGCTTCTCTTAGCAGGAGTACAACCAGTGGAACTCATTGTTGGCGCAATCGTATCTGCGATTATCGCTTTCATAGCAAAAAGTATATTTACTTATGAACTGACTTGGAAATTCCCAGTCAATTTATTACTGTTTATTGTTTGGTACATACCAATATTTTTAGTTGAACTAATCAAAGCAAATATTGATGTTGCTATTAGAGTACTAAATCCCAAAATACCAATTAATCCAGGGTTTGTAAAAGTAGATACCAAGGTAACAAATGAACTTGGCAAATTAACATTAGCAAATTCTATTACTTTGACTCCAGGAACGATTACAGTTGATGTAGCCGAAGATGGATTATTTGTTCATTGGATTGATGTCAAAGGAAAAGACCGCGAAGATATATCTTCACGTATTGCTGGAAAATTTGAAAAAGTGTTAAGGAGGATATTTCAATGAGTACAATTATTTTCTTATCTTTAGCAGGACTAGGTGTAGTTTTTTCTGTTTTTCGTTTAATTGTAGGGCCTACTCCATTTGATAGAATAGTAAGCCTTGATGCAATGAATATTTTAATAACTGGGTTATTAGTAGTTATTGCTTTAATACTTGATAGATCTTTATATCTTGATATTGCCATTGTTTATGCAATTTTAGCATTTTTAGAAACTGTGGTATTTGCCAAGTTTTTGGAGGGTAAATCATGAATATAGCAGGAATTATTTTATTAATAGCTGGAGGCTTTTTCTATGCTATTGGTGGTCTTGGATTAGTCAGAATGCCAGATATTTATAACAGAGCACAAGCTGCGACTAAGGCTACAACTTTAGGAACAATTTTTACATTAATAGGAGTAGGGCTTTATCAACCAACTTGGTTCCCGAAACTTGCAGTTATAATTATATTTATTCTAATCACCAATCCCATAAGTAGCTCAACCTTAATAAGATCAGCTTATAAGAGTGGTGTTAAGGCAACTGATAAAACAGGTGTCGATGAATTGAAAGATTATTATGAAAAGGAGGAAAGTGATGCAAATAGTTAATATTATCGAAATAGCTGTTAGTGTTTTTCTAGTATTATTTGCACTTGTAGCAGTATTTTCTAAAAACCTTATAAATAGTATTATTTTTCTATCAATCATGAGTATGTTGGCTGTTGTTGCTTTTGCATTATTTAGAGCACCTGATGTTGCGATTACTGAAGCAGTTATCGGTTCTGGTTTAATAACCTTCATTTTTATTATTACCATAAAAACTGCGAAGAAAGCAGGTAAAGAGAAATGAAAAAAATATTTATTGGAATCTTTGTAATTGCTTTTAGCGTAGTATTTTTACTAGCTATTTCAAATAGTGTTGATTTGTTTACGTATAATGATTCTTTATCAAGTGATAGTGTGTCAAATGGTTATATCAATAAAAACGTAACAAAAAATCAAAGTGAAGTTATTTTTAATGAAACTACTGATGCAGAAACAGGTTCTGCAAACATTGTAACTAGTATAATAGTAAATTATCGTTCTTTTGATACTTTAGGAGAGGTTACAGTTCTGTTTCTTTCTGCTATTGGAGTATCACTATTATTTGGTTCAACAGGAAAATTAGCTGAGAGGAAAAAAAGTGGTTTTATTCTACGAACAGCTGCTAGAATTATTTTTCCAATGTTATTAGTAACAGGAACATATTTGTTTACTCATGGACATTTAACACCAGGTGGAGGTTTCCCAGGTGGTGCCATGATTGCAGCATCCTTTTTATTACTTTATTTAGCTGATGAAAAATTTGTTACAGCTATTGAGAAAATTAAACTAGTAGAAGGTAGTGCTGGTACACTTTATGTTCTTATTGGAATAACAGGATTAGTAACTGGAGGATATTTCTTAGCAAACTTCATACCAACTGGAACAGTTGGTCAGTTAATTAGTTCAGGAATTATTCCTTTAATATACGTATTAATTGGATTAAAGGTAGGCGCTGAAATTACTTCAGTTGTTAGCCGTTATTTACAAGAGGAGGTAACTTCATGATTAGAGTAGCCTCATTACTATTATTAATGATTGGATTGTATGGATTATTATCTACTAGAAATGTTATTAAAATGATTATTTCTATTAATATCATGGAATTAGGTGTAAATATCTTTATTGTCTCCATTGGTTTTGTTACAAATGGTGTTGCACCAATTTTAACTAGTCAGGTCAATTCATCACTTAGTAATTTTGTAGATCCTTTACCACAAGCATTAGTATTAACATCTATTGTTATTGGTTTAGGGATAACAGCATTAGGGTTAGCATTTGCTAGAAAGCTATACAAAAAGTATGGCACCTATGATTTAGCAAAGATAGGAGGTATGAAAGATGAATAATCCTGTATTATTAATTGTCATACCGTTATTATTAGCATTTTTATCTGTAATTATTAAAAAAGCAGGTAAATGGCTATTATTAGTTGGTTTACTTTTCAACACAGCATTGGCATTCTTTATTACAACGGGTGAAACTATTATTGGTGGATTTGCTCCTCCATATGGAATAAATCTTGTTGTCGATCAATTTACTTTAGTAGGAGTTATCTTAATAAACACATTAATGCTCATTACAATTGTTGTGTCATTTGATTTAGTGGGTAAATATTCCATTGTTTTATTAACAGCATTAGCAGGTATTAATGGTATGCTTTTGACAGGTGACTTATTTAATCTGTTTGTCTTTATGGAAATTACAGTTATTGCAGCATATATTTTAAGTGCTCAAGCTAAAAAGTATCACCACACAATAACCTATTTGGTAATTGGTTCAGTTGGTTCAGTTTTATACTTGCTAGGTATTATATTATTGTATAACTTAACAGGTAGTTTAAATATGGCTGATGTAGCAGCAAAATTACCTCTATTAACTACTAAAGAACTTTTAGTTCCAGTCTTATTGATTTTCATTGGGATTGGTGTTGAAGTTAAATTAATGCCTGTAAGTGGATGGGTTAAAGGAGTTTATTCAAATGCAAATAGACTTATTGCTCCATTATTCGCATCAGTAATTGCAGGAACTGCTCTATTTGTTTTTGGTAAATTATTCGTAAGCGTCTTACCAGTTAGTGATACTTTAACATTATTAATGTTAATTATGTCAGTTATGACTTTTGTCTTTGGTGAGTTTGCAGCATTTAACCAGAAAAGAGTAAAAAACATTCTACTTTATTCAAGTATTGGACAAGCTGGTTTAGTTACTGCTTTGTTTATATCAGGTTTAGTATATGCAGCTGTGATTTTACTAATTAGTAATGTTATTTCTAAATTAATTATGTTTACCATTGCAGGTGCTTTTACTGAAAAATATGAAACTGATGACTATGAGTCATTAAACGGTGTATTTGTTCATAATAAATTTACTGGGATAGCATTTACAATTGCAGCTTTATCTATGGCAGGTATTCCACTATTAATTGGTTTCTATGCTAAGCTAAATATCCTTATTGGATTTTTCCAAGCGCAGAACTATGTTCTTCCAGCAATCATTTTACTTATGGCTATAGTTGAAGGGGCATATATTATTAAGTTATTACTAGCTCTTTGGGCACCTGGAAAAGAAGGACAAGTTTCAGAAAAATCATTTGCAGTAGAGAAAAAACAATTATTATCAGTTAAAAATACAATAATCTGTTTAATAGTTGCCTTAGTTATTATTGCAGGTGGAGTATTAATAGATATAACAGAAAAAGTTGTAACAGATGGACAACCACTATTAGGTGATCAATCACCATCATTTACAATATCTCAAAGTAAAGGAGGGGAATAATGACTTTAATTACTGTATTAATCACCCTGCTTACCTTAGCAGCAGTTACATATTTATTATCACTTGTTAATAGCAAATTAGGAGCTTACTTTACTATTGTAACTTCACTAGCTACGATTGTTATGCTATTTTTAATAAAAGATAGTATAGGTCAATCTTATAGCTTGTCGTTTTTCACTTTTAAATTAACAACTGTTGGATGGTATTTTTCCATGGTTATGGTGACAGTATATTTCACAACAGCTTTTCTAAATCCATTTTGGATAAAAAAAATGATTTATCCTGCTGCATATAACTTATTCTTTTTAGTTTCATTAATTGGAACAATTGGAATGTTTTTTGCCAGAGATTTCATTACTTTATTCATTTGTTGGGAAACAGTGGTATGGACATCTACTTTCATTATACAGATGGGAAAATCTAGAAAATCATCTTATGTATACTATGTAGTTAGTGCAATTGGTTCAATGGTAACACTTTTTGCAATGATGTTAGTTTATCAAGTTTCTGGAACATTAGAAATTTCAACAGCATTTAGTGCGCTTTCTGGACAACCAGTATTAGCTTTAATTGTATTCTTTACATTTATATTAGCTGGACTTAGTAAAATTGGTATATTCCCATTTCATGTATGGTTACCAATGGCACATGGAAGTGCTCCACATACCTTTTCACCGGTATTATCAGGTGGACTAGTAAAAATGGGAGCATTTATCGCTTATCTAAGTGTTACAGCATTTGCAGCTTATGAAGTTTTTGCTAATACATTCACTATTATGGGAATACCAGCACCTTTATACATAATTATGGTGCTTGGTGCAATTTCAATTGTTGTGGGAACAGTGATGGCCATTAGGCAAGATGATGCTAAAAAGTTATTAGCATATTCCTCTGTAGCAAATGGAGGATATATATTAATTGGAATTTTATTATATGATCAAATAGCTTTTGCAGGTGGAATGCTTCATTTAATTTCCCATGCATTAGCTTCAGCTACAGCTTTTATTACAATTGCCATAGTGGCATATCGTACTGGAACAACAAAAATGTCAGAATTAGGTGGCATGATTCATAGAATGCCAGTAACTTATACTGTTTATTTAATTGCAATTATATCCATGGCAGGAATACCTCCAATGGGTGGATTTGTTTCTAAATGGTTAATATTACAAGGACTTGCAGATCGTGGGTTATTATTCCTAGCGGCAGCTGCTTTCTTTGGTTCAATTGGTTCATTTATGTATGTGTTTAGACCACTTAGTGCTGTATTCTTAGGTCAATTAGCTCCAAAATATGAAAAAATAAAAGAAGCTAATATAATGATGCAAATTCCAATGTACTTATTAACTATAGCAACATTATTAGTTGGAGTATTCCCAAATGTTGTATTACGTGTCATAGCTGATATTCAACTTGAAGCTGGAATACAAGAAATAGTATTAGTTGGAAACACAATTGTAGTATCAAATGGTGTATTAGACGCTTTAAGAGTATTTATTGTATTCGGATATGGTTTCTTAATTGCTTTAGTAATATTCATCTTAAGGAGAAAGAGCAGAAGGGTAACTTTAATGGATACCTATACTTCAGCTGAGTTTATTCATACACCAGAGTTATTACATTATTCAAGTAATTTTTATGCTCCTTTTGAGCGATTAACAAAAAAACCTTATCCAGTACTTAACTTATATGAAAAAGTATCAATTAAGATAAAAGAGATTGGGCATATGGCAGAGAGCCTATTTTCAAGTTCTAAACCGGCAATTACCATATTCTGGATTATCATTGTGTTTGCAATATTTTTCTTAGGAGGTGTTCTATAATGACTGTGATGAATTTTGTTTATGGCTTTATTGTCTTATTGGCAGCATTTATTTTTCAGACAGCTTTAACAGGTGTTAATAGAAAAGTAACTGCACGTATACAAAAGAGATATGGACCTAGATGGTATCAACAGTTTTTAGATATCTTCAAAGCGCTACGTAAAGGTTCAATTACTCATGGATGGGTATTTGACTTTGGTGTAATAATGGCACTTGGAGGAATTATGGCAACGGTTATTTTCATTCCTGTTGCTGGATTTGAAGCATTCCCAAATATGGATAATGTATTTGTAATTTCTTATCTACTAGCTGTTGGAATGCTAGGAATGGCTATGAGTGCAGCAGGTTCTGGTAACCCTTGGGCAAGTATAGGTGTATCTAGAGCACTAACCAATATGGTTGCTTATGATGTTCCATTAATGATTGTAATCTTTACATTAATATTTGCCTTTGATACAGCCTCTGTATCAGAAATTGCCGCTATGCAACAAGGAATGGGTGTTCTAGGTTGGAATGCCGTTAGAATGCCTTTAGGAGGCATTGTAGCCTTTATAGCATTGTTTGGTATGTTGGGTAAAAAACCCTTTGACTCTTTCATTGCTCCTGCTGAAATTGCTTCAGGACCAATGGTAGAATATGGTGGAAAACATTTAGGATTTATGTTCATTTTACATGAACTAATGACATTTATTGAAGTATCATTAATTTTAAGTTTATTCTTTGGTGGTGGAAGTTCAATTTTAGTATATGCCATCAAATATGCAATATTATATACTCTGGTCAATATAATATCTCAGGTTATGCCTAGATTTAAAATTGATCAAGCTGTTAAATTTTTCTACAGAGTTCCGTTAGTTTTCGCAATTATTCAGGGCTTAGTAGTCATCTTCTTAGGATGGGGGGTATCTGTATGGTTTTAGAAAATCAAGATAACAGAAACTTATGGGAAAAAATCGGTGATTTTTTCAGTGCCAACTCAATTTGGATGAAATGGTATTGTACTGGTTGTGGAGCAATTGAATTGCCTCCAACAATGACATCACGATTTGATATGGAACGTTTAGGAATGGGGCCAATGGCTACACCTAGACAAGCAGATGTACTGCTTATTACAGGTTACTTAAGTAGCAAAACACTAAGAAGGGTTATCTACTCTTATGAGCAGATGCAAGATCCTAAATATATTGTAGCTTTTGGTTCATGTACAATCAATGGAGGAATCTACTATGATTCCTATGCAACTATTAATCAGTTAGATAAATATATACCTGTTGATTTGTATATTGCAGGATGTATGCCACGTCCAGAAGGAATTATGAATGCTTTTGCTGATTTAATTACCATGATAAAAAAAGGGCAAGCCAATGGATGGCGCCATTACCAAGAAAATTATGAATGGTATAAGCAAAATCAACTAGACTCATTAAAGGAGGTAATTATACATGATGAATTCCATGAATAATATTATCAAACAAATTGATGATGTCTTAACAATTACAAATAGTGAAATTATTACCAATAGACAGTTTGCTATTGATATAAATAGTGGCGATGTTCATCAGTCATTAGCATATTTAAAATCAATTGGATTTACTCAATTAAGTATTCTTACTTGTATTGATTTGATTGCTAATAACGAGTTCCAATTAATCTACATTCTTAATAACTGGGAACTAGGATTGTTTGTTATAGTTAGAACCATAATACCTAGAGACAATCCAGCATTTGTTACAATAATAAATATTTTTCCAGGTGCAAAGTATTATGAGCGAGAAGTACATGAGTTCTTTGGAGTGACCTTTGAAGGAAATGATTCCTATTCTAAACCATTACTACTAGAAATTTGGGATGATATACCTCCACTTAGAAAAGATTTTGATCCCCAAGTATATTCAGATAGTAAGTTTCCAAAGCGTGATTTAGATAAAATATATCGCTCTAAAATAGGAGGTGTTGACTAAATGAAAGAAGTAAAACTGTTTTTAGGTCCTCAGCATCCTGGAATGCATGGAAACTATAGTGTTCATATGTATGTTGATGGAGATATAATAAAAAAAGCACGTCCTACACCTGGGTTTTTACACCGTGGTTTTGAAAAACTTATGGAGAGAAGACTTTGGATGGGTAATTTAGCTTTAATTCCTAGAATTTGTGTTGTGGAACCAGATATTAATGAAATGGTTTATGCACAAGGAATTGAAACCCTAGCTAATGTAGAAGTTCCTGAAAAAGCACATTGGATTAGAATGTTAATTTTAGAAATGGCTCGTTTAGCTATTCATATTATGGGGTTAGGAGGCATTGGTGGACCTACTGGAATGTACACAATCACTTATTGGGCTATTGCACAGCGTGATTTGATTTTAGATTTATTTGAAGAAATAACTGGAGCTAGAGTTTATCATATGTATATTGTACCAGGTGGTGTTAGAAAGCAATTACCAGTTGGGATTTTAGATAAAGTTAGTAAGTTATTAGACGAATTAGATGTTAAAATTCCAGAGTATAAAGAATTAGCACTAAAACATCCTATTATTCATAAACGTATTAAAGATAATATTATGTTACCAGCTGATGTTGTATGGGAACTAGGTGTAACTGGTATTGGAATGAGATCTGCAATAGGAAAAGAATATGACCTTAGAAAAGTTCAACCATATGCTAGATATGATCAAGTTGAATTTGATGTACCAATTGCAAATTATTCAGATGGGTTAACTAGAATGAATACTAAGTATAAGGAAATTTTCCAAAGTATTAGAATTCTTAGGCAGGTTATTGAAAAAATGCCAAAAGAAGGCGAAGTTAGAACTAGAGTTTCTACTGGAAGTGCACTGCGTTGGACAGTTCCAGCTGGAATGGTCTATTCTGCTATTGAATCAAGCAGAGGAGAATATGGATATTTCATTGTATCAGATGGAAAAGAAATGCCTTATCGTATAGCTGTTAGAGGCGCGTCTTTCCCACAGGGGCTATTAGGTATTGAAAAATATTTAGTAGGTCATAGAATTGATGATGCATCCCTTTGGATGGATACAATGGGTGTTTGCTCACCAGAGATAGATAGGTAGGTGATTATATGAATGAAAGAAAAAGTTTTTTTGCACCAGTAAAAGCATGGAAATATCTACTAAGAAGACCAGTTACAATACTTAAAAAAGATATTTTTGAGAATCCTAGAGAAGGTTCAGATATGTATCGTGGTTTTCATCAGAACGACTGGGATAAATGTGTTGGTTGTGGTACCTGTGAGTCTATATGTCCAACTAATGCTATTAGTATGGTTGAAATTGCATCACTAGAAATAGAAGATGGCAAAAAAAATGAGCGACCTGGTTTTGATTACGGTCGATGTTCTTTTTGTGCTCTTTGTGTTGATATATGTGTATCAGACTCATTAAAAATGTCAAAAGAATATTTACATTTATCAAAGGATGCTGAAAGTTTTTACTTTATACCAGATATTAATGGTATTCACAATAATAAAGCAAAACAAGGTTATGTTCGCGATGAAACATCTGAATTGCTTGATTTAGTGCGAGTGAAAATGGAACATGAAGATGTTAGTAGAAAAAATTCTTTCATAGAAATCGTAAAAGGTTATTCAATGGAAATGGCATTAGCTGAAAGTGCTAGATGTGTAGAATGTGGTATTTGCACTGATACATGTCCTGCTCACATGAATATACCTGAATACATTAGAAGTATTTATGAAAATGATTTAAAGGGTGCCATAACTCATCTATATAAAACTAATCCACTATCAAACGTATGTGGACGAATTTGTACCCACTTATGTGAAGGCGCTTGTTCGTTAGCAATCAGAGGTGAAGCAATTTCAATAAGATGGTTAAAACGATATATTGTTGATAACACACCTATGGAAGATTATGAAGAGGCTGTATTATCATTTGTTACTGAACCTGTTAATGGAAAAGTAGGAATTGTAGGCTCTGGACCATCTGGTTTATCAGCAGCTTATTACTTACGTACATTAGGATATGAAGTTGATGTATATGAACAACGTGCAATACCAGGTGGTGTTATTAGCTATGGTGGACCTGAATATAGATTACCAGAAGCTAGTGTACAAAAAGATATTTCTATGATTGAAAAAACTGGTGTTAACTTTATTACAAATACTAAAGTTGGAACAGATATTACTCTTGCTCAACTAGAAGAAAAGTATGATGCTGTATTTTTAGGAATTGGATTTTCTTTATCTAGAAAATTAAATATTCCTGGAAACGATCATGGTGATGTGGAATATGCAATTCCATTTTTAGCGCAAACAAGAGACTATTTAAGAGATGTATCTAAAATGCCTGATATTCATGAAAAAGTTGTTGTTATTGGTGGTGGTAATGTTGCATTTGATGTTGCAAGAACATTATTAAGACTACAGATTGAAAAATATGGTAAAGCTGATGTTAAAATGGCATCATTAGAACATCGAGATATCTTACCTGCTGACTTAGAAGAGTTAGAAGAAGGGGAAGAAGAAGGAATTATTGGTAGCTTTGGGTATGGACCAGAAGAGATTGTTATTAAAAATAATAAAATTGTTGGTTTAAAAGTAAACAAAGTATTATCAATCTTTGATGAAGATAATAATTTTAACCCAAGTTATGACAAATCTGATAGTCATGTTATAGAGGCAACACAGGTATATATTTCAACAGGACAAATGCCAGAATATGACATGATTACCGATGAAATAAAAGAAAAAATGGAAATTGTTAGAGGTAAAATAATTACTGCTGAAAATGGCCAAATTGTTAATGTTCCTTGGCTATTTGCAGGTGGTGATATTGTTAGAGGCCCTGATATTATTAATGGGGTAGCCAATGGCCATGATTCGGCAGTTGGAATTGATAAGTATTTACAATCTAAAAAGAAATAAAAATAACAAAACCTCGATATTATACGAGGTTTTGTTTTGTGTTTACATATATATTGAAAAGCAATATAATCAAATTATATGAAAGAGAGTAATATGCATACTATAAAAGCTTATCAACATACATTGAATAAAACAATCAATATACAAAACGCATTAGTTTCTTGGCAATCATATAGTGATGAGATGTATAAAATTTATAAACCCTATCTTTTAAATAAAAAAGTAATAATAATTGGAGCAGGACATATAACAGATTTTCCAATGGAAAAAATTCTTAATCAAGTTACAAGCATTTCGCTATATGATATTGATAAAGAGGCCATGTCGTTAGGGTTAAAAGCACAAAATATTAGTAGTAATAAGGTAACCTTTATAACCAAAGATATTACATGTCTAGATGATGTTGGTTTTTATAAACAAGTAATCTTGTTATTACAAGCTAAAGATTTAGAAGGCATAAAGAGGTTTTTTAGAATAGTAAGCCATATGAACATTGATGTTTCAATCGATTCAAAATATGATTTACTTATTATTTCTCCGTTTTATACCCAATTATTATTACCACAATACTTAGCTTATCTTAATGAATTTATTGAAGATACCCTACATAATGAGTACATAGAACCCTTATTATCATTATTAAGTTTATTTATTGATAAAATTAATAATCAATTACTTTTTTGTCTAAATGAAAGTGGTAAAATAATTGTAATAAGTGATTACTTAGAATTTATGCTAGATGATTCTAAGTATATTGCATTAAAAAATAAAAATAATCAATCTTCTATTGATAAATATTATGAAGATTACTTGATGAAGTATGGACAAGGGCTTGGTCCGTATGGACTAGAGGACTTAGTTGAAAAGACAAGATTAATTCATCAATCATGGCACTGGTGGCCATTTAATGGAGAAAAAGAACTTTTAGTGAAAATAGGTATTATGGGAAAAATGAAAGTAGAAGAAAATGACATATAGTGCTATTAGAAAACTATCAGGAACTTATGATGGTAAAAAGGTTACGTTGCAATTTTATCGTTCACAGCGAGCTAGTAAATCAAATAAACCTATTGTGTTTACTATTTTTCGTCAGATTTGTAATGATTTTTTATTTGGACGTGATTATGAAGAATTTGCATATTCACTAGACATTAAAGATGCAACAGTAATTTATGAAGGAATATTACAAGTTGATGTTGATATTAGTTTTTATACGTATGAAGATAAAGATGTAAAAGAAGGGATTACCTATGCATACTATATAGGGTCACTTTTAAATGATATTGTATATGGACCCCTATTAATTAAACCGCGAAATCAGAAATTATGGTTACCATATGAAACAATAAAAAGCGAATTATCACAATTGGCTTGTGATTATCCTGATTTAGTTAAAATATCAAACCATGGTCATTCAGTTTTAGGAAGAGATATTGACAGTATTACAATTGGAAATCGTCAACATATTAAGCTTGGGTTTGTAGGACTTATTCATGCTGGTGAGTCAGGACCAGAGTTAATGCTTTATACCATAAAAAAATTATTAAAGTCGCAATCTTCATTACTTAAAAAAATTGGATTATCTTTTTTAGTAAATGCTAATCCTGATCAACGAGAAAAACAAGTTAAAGGTGTACCATGGTATTTGAGAAAGAATGCAAATGGTGTGGATTTAAATAGAAATTTTGATGCACAATTTGATATAGTAGAATTAGGGTATGGCTTTAGAACAGATGTTTTAACATCTCCTACCTATAGAGGGAAAAATCCTGAATCAGAACCTGAAACTAAAGCACTAATTGATTTTATTGAATTTGCTATGCCACAAGTTGTATTTGTTTTTCACAGTCTATCAAGTATATGTACTGATAGCTTTTTATTGTCTAAATATTCTAAAGATGATACGTTATATATTAATAAATGTATGAAGTACCTTAAACCTTATACAAAAGGGTTTGGTGTTAAAAAGAAACCTTCTATTTACTTTGGTACTAGTTATGGTTCGTTACCTCATTATCTATATAAAAAGTATGGTATTCCTGCCTTTGATATGGAATTAGGAGAGGTAGATGATGAAACAAAACAGATGGTTATTCATGATAATGTAACTAATCAATTAATGGAATATTATCAAGAGAGACACTATCAAGGAATAAGCGAGGTAATAAAATCATGTATATCGTAGATGGTCATTGTGATACTTTGTTAGCATTACAAGAAAAAAAAGAGACACTTAAAGAGAATTCATTACAAATTAGTCTAAATAGAATAAAAAAAACTAGTAGTGACTATTTGCAATTTTATGCAGTTTTTGTATCTCCTAGCATTAAAGGTTTAGAAGCAATTAATCAATATAAGAATATGGTTAGTATTTTACAAAATGAATGTGAAAAAAATAATATACCTAGGATATTAACAAAAAGTGATTTAAATTTTAAAGGACATGGGGCATTATTATCAGTTGAGGGTCTATATTTCCTAGATGAAAAACAAATAACTTTAGATGACTTATATAAGGATGGAGTTAGGTGTTTATCTATGACATGGAATGGTAGTAACTCATATGCTGGAGGAGTGTTAGGTAAATTATCTCATGGGCTAACTAAAAAAGGGGCGAACCTAGTTAAAAAAGCTGAAAAATTAGGAATTATTCTTGATGTATCGCACTTAGATGATAGAAGTTTTTATGATTTAAGTGAAATATCTTCTAACCCTTTTGTAGCTACTCACTCAAATGCGCGTGCAATATGTGAAAATAGCAGAAATTTAACTGATGACATGTTAGTTACACTAAAAAAACATGGTGGTTTAGCTGGTATAAATATGTATGGACGATTTTTAAAAGAACAAGGTGATACTTCAGTAGTTGATGTAATTAGACATATTGAACATATTTGTACAGTGGCATCTGTAGATACAGTAGGTTTTGGGACTGACTTTGATGGGATACCAAGGGAACACTCAGCAATTGATAGTCCTATTGCATTAATTGCTGTTTTAGAGCAATTAGCGATACTTAATTATACACAAGAGCAAATTGATAAAATCGCTGGTGGTAACTATTTACGTGTCTTAACAAGAGTGCTTAAATAATAAAATTATGGTACAATACCCATGAGGTATTATGATGAATTATGGATATGTCAAAGTAGGGACCTACTCACCAGAAATGAAAATTGCAAATTGTCAGTACAATAGTGCTGTCATAATAAAAGCTGTAAAAGAATATGATGGACAACTATCATATTTGCTTTTTCCAGAACTTAGTGTAACAGGGTATTCTTGTGGAGATTTGTTCTTTTCACAGCATTTATTAGATCAAGCGCAATTACAATTAGAAAATATTTCTAAAAGCACCAAATATAGCAACATGGTTATTATATTTGGAATGCCAATACGTCACAAAAATCAATTATTTAATGTGGCAATTGTTATGCAATCAGGAAAAATACTAGGTGTAGTTCCAAAATCATATATACCAAACTATGCTGAGTTTTACGAAGAACGATGGTTTTCATCAGGAAAAGATCTTAATGAAAGTATCTCACTACTTGGCAATGATGTTCCTTTTTCGCCTAATACAATATTTAAAGCAATAGGTAATGAGAAAGCTTCTTTTGCCATTGAAATATGTGAAGATTTATGGGCAGGTATTCCACCTAGTTCATATCATGTTAAAAAAGGTGCTCATATGATTTTTAACTTGTCTGCTAGTAATGAACTAGTTGGTAAGGTAGATTATAGAAAGCAATTAGTTATAGGGCAGTCAGCTAGTGGGATATGTGGCTATATTTATTGTTCAGCGGGTCCTAATGAATCATCTACTGATTTGGTATATGGTGGTCACACATTAATAGCTGAAAATGGTAGATTACTTGCTAAAGGGAAACGATTCTCATTTGAATCAACAATAACTATAGGTGAGATTGATTTATCACTATTAGCCCATGATCGTATGAAAAATACAGTATATATGGAAGATGATATTTCACTATCTTATCAATATGCTTCATATAATTTAGAAGAGTTAACTATTACAAAACTAATAAGACAAATAAATAAAACACCTTTTGTACCATCAGATGAAAGAAAACTACATCAAAGATGTGAAGAGATATTTGCAATACAAGCAACTGGATTGGCCAGAAGAATTAGCCACATTGGTTGTAAAAAAGTAGTTTTGGCCATTTCAGGAGGTTTAGATTCCACCTTAGCCTTATTAGTAACAAATAAAGCATTTGAAAAACTTGGGTTGGATAAAAAAGGTATTATTGCAATTACTATGCCAGGTTTTGGTACTACTAATAGGACATATGATAATGCTGTGGCATTAATTAAAGAAGTGGGAGCTACTTTTAGAGAAATTGACATTAAAAAAGCGTGTTTATCTCATTTTGAAGATATAGGACATGACCCATCAATTCATGATACTACATATGAAAATGTACAAGCTAGAGAACGTTATCAAATCGCCATGGATATCGCTAATAAAGAAAATGGTATTGTGGTAGGTACTGGTGATTTAAGTGAATTAGCACTTGGATGGTGTACATATAATGGAGATCATATGTCTATGTATAACGTCAATTGTTCTATACCAAAAACACTTGTTAAATATTTAATTGATTATGTTAAAAATTTCGAAGTTGATAAACATGCAAGTAATATTTTATCTAGTATAATGGACACTCCTATATCACCTGAACTATTACCACCAGATAATGATGGAAATATATCTCAAAAAACAGAGGATATTTTAGGACCTTATGAAGTCCATGATTTTTACTTATATAACATGATAAGAAAAGGATTTAGCCCTAAAAAATTATTATTCTTAGGAAAACAAGCTTTCTTAGAAGTGTATCATGAAGATGATTTGAAGAAGTGGCTAATAATTTTCATAAAACGATTTTTTACTCATCAATTTAAACGTTCTTGTATTCCTGATGGTCCAAAAGTTGGTTCTATTAATTTATCTCCAAGAGGAGATTGGAGAATGCCATCTGACGTCAGTGCAAAATCTTGGCTTGATGAATTGGAGTAATTAAATGGATATAATAACTATCAGATTAAGTGATAATAAACTGATTATGTTAGATCAAAGAAAATTACCGTTAGAAATTTCATATTACATTGCTAAAACTAAAGAAGAAGTTTTTTATGCTATTAAAGAAATGGTTGTAAGAGGTGCACCGCTAATTGGTGTAACCGCAGCTTATGGTATGTATATTTCATATTTAAATGGTGAAAACTTAGAAGAAGTTGCAGATTATCTAGCTAAAGCAAGACCAACTGCTGTTAATCTTACATGGGCAATTGATAAAATGATGAAGGCTCATTATGAAGAACGAGGTCTTTTAGAACAAGCAAAAGCAATACATCAAGAAGATGTGGATACGAATTTTTCTATTGGTAATCATTTAATAAAATTATTAGGGAAGAAGCGTAATATTTTAACACATTGTAATGCAGGTATATTAGCTACAACAAAATATGGGACAGCTACTTCACCATTTTATATTGGAAAAGATTTAGGTATAAATTACAAAGTTTATGCAGATGAAACTAGGCCACGATTACAAGGTGCTAGCTTAACAGCTTTTGAATTAATGGAATCAGGAATTGATGTAACTGTTATTACTGATAATATGGCAGCCTATCTAATGAGCAAAGGTTTAATTGAAGCTGTTATTACAGGTTGTGATAGAGTAGCTGCAAATGGTGATGTAGCAAATAAAATTGGTACATTAAATGTATCTATTATTGCTAAATATTATAATATTCCCATGTATATTGCTGCACCTTCATCAACTATTGATATGTCTCTAAAAAGTGGTGAGTTAATACCTATTGAAGAGCGAGAGTCTTGGGAAGTTACTAGTCGTTTTGGTAAACAAATGACACCTAATGAGACTAAAGTCCTAAATCCTGCATTTGATATAACACCAGCTTGTAATATAACCGCTATTGTTACTGAAAAAGGGATAATCTATCCACCATATAGTAAAAACCTAAAGGAGCAATATGAACAAAGTTGATATAAATTGTGATATGGGTGAAGGTGGATTATTTGATGAATCCATTATGAAATATATTAAAAGTGCAAATATTGCCTGTGGATATCATGCAGGTAATGAAGAAATAATGAAAAAAACAATTTATATGGCAAAGGAACAAAATGTTATTGTAGGCGCACACCCTGGGTATGATGATTTAGAAAATTTTGGTCGTAAAGAATTAAATTATGAATACGATTTAGTTATTGCCATTGTGCTTCAACAATTACATACATTTTATAAAATAGCCTGTGCAGAAGGTGCAAGTATGGCTTATGTGAAATTACATGGAGCCTTATACAATAGAGTAGCAGATGATGATAAATTAGCAGAAAAATTGCTTTACTATATAACCTTAGAATATCCTGGAATTTCTTTTTTATCATTAGCGTTATCTCCAATGCAACGTGTTGCAGAGAAAATGGGGATTTCTTGTTATCATGAAGTATTTGCAGATCGTGCATATGAAAATGATGGTACATTAGTTTCTAGAAGCAAAAAGGGCGCAATTATTACTGATGTAGATGATGTGAAAAAGCGAGTATATCAGATGGTATCAGAGCAAACAGTAAATAGTATTAACTTAAAAGACATTCCAATTATTTGTCAATCAATATGTGTTCACGGTGACTCTTTACAAGCGCTATCTTTGTGTCAGGGTATTTATGAACATCTATCATTAAAAGGAGTAATTATTGAAAGTTACATGTGAATATGCAAAGATGGGAAGTAATCATGTATTTGTGCGATTTTCTCATGTGATAGATAAATTAATTAATCAACAAATTCGCCAGGTATATCAAACACTGATTACAAAACAACCACTAGGGTTTATTGAAGCATATTTTGCTTATGGCAGCTTAACTGTTCAATTTGATTTAACAATTACTACTTATAAAGCCATGAAAAAAGCTATTTCTCTTATTATTAGTGATACAACTATAACGAAAGTTACAAGTGGAAATGAAGTTATTATTCCAGTTACTTATAATAACGAAACAGGACTTGATTTAGATTATGCAAGTGATTACTTAAAATTATCAAAAGATGAAATTATTGATATTCATAGCAGTGGCCAATATTTGGTATATATGATTGGTTTTTTACCTGGGTTTTGTTATTTAGGTGGGCTAGACAAAAGAATCCATATACCAAGAAAAAAGACACCGCGATTAATAGTACCAAAAGGAAGTGTGGGCATAGCAGCTTCACAAACGGGTGTATATCCTTTAGATAGTCCAGGAGGTTGGCAGATTATTGGTCGAACAAACCTAAAACTATATAAACCATATGACAAATCGCCATTCTTAATACTACCAGGTGACAAAGTGAGGTTTATTAAAAAATGATAAGACAAGTATTTTTAATAAAGAATCCAGGAATGTATACATTGATTCAAGATGGAGGGAGAATAGGTTTTCGTCACTATGGAGTACCTGTTTCTGGAGCCGTTGATAAAAAAGCGCTAAATCAAGCAAATTATCTAGTTTATAATTCAAAAGATTGCCCATGCCTTGAAATATTATCAACTGGTATTGAGTTATTAGCATTGGATGATTGTTATATTGCTTTTACTGGGGCTTTAGCTACTATACTAGTTGATCAACAAGTTGTTAATTCCTTTCAAACTCTATTAATAAAAAGTGGACAAACTATTATAGTAAAAGCACTGAAAAGTGGTTTGAGAACATATTTAGGAGTACATGGGGGTTTTGTATCTGACATATTAATGGGTTCAGCTTCAGTGGATGAGCGAATTTTAATAGGAAGCCGCTTAAAAAGAGATGATATCTTAACAACCAATGAACCGCTTACTAATTTATCTATTCGTACCATTAAAAGACCAGTTTATGATAATCATTATAGAGTTATAATAGGCCCTGATAAACATAAATTTTCACCAAAAGAAATTAAAAAATTCTTTAATAATTCATATAAAGTAACTGCTAAATTAAGTAGAATGGGAATCAATTTAAAAGGGAATAAAATTGAGCATATAGATGGAGCAGATGTTCTTAGCCACCCTGTGATATTTGGATCTATACAAATACTAGCAAATGGACAACCAATAATTTTATTAGCTGATGGGCAAACAACAGGTGGTTATGCAGTTATTGGTAATATATGTGATGATGATTTATATAAATTAGGTCAAGTAAAAACAGGTGATTTAATAACATTCTCAAAAATAAAAGGATAATTTATTAATTGTTTTTTTTATTAGGATCTTTAGAACCTGAAAGATTAAAGCTACTATTAACGCTATGCTCAACATTTTTGTAGCCTTCATTTTTATGTTTCTTTCTAATTAAACCATAATATAATAATACTAATGCACACAAAGTGGCTGCAACACCATAGAAGATATCTCCTATTTGAAACAAACTAAATGCAAAAATACCAACGATGATTCCACCAATAGTCATGGTGATTGATTTACCTTTCATATAGACCTCCTAATTTCATATAATTATATCATAAAAGATAGATATTTACTTAAATTAGTAGGTTAATTGTAAAATTTTGTATGGTATAATTAACACATATTTTTTACAAAGGAGAAATATAAATGAAGTATGAATATAAAGTTGTTAATATCGTGAAATTTAAGCTTGAAAAATATGCTGAAAAATTAAATGAATATGGCTATGAAGGATGGAAATTAGTTTGCGTTGATAATAGTATGCATTACTTTATAAAAGAGCTAAAGGAAGGGACTTTTTAATGGAAAAAGTTTTTTTAATTACTGCTACTGATCAATTAGAAGCATTTTTAATTGAATCAATATTGAAAAAAAATGAGATTTCATCAAATATTCAGCTTATTCCTCAAGAAAGCAAACCAAAATATAATCAAGAAGCTAATAAAGCTAATATATTTGTTGATGAAGAAAACTATGAACAAGCTATCAAATTAATGGATGTTATTGTTAATGAGCGACTGGAAAAAGAAGAGAAAAAAGAAGAATCACGTTTATTTACAAAAAAACAGCTATTTTTTGCAATTTTAACAACAAGCATATTTCTAATAATGGTTATTTGGATTGTTGTATATGCTATGAAATAAGCATGAAAATGAGAGGGTTTTATGGAGACTATTAACTGGAAAAATGTTGCAGAAAAGATAAGCAAAGAATCATGGGCAAGTACCATGTATCAAACAATGAAAGATAATGTTGATGATTATATCAAGACATATCATGATGATGCTAGTGATGTGGCAGGGTGGGGACATAATTATCACTGTACTGAATGCTCGGGACGATTACAATTTGATATTAATAAAAGAAATAGCCATGTGTGTAGTGTTTGTGGCAAAGTTAACAGTGGTAACCAAGGACAAGATGATTCTTGGACAGCTACATACCGTGGGAAAAGTTGTACAACTGCATATCAAGCAGCAATTATATATAATATTAATGGGGGACAACAGTATATAAACTATATAAAAAAAGTAGTTAATTTCTTTGCTGATCATTATGATGAATTTAAAGCATGGTCTCCAGCGAAACGATTTGAAGGAAAATTAACAGGTATTAATTTAACAGATGCTGCTCATATGATTCAAATTTTATTTGCATTAGATATGACACGTACTCAATATTCACAAAGAGAATTAGATAAATGGTATGAGAAATTATTTGTAAGACAAGCTGCAATGTATGAGCAATATTCAAATAAAATATATAATATTCCAGTATGGATGAAATGTGCTGAGGGAATGATTGGGATTTTCTTTAATAAGCAAGTTACGATTGATAATGCATTTCACTCACGCTTTGGAATAATGGATCAATTAAGAAGAGGAGTAACAAAAGATGGCATGTGGTTTGAAGCTTCACCACATTATCATTTTTATTGTGTACAACCAATAACATATTTATTATATTTTGTAAAAAAATATGATAGAGAAATTAGTACACAACAAGAATTAGTTGATTATGTTGAACAGTTATATTTATTTCCATTAAAAAATTCTTTTAGAAATGGTTTTACACCTAATCCATGTGATGGATGGCCAGGTACTTATATTGAAAAATATCGTGCTCAATATGAATATGCTGCTATGTTATTTGATAATCCATATTTTAAACAAACTGTTGGAACATTTTATAAAGGAAATGATTTACCAACTATAGAACGATTATTATTTAATCAAGGATATCAATCAGATGGGCTACCTAAGTTTGGATCACAGAATTTTGAAGATTCCTTTAGTGTAATGCTTAAAAATGATATAACAGAAGTTTATCTAAAAACAGGTATAAAAACTATTTGTCATGCTCATCCTGATGTTATGACTTTTGAGCTTTGTTTTTATGATGACTTAGTGTCTACGGATCTTTCTAGTAATGGATATGGTAGTAAAATATTTAATGAATGGCAGCGAAAAAGTATTAGCCATAATACTGTTGTGATTAATCAAATAGATCAACGATATGAACCAGTTGGAGAAGGTATATGGCCTGAAGGTATTGTTGAATATTTTGATGATAAAACGATTAAAGCAAAATCAAAAAATGTATATGAATGTTGTGATTATACTAGAGAGTTTAATATAAATGATAATGTAGTTAGCGAAAAGTTTTTAGTTAAAGGTGTTGAAGATTATACTATTGATTGGTGCTTTTATTGTAAAGGTGAAGTGAAAATAAGTAGCCCATATAAAAAAATTGATAGTTTAGGTGATGAAGAGGGATATCAACACTTATTTGACATAAAAGAGATTGATGGTAGTAGAAATCAGCGGATTTCCTTTGTTTTACCAGATAAAGTAATTCATTTAGATATGAAAGGTCATAACGATAGCAAAATCTATATAGTTAATAGTTATACAAAAACTTTCCAAGAAACAAGGTATGGGGTTATAGTTAGAAGACATGGAGAAAGCACATTGTATGAATGTACTTATACTTGTGAGCTTACATAATAGCTTAAGGGGAGATTAATGAAAAATTGGATTTGGGTGAAAGATGGCTCACCAAGTGAAAATGTAGTTGCTTGTTTTAGAAAGCAATTTATTTGTAAAACCAATATAAAAACCATGGTTTCTATTAGCGCAGATACTCGATATGTTTTGTATATAAATGGCCATGAAGTAGGACAAGGACCTATTCGTTCCACAAAAGAGAGATGGTTTTATGATGAATATGATATCACTCCGTATTTAGATGAAGATTATAATGTTATTGCTATTAGTGTGTGGGACTATGGCATGTCTACCTACCAGAGTATTGCTAATCAAGGTGGGGTTATTTTTTCAGTTAAACAAAATGAAACATATATTTGCCAATCTGATGACAGTGTAAAAAGTGCTATTAATACTGGTATTAAATCCAAAACTGTAAAACGTAATGTTAATTTAGGATTTATGGAATATTTTAATGCAAATAAATTTGATTCTATGTGGATGAAAAAAAGCTTTGATGATAGTGGCTGGAATAATAGTATAAATATAAAAGATGATTGGGGAAATTTACACCAAAGACAAGTAAAGTTTATGGATCATCAATTAATAAGACCACAAAATATTTATTCAATTAAAGAAGTAATTCCAACTATAAAAAATATTTCAGTTAATTTGCGACCAACTATGTTTCCAAATAGAAAAGATGCTAATGCATCTATATTTTCTGGATTTTTAGGGTTTTATATTACAAGTGCAAGTGATCAATCAGGATTTATTAACTTTCCTAACAATAAATGGAATGGTGTTTTTGGTGATTTAAAAATTGATCAAACATATTATAATGTGGATAATATTAATCGTAAAACTGCCATAAAAATTAAAAAGGGGAAACAACTATTATTAATGAATATTGCTGCAAAGCATGATGACTTATATTCGCATATGGAATTTTCATTTGATGAAGAACTTGTTTATTCTGATTTTTTTACCATTGGACCTACTACGTATATTGAAAATAAAACAGATGGTTATAATAAAATATACGGTGGATTAGAAAATTATGAGCGTTTATCAGATTTAAGTGATACACATAAAAACATATATGAATTAGCACCTAATTTAGAATCTGTACGTAAATTAATTAAACCTATTAGTAACGAATATGTATTTTTTGATGAATATATTTTATCGCTGGTTGAAAATAAGAAAGTAGTTAATGAACGTATAGTTTTATCTAAAGATAATGGACTATTACATGGAAATACCTTGCCAACTATTTTAGAACCACCTACGAATGGAACTGATTTAGAAGTTGTAGTTGATTTTTATGATATGTTTGTTGGAAATATTGGTTTTTCCATAAAAAGTGATGCTAATATAATATTAGATATATATGGGTTTGAAAATCTATTTGAAGATGAAATTGACTTTACTTTTGGATTAAATAATGGGATTAGATATATTACAAAAGAAGGTTATCAGCAATATACAACTTTTACTCGTCTAGGATTTAGGTATCTGATGTTAACTTTTAGAAATATGACAAAACCAATAGAAATATATTCGCTAACTGTTAATCAAAGAAGTTATCCTGTAGGACGGAATGGGCATTTTAGATGTGATGACTACCTGTTAAATAAAATATATGATATATCTAGACGAACAAATCAACTTTGTTCAGAAGATACATTTACTGATAGCCCAACCTATGAGCAGGCTTTTTGGTCAGGAGATGCACAAGTCTCTTCAATGGTTAGTGCATATTATTTTGGAGAAAAAAACTTAGTTAAAAACTGTATTATGCAAGTACCATTATCAAGGGGAAATACTAAATTATTAGCAGCATTAATGCCTACTGATTGGGAAACTGCAATTCCACTTTGGACAATGAATTGGATAATTACCATAGATGAATACATATTTAATACAGGAGATGACAGTGTAATAGAAGAACTATATGAACCTGTAAAAGAAACACTTAAGTATTATACAAATTTTATTGAAGAAGATGGTGCTTTTAATATTTCTGCTTGGAATATGATTGACTGGGCACCTATGGATATACATAATCAAGGAGTTATGACAGCACAGCAAGGACTCTTGGCTCATTGTTTTGAGATATTTGAAAAGATGGCTATTAGATTGCAAAAAGATGAAGCAAAGTTATTCAATGAAGAAAAACTTAGATTATTAACATATCTTGATACAAAATTATGGTTAGAAAATGAGCAAGAGTTTGTTGATGGTTATACGCATAAATATGGATTGTCTAAAACTGTTGGTATGCAGACTCATGTAATGCTTTATCAATATGATTTAATAAAAGATAGCGTAAAAAAAGAAATAGTTTTAAAGAAAATACTAAACAAACCAAAACATTGGCTAGATGTAGGCTCACCTTTTATGCTTTTTTATCTATTCGATATATATAATAAACATGGAAAACATCAAAGGATATTAGACGAGATAAGAAACAGATGGGGAATGATGTTACGTTATGATTCTTCAACCTGTTGGGAAGTATTCCCTGGTTTTTATGAGAATTCTAGAACAAGGAGTTATTGTCATTCATGGTCATCTTCGCCTGGATATGTTTTTATTAAATATTTATTAGGATTTTTACCTATAGAAGAAGGATTTAATAAAATATCGCTAAAAATCCCAGATGTTGATATAAAATGGTGTGAAGGAAGTATACCTACACCGCATGGTAGAATAGATGTTAGGTGGAGCACAGAAAATAATCAACAAGTTTTCCATGCTAAAGTTCCAAAAACTATTGAAATCGTTTTGCAAATAAATGATAATTGGAATATAGAAATTGAAAGGATTTAATTATGTATGATTGGTTTATAGGGTTATCCCATATTACACAAGCTTTAATAGGAACATTATTTACATGGTTTGTAACAGCAGCTGGGGCATCACTAGTCTTCTTTTTTAAGACAATTAATAAAACAATATTAAATTTTATGTTGGGAATTGCTTCAGGTGTTATGATTGCAGCTTCATTTTGGTCTCTATTAGCCCCAGCTATTGAATTGGCTGAAGAAACAAGTAATAAACCATGGCTTGTTGCGGCTATAGGATTTTTATTAGGTGGTCTCTTCTTATTCTTAGCTGATAAGTTGCTACCGCATATTCATGCAAATGCACATAATCAGCAAGCAGAAGGAGTTAAGACCTCTTGGTCTCGTAGTACATTATTAGTATTATCAATTACATTACATAACATACCAGAAGGACTAGCAGTAGGAGTAGCCTTTGGGGCTGTTGCATCTGGGATACCAAATGCTTCTATAGCAGCTGCTATTGCTTTAGCAATAGGTATTGGGATACAAAACTTCCCAGAAGGTGCAGCTGTTTCAATTCCTTTAAGACGAGAAGGAATGTCTAGAAGAAAAGCTTTTATGTATGGCCAACTATCAGGTGTGGTTGAACCAATTGCAGGGGTTTTAGGAGCTTTTGCAGTTATAAGTATGAGATCAATCTTACCATATGCTTTAGCATTTGCTGCTGGCGCCATGATTTATGTTGTGGCGGAAGAATTAATTCCAGAAGGAAAAATTGGTGGGAAAATTAGTGATATAGCAACTATTGGTGTTATGATTGGATTTGCAATTATGATGACCCTTGATGTTGCGTTAGGATAAAAATGAAAAAGATTACAGAAAAATTACAGGTAAGTGAAATACATAGTGACTATCGATCATCAATGAAAGTGTCACAAATATTTTTAGTTATGCAAGAAATGGCTGAAAAAGGAGCAAATGAGTTAGGAATGAGTCGCGAGTCAATGATTGAAAATCATCAGACTTTTGTTCTATCTAGAATGTCCTTAGAAATTGGTAGGTTACCTAAACTTTATGAAAGTATTGAGGTGACTACTTGGCCTAAAAAAACAATTAAGCTTTTCTATATTAGAGATTTTATTTTCACTCATCAGGAAAAAATTACCATGAGAGCTTCATCTGTCTGGGCAATACTAGATTTAAAAAGTAGAAAAATTGTTAGACAGCAAGCCACTGTACATTCATCTGATAAACAGCATGTAGATGAAGCATTATCTTATATGCCCCCACGAATAAAACTACCAGAACAAATGGATGAAGTTGGACAGGTATTAGCTACTTATTCTATGACTGACCCTAATGGACATATTAATAATATAAGATATATTGAATGGGTTTATGATTATTTACCAAAAGAAGTGATAGAGTTTTATAATCCTTACACAATGGACATTAACTACATAAATGAGGTATATTATAAAGACAAAATTTCCATTGAGATGGGTAAAAAAGATAATAAGATAATCTTTTGTGGGAAGGTAAATGAAAAAATCTGTTTTATGGTACAAATTAGAGAAAATCAATAGAGGAGATATTATGTATAAAATTAGAACGTATAACAAAATAGCTAAAGAAGGAATTAATAAATTTGATAAGCAATTATTTTCTGTAACTGAAGATGGTAAAAATGTAGATGCTCTTTTATTAAGAAGTGCAAAATTAAAATCAGATGATATTGAAGATACAATTAAGGTTATTGCTAGGGCAGGAGCAGGTGTTAATAACATTCCTGTAAATGAATGTAGCCAAAAAGGTATTGTTGTTCTTAATACACCAGGTGCCAATGCTAATGCTGTAAAAGAACTAGTAGTAGCTGGATTATTAATGGCTGCTAGGGACATTAGTGGAGCAATTATATATGCAAAAACATTAAAAGGAGAAAAGAGTCAAGTTCCTGTATTAGTGGAAAAGAATAAATCTCGTTTTAAAGGTAGTGAATTAGCAGGAAAAAAATTAGGAGTTATTGGATTAGGAGCTATTGGTATAATGATAGCTAATAGTGCTAGTTCACTTCATATGGATGTTATTGGTTATGATCCATATTTATCAGTTAAGTCAGCATGGGGATTATCAAGAAGAATAAAGAGAGCAGACAACTTAGATGAGTTATTTGAAAATTGTGATTATCTTACAATTCATGTACCTTTGATTGATGCGACAAAAGATATGATAAATAGTGAATCAATTAAAAAAATGAAAAAGGGAATGAAAATTTTAAACTTTTCCCGTGGTGGTCTAGTAAATAATAGCGATATTCTAAAAGCAATTGATTCTGGTAAAGTGGAACAATATATTACTGATTTTCCATCAGATGAACTACTTAATGTTGATGGGATTACTTGTATTCCACATTTAGGTGCTAGTACAAATGAAAGTGAAATAAATTGCGCAATTATGGCTACTAAACAAATATCTGAGTTCCTATTACATGGAAATATTGTGAATTCAGTTAATATGCCAAATTGTTTGGTTAATAGAACATCTGATTATCGTATTACAATTGTTCATTTGAATAATCCTGATATACTTACTAAGTTATCTACAATTATTGGAGATGAAAAGTTAAATATTTCAAATCTTTCTACTCATATAAAAGGGGAGTATGGGTATACAATTTATGATATAAACAGTCAAGTTAATGAAGATATTTTACAAAAACTTAATAAAATAACTGGAGTATTATCAACAAGACTTCTTAAATAAACAAAAGAATAAACAAATAATGTCATGAAACAGCCTTTTAAAGGCTGTTTTCTTATATAAATTAAACAAATTGATGAAAATATTAATAATGTTAATAAATATATTAATAATATTAATAAAAGTGTTGACAATGCTAAATTTATTTAATATAATGCTGGTATACAAAAGGAGGAGAGATTATGAAAAAGCATAAAGCACCAGGACAATGTCCCGTATGCAATGAAGAATTTGCTATTACTAAATTGACTTGTCAAAGCTGTGGTAGCGAATTAACTGGTTTCTTTGAGAAGGGGCGATTCTCTTCATTATCAGAGAATGATCAGTATTTTATAGAAGTATTTATTAAGTGTAGAGGATCTATTAAAGATGTTGAAAAAGAATTAGGAGTATCTTATCCAACTGTCAGAGGAAAATTAGACGACGTGATTAAAAAGTTAGGATATCAAGTATCTAATCAACAAGATGAAAGTGATAAAAAAGCAGCTTCTATTTTAGATCAAGTGGAGAAAGGTGAATTATCACCATCAAAAGCTGCAGACATGCTAAAGAAGATTAAAAGAGGAGTATAATTATGAGAACAAACAGAAAAAGATGGGAAAAAAATCTAAACACAAAATGTTATGGTAGTAATTGTATAAAAGAAGTTTATAGCAATGGCATTCCAAACCGTGCCTGCGTTAACTTTATTATTATTTAGAGGTGAATAAAATGAGTGATGAGCGAAAAAAAATTCTAGAAATGTTAGAAAGCGGTAAGATTAAAGCTGATGAAGCATTAGAATTACTAAATGCAATTGGAGAAGAAGAAGTAATAGAAGAACCAACAAAAAGCAAACCTGGAAAAGCTAAGTTCTTGAGAGTAAGAATTGATGCAGCTGGAAAAGAAGGTAAAGAAAAAGCTAAAGTAAATGTTAATATTCCTTTATCTGTTGCTAAGAAGGTTACATCATTAAAAGGATTGATTCCTAAAAGTGCTAAAAAAGAAATGGAAAAAGAAGGATTTAATATTGATGACATTGATTTACAAGAATTAATTAAAGCATTTGAAAATGGTGAGATGGATGAAAATTTAGTTGATATTGAAGCTGGAGATGGTGATGATCGTGTTGTGGTGAAAGTTTATGTCGATTAATTTTGGGATACTACTAGTATATATTAGAGTTAAGAAATTCGTCATAGCAATACCATTTTCAACATATTTTCTAACTGATCTAATTCGTGGATTTATAGATTTATTTGACTTAATTGGTTGGAAAAAATTGAAAAGTGAAGACATTACCAAAAACGGACTACTGACACTTTGCACTATCTTACAATTTACAAGGAATACAGGAAGTTATGATTTAGTAGATATTGAGGTAGGTAGTAAAAAAGATGGAAAGGTACGAATCAAAATAAAGGTGATATAATATGAGAAAATTAATTATAAGATCAGCAGTATATTTTACAGTTCTTTTTGTCCTTAGCTTAATATTAAAACGATTTAATGTTACAACACCTGCGATTTTAATAGGCGGAGCAGTAGTATTAGCATTGTTTAACACAATACTACGACCACTACTTAATTTATTGGCACTACCTATTAATATTTTGACATTGGGAATTGGTGTAATATTTGTAAATATTTTGACTTTGTTAATTACAGATGGAATATTTGATAAAATCACAATTAGTGGATTTTGGGTTTACACACTGATTGCCATATCGATAATGATGGCTGATGGATTTATTAGGCATAGAAGAATAGAAGAGAAGCTGTCTTAGAACAGCTTCTTTTTAAATGCATTTTTAATTGTGTCATCAATACCTTTCTTAAAAGGTCCTCTAAATCCTGAATAAGTAGGTGCATCAATACCTTCGTAACCACCTTCATCAATAATCTTATCTGATGGTATGTAGGTTAGGGCTTCATGATAACCTAAGAAAATAATATCTTTATCCTTAAACACTTCTTTAACTAATAATTTAACTTCATAGCATATTTCTCCACCCATATATACTATATATAAATCATCTGTCATTTTAATAAAACCTGAATGAATAGTTACATTATCATCTTGTTCATCAAAATGTTCTAAAAGATCAGCTATTACAGAAGTAATATAACCAGAAACTTGGGTTAGACGTTTTTTAAAAAATTCTTTATCAAGTGGTTGTATTTTAGCGTTAATGGGGAAAGCACATCCTTTGAAAATAGGGAAAATTTCTTTGTATTGGCTATTAATAATCAACTTGTTGATTGTATTTTCTATGGATTTTGCAAACTCATCAACCTCATTAAAAGTACAAGGTTTAAAGCGTTCGTAGTTTGCAGTTATTTTAGGTCGCATATTTCCTGCAGCTCCTTGTAAAAAGAAACAAGTGGATCCATAATATTTTGCTTCAATTAACTGATTAACTCTACCTGGAAATTCAGAGGAAAGATGAAGTGTACCTGCTAAAGTTACAGGGTGACACGAGTAATTGTATACAACACCTTTAATGTTTTTTTGACTATCTTTAATTATTAATACACTGACCTCATCATCTGTGATTCCTTCATAATTAGGAGCAAGTTTAATTCCATCAGGTGTAACTCGTCGTCTATTAATATTCCATCTACCACTTGTTACACCATAATATATTGTTCCTTCTTGTATATTAATAAAAGTTCTGTCAATACATAGAAGGGTTCGCTCAAGATAATAACTTTCTAATGGTGATTCATCGAAACGTTCTGTGTGTGAAGAAACCTTAGGTCCAGCATGTGTATGGGAATAGGAAATAATAATCTGTTCTTTAGTAATTTTATATTTTGATTGTAAATAATCAAATATTTTTTCATTAAAAGGATAGTTATAATGAAGAAGATCAAAAGCTATAACAAATAACTTAGTTTCATTACTATCAATATATAAACATTTAACATAAAAATCATCGTGTATAGTTAAAAATTCTTCTTCTCTAGAGGCATAGCCTGACATGGTTGTTTTTTTATATGGAGTAATTAACTCTCTAGCAATAGCAAATTTCATAGTTTTAAATTTCCTTTCATTGTTATTTTTATTTTAGCAAATATTTGTTATATAATATATATAAATATATAAAAGGAGTTTAAAATGATTACAACAACGACACCAAGCATTGAGGGAAAGAATATTATTGAGTATAAAGGAATTGTTTTTGGAGAAGTAATAAATGGAGTAGATTTTATAAAAGATTTTGCAGCAGGTATTACTAATTTCCTTGGTGGACGAAGTGGCTCTTATGAAGGAGAACTAATTGACGCTAGAAAAAATGCAATAAGAGAAATGGAACAGCGAGCTATTAATTTAGGTGCTAATGCTATTGTATCTGTAGATATTGATTATGAAGTTCTTGGTCAAAGTAATAATATGTTAATGGTCACAGCATCTGGAACAGCGGTTATAGTGAAATAATATCAGTTGAACTATAGAGACAATATGTGTTATACTATTTTACAGTAAAATGCGATGAATAAGACAAGTAATATCTAACGACTATTAAGGGAATTAATACATTTACTGAGAGTATTAAATAGATCGATTTATGAACATTCACTTAGGAGCAAATGTCACTGAAATAATGTAGGGGACATCGTAATAAGACACGATATAGTCTGTTAAGAAGTCAATTTATTGAAAATTGGGTGGTACCGCGGAGAATCCCTTCGTCCCTTGCTGGATGGAGGGTTTTTATATTTTTTTAAAGGAGTTTCTATTATGAAACAACAACTACAAAACATATTACATCAAGTTACACTACAAGCAAGTGATGTAAAAAGTTTACAGGATATTGAGCAATTACGCATCAAGTTCTTAGGGAAAAAAGGAGAATTGACAACTGTTTTGCGTGGTATGGGAGCTTTGTCCAAAGAGGAACGACCTATTATTGGAAAACTAGCTAATGAGGTTAGAACCAATATAGAAAGCTTAATAAAGCAGGCAAATGACAAATTAGTTTCAATTGAAAAAGAAATTACACTAAAAAAAGAAAAGCTAGATGTTACTATGCCTGGGAAAATATATGAAATAGGTAAAAAACATCCTCTTACTTTAGTAATTGAAGAAGTTGAAAATGTTTTTTTAGGATTAGGTTATCAAATTGCAGAAGGACCCGAAATTGAACTTGTACATTATAACTTTGAAGCATTAAACATCCATGAAGGTCATCCTGCTAGAGATGAACAGGATACTTTTTACATTCAACCAGATGTTGTGCTTAGAACACAAACATCACCTGTTCAAATTAGGGTAATGGAAAATTCACAACCACCAATTAAAATCATATGTCCAGGTAGAGTGTATCGTTCAGATGCTGTAGATGCCACGCATTCACCTGTTTTTCATCAAATTGAAGGATTAGTAGTTGACAAAGGAATTACTATGGGAGACTTACGTGGGACGCTGGAGGTGTTTGCAAAAAGCATGTTTGGTGAAGACACAAATATTCGTTTTAGACCACATCACTTCCCATTTACTGAACCTAGTGCAGAAGTAGACGTTTCTTGTTGGAATTGTAATGGTGAAGGCTGCAAGGTATGTAAGGGTGAAGGCTGGGTTGAAATCTTAGGTGCTGGTATGGTACATCCAAAGGTTTTAAAAAACTGTGGTATCGATCCTGAAATATACAGTGGGTTTGCATTTGGTTTAGGCGTTGAGAGAACAGCCATGGGGCGTTTTGGCATTGATGATTTACGACTGTTATATGAAAATGACGTTCGTTTCTTAAAACAGTTTTAGGAGGATAACATGAAAGTACCTATTAGTTGGTTAGCAGACTATGTAAAAATAGAAGAAAATATAAAAAATTATAGTGAAATGATGACTATGTCAGGCTCTAAAGTAGAAGGCTATGAAAAACCATTTCACGAAATTACAAATGTTGTAACAGGTAAGATAACTGAGGTAGCTTCCCATCCAGATGCAGATAAATTAATTGTCACAAAGGTGGATGTTGGAGAAGAAATAGTACAAATTGTAACTGGGGCTAAAAATGTTTCTAAAGGAGACATTATTCCAATTGCACTAGATAATTCCACATTACCAAATGGAGTAATTATTACAAAAGGAAATTTACGTGGCGTGCAATCAAATGGAATGATGTGTTCAATTGCTGAACTTAATCTAACAAAAAATGATTTCCCAACTGCTAGTGAAGATGGAATATTTATTTTACCTAAAAACACACCATTAGGAGTTGATATTAAAGAAATATTAGGATTAGATGATACAGTAGTTGAATTTGAAATTACACCTAATAGACCTGATTGCTTATCTATTATTGGTTTAGCAAGAGAATCAGCTGTAACAATTGGAAAGAAATTTGTAGTACCTAATGTTTCTCTTCAGGAGAAAGGTAAGGGAACAGCCACAGACTATGTAAAAGTAACTATTGAAGATTATGATTTGTGTAAACGATATGCAGGGAAAATTGTAACAGATGTTTTGATAAAAGAATCACCATTATGGATGAGAAAACGTTTACGGGATGCAGGAGTTAGACCTATAAATAACATTGTTGATATTACTAATTATGTAATGTTAGAATATGGACAACCAATGCATGCTTTTGATTTAAATTATTTACAAGAAAAAAATATTATTATAAGACGAGCAAAAAAAGGCGAGATTATTCATACTCTTGATGATCAAGAAAGAATGCTAAATAACCAAAATTTAGTTATTGCAGATGGTGATAAAGCTATTGCAGTAGCCGGAGTTATGGGTGGAGCTAATTCAGAAGTAAATAATGATACAACCAAAATATTATTTGAATCAGCAAACTTTGATGGAGTATCTGTTAGACTAACTGCTAAACAGTTAGGTTTACGAACTGAATCATCAGCTAGATTTGAAAAAGGACTAGATCCACACAATGCAAAACCTGCTTTATTAAGAGCTTGTGAGCTTGTTGAAAAACTAGGTGCTGGTAAAGTTGTTCCTGGTATTATTGACTGTCATAGTGAGTTACCAACAAAAAACATAATACCATTTAGACCTAAAAAAATGAATGAATTTTTAGGAACATCTATTGAAGAGAAAACTATGGTTGATATTTTAACTTCTCTGGAATTTGAAGTAAATATGGAGAAAATGGAAATTGCTGTTCCATCTTTTAGACCTGATGTGGAAGCTTGGGCAGATATTTCAGAAGAAGTAGTTCGCTTTTATGGATATAATAATATTAAAGCATCCTTACAATCAGGTAACCGAGCAACACAAGGAATAAAAACCTATGAACAGCGAATTAGAGATACCATAAGAGAAGCTATGTTAGCCATGGGATTAATGGAAATTTATACTTATTCATTTACCTCACGAAAAGTATTTGATAAATTATTATTAAAAGATGATTCACCATTACGAGAGACTGTGGTTATTACTAATCCATTAGGAGAAGATTTCAAAATTATGAGAACTACTACCATTCCTGAAATGCTACAGGTTATTTCACATAACTTTAATCGTCGTATTCCACAAGCTGGATTTTTTGAGACATCAAAAACCTATCATCCTATAAAAGGGGAAAAATTACCAAATGAAAAAAATGTACTAACTATAGGATTGTATGGAGATTATGATTTTTATGCAATAAAAGGAATTGTTGAAAAATTAGTTGATACATTAGATATTCCTGATGTTAAATATGTAATAGATAGTAATAATCCAAGTTATCATCCAGGTCGTTGTGCACTTATAACTGTTAATGGAAACACCATAGGTACAATTGGTGAAATACACCCTGATGTAGCTGATAATTTTGAAACACCTAAGAGAAGCTATATTGGTGAATTGGATATTGAAAAACTATATAAATTAACAAATGTTTTAAAAAGTTATAAAGGATTACCTAAATATCCTGAAGTAGATAGAGACTTAGCAATGGTAGTTGATGAAGAGATTATTGCATATGATATAGAGCAAGTTATCAAGAACAGTGGAGGAGACTTGTTACAAAAAGTTACATTATTTGATGTTTATAGAGGAGAGCAAGTGGGAGAAAACAAAAAAAGTATGGCCTATGCATTATCCTTTAGAGCTGATGATCGTACACTTACTGATGAAGAAGTTAACAAAGCAGTCACAGAGATACTATCAAAACTAGATAGTGAAATAGGAGCGATATTACGCTAATGAAAGAAATATATGAAAGGTTTTCTAAAGATCGTTTTTCCAAGCTTTGTGGGATTATTATTGATGACATCCAATTAGGATATGCAAAAACATCAGTAATGGTAAAAGAACAGCATTTAAACGGTGTAGATATTACACAAGGTGGATTAGTATATACTCTTGCAGATGTGGCTTTTGCTTGTGCATCAAACTCCTATGGACCTATAGCTGTAGGATTAACTACTAATTTTTCATTTTTAAAATCTACTACAGCAGGACATGAACTAACAGCCATTGCTAAAGTTGATTCACTAACAAGAAAAACTTGTACAGTTACAGTAGAAGTTTTTCAACAAGATGAATTAATTGCTAAAATGTTAGGGACAGCTTATGTCAAAGGATGAAAAATATAAGCTTACACTAGTTCATGAGCATCCTGTTATTGACGATCCTAAAGGCCATATTAGAATGGTGGCAGGCTATCGTGATTTAAATGGGATGTATCATGTATTTTGTGATTTTATTGATTATTCTTTTCACACAATTCATTCTTGGCAAGCTTCAATTAAATATTATAAAGGTAAGAGTTTAACTAATTTGTATGATCAGGGAATATTAATTTCATCAAATGATTATGGCGTTGGTTCACCTGGAGTAGTAGTTTATCAAAAAAAAGTCTATCTTTTTTATTCTAATCATAAAATATATGGAGATACTTCTGTATTTAATGGATATTCTAAACCAGGGGAAACAGGGTATGTTAGTTCAGATATTCATGTAAATATTTATAAAACAGATAAACAGTTAGCAATTGATACAACCTCTAATGAACATTTTGAAGTTCTTAATAGAGATAATGGCTGGAAATCAATGAGAGTTGATGATCCAAGTCCTATTATTATTGATAACCAATTGATTGTTTATTATAAAGGATTTGATGATAATCGTGATAAAAGCCATATACAAGTTGGGGTAGGTACTTTTTTGAATAATCACTTAATAGAACAGGGGATTATTTTATCATCGACATATGGTTTTGAAATGCCTCGTCCATTTATAAAAGATGGGAAAAAACAGTTGTTTGTAAGAAATTTCAGTCACGATATTAGTTCGTGGAGTCATTATATTTTTAGAAATAATAAGTATATTCTTCATGACAATCAATTTTTTTATGGCCATCCTAATTCAAAGGCAATGGATGTTAGTTTCATTTGTGATACCTTTGGAAATCTAACAGGTGATGTGTTGGCTTGTGGAACTAATAACAACCAATTAAAACAATGGGCTTATAGTTTGTCTATCAAATCATAATATGGTACTATTTTAGTAATAGAGGTGGGTATATTGAGTAGTATCTATAGTACATTTTATAATGATGGGAAATTGCTAATCTTTGCATTACTCATGTTTTCTATGTTTTTAACTGTATATGTTACTGTAATTATTTTAACAAATCTTCGTCAAAATAAATTAATATATCCATATATGATGTATCAATCGATTGCATTTATTGTCCAATTTTTTACATTGATGAAATTATTAGCAATGCCTGAGCAATTTATCTTCTTAACAAGAATTAGTGCAATAATGTCAGTTTACCTTGAAAGTTTATTCTTAATATTAATATTTTCACTTGTTCTGGAAAAAACACCATCTTTACCATTTATGCTTTCAATGATTGCAATACCTTTTGTTCTTATGAATATTATTATAATTGAACCCACATCACTTTTGACAAGTACAGTACCTTATCAAATTAATTATGGCTTAATTTATTATGCTAAAGGGATTTTTCAATATGTGGTAGCTTTTATTTCATTAATAATTGTATATGTGTTCATCTATAGGATAAAAGGAAAACTAGAAATTAAAGATATATGGCTATCTTTGTTGATTTTATTACCTATATGTTTTGATATTTATTCAAGCTTTTTTAAAAATGGTGCGTATGAAGAAGTTTTGTATTTTCTGCTTTTTACAAAACAGTTAATTCTATTATATACAATTTCACAAAAATGGGCTTTTAAAATGATTGGAAATATTCAAAAAAATACTTTAAATATTATTAGTGGTGGTGTAATAATTGTTAATAATTATGGTACAATAGTTTATTCAAATGGAAATGGTTTGTTAGGAAAAATCCAATCTGTAGAAAGTGAAAACCAGTTAAAAGTTGAATTAAATAAACAGCTTCTTGAACCATCACTTTCTCTTGAGGGATTAACTTTTTCATTAGTTGATGAAAATATTCAATTTGATTTTCAAACAAAAGATTATTTGTATTATTTGTGTTCAGTTAACAAACTGCTTGGTGAAAGAAATACAGTAGTAGGAGTTATTGTTTCATTCACTGACATTACAGAGTATAAATTGTTGATTGAAGAGCTTACAGAAAAGAATTTAAATCTTGATAAAGCAAATACAGAACTAGAAAATCAAGAAATAATAATTAGAAATATAAGTAAAATGAAAAAACAGGAGAAAATTTCTCAAGATATAAGAGATTTATTAGCGAATACTATGACACAGATACTAACTAGTTTGGAAGCTAGCGAGATACTAATATCTTTAGATAAAGAAAAGGCAAAAGCATCACTAGAAGATGTTATGAATTTAGCTACAGAATATTTAGCTAAAGTACGAAAAATGGTATCTAGTCTTAAAGAATGGTAGGAGGAAAGAAATGATAAAAATAGTTATTGTAGATGACCATGTTTTATTACTTGAAAGTTTAAAAACTTTTATTGAGCAAAATGAAGAGTACAGAATAGTTGGTGAGGCTAAAAATGGTATTGAAGCTATTGAAGTATGTAAAAAAGTGTATCCTGATGTTGTATTGATGGATGTGAAAATGCCAGAATTAGATGGTATTAAAGCCGCCAAAGAATTGAAACGAGAATTTCCACGTATTAAAATTATTATTCTAACCTCATATGAAGATAATGAAAGTATTTTTGAAGCTTTTGCTATGGGAGTCGATGGATACTTACTTAAAAATACTAACCCAAAAGATTTGATGGAAGCCATCAGATTGACTGTAAATGGATTATGTGTAATTCAGCGG
>JAUUZE010000104.1 GCA_030590175.1 Clostridia bacterium
CCAATAATGATAACAGATTTACAATCTTCAAGAGGACTTTTAGAACCAAACATTATTTTATTAAAATCTGGAAAATTAATGCTTGAGTGCAGAGGTTCAAATACCATAAGAGAAGGATGGAAAACTAGAACGTTACCTAACACTCCATCATATAGATGGGTATCATTTAGCGATAACGGTGGAAAGACCTTCACACAACCTAAATCTTTAACATTTGATGACAGTGAGAATTTTTATTCACCTTCATCTATTTCTAAGATTATTCGGCTTTCCTCCTTAAATAAATTATTTTGGATTGGAAATATTTCAAAAAACTTACCTGATGGAAACCGTCCAAGATATCCCTTATATATTTGTGAAATAGATGAAGAGAGAAAATGTTTAGTTAAAAAGAGTTGTATGGTTATTGATGATAAAGCAAGTAATGAATCAGAATTAATTCAATTTTCTAATTTTAATATTTACGAAGATAAACTTAGCAAGAACATCCATATAGAATATAGTAGATTAGGTGCAAATACCAATCTACCTTGGCAAGGTGATGCAATTCAAATAATAGTTACACCATGGTAGTTAATAGCTTAATTCTATAGAAAAATACTTTTTAAATAACTTCACATTAGATACTAGGGTACTCATCATTGTATTCCTTGTTTCTTGCTAATTAATATTTAGCAGAACATTATTTATTTCGAAGCTAATTTACAAAAGATACTTCGCCCTTTATATACAGTTTATGAAAAATATATACTTGGAGAATATGTCATTGATAAAGCACATAATTATTTGAATGAAAAAGTTAACAATTGAATCAATATCAATGGTATGATAGATATATAAGAGGTGCACATGATTATTAAAAAAGATCATCCATATATTTATCTTCCATCTATTAATTTACAATTAAAAGCCAAAAACAATCCTACAATGTATGCATCTATTTTAAAACAAGCAAATAAAGATTTAAATACACCATTGCTTTTTCCTGAGGATCCTAATGGTTGGTTATATGATATCCTAGATAAAACTAAAGAAAGAATTTTACGAAATTGTATTGTTTATAAAATCACAAAAGAAGATAAATTTCTTATTTCAATGAAAAAACAATTGTTTTATCTAATTGATAAATGGCCTTGGATTGAAAAATATCACAAGAAAGAATTAAAGTTACATGCTGATTTACGCACAGGTATTATTATGTATACCTTAGGGCTAGTCTATGATTGGATGTACCATGATTTTTCAGTTAATGAGAGAAAAAGAATTTTTGAAGCAATAACTATTAAAGGTTTTAATTTGTTAAAAAAAGATATTAAACAAAACGCCTTTTACTTAACAGCTTATGATAATAACTGGTTAGCTATTATGTTAGGTGGCTTTTGTGTAGCTGCGTTAGCGACATATCATGAGTGTACTTATTCAAAAGAAATATTTAAACTGGCTATTAGACGAACAAGAATCATGTCAGAAACTTTGGGGTATGATGGTGCTTGGGAAGAAGGGCCTGGATATTGGGGAGGTATTTCTTTTCTCATTATGTTCTTTGATATTCTGTCTTCTGTAGAAGGTGCTCCTAATTTTAGTTTACGAGATAGTATAATGAACACACCACTGTTCCCTATTTATATGAATATGCCTCCAAATGGTCGTGCTAATTTTTCAGATTCTCACTACCCTCAAGATCATAATTCAGTATATATCTTTGCAACTATTGCTAGGATGTATAAAAACCCATATTATCAATGGGCATTTTTAGAATTTAGAGAAGTTGCAAAAGAAAGTAAATCATTTTTAAAAAGAATAAAAATGACTGATTTTAGATTACAAGAAGAAACTTATTCTTTCTTATCATTTGATAAAAGTATAACCCCTAAATATCCAATTATTTATGATACCTTAAAAGTTTTTCAAGGAACTAATTATGGGTTTATATCATCAAGAAATAGTTTTGGTAGAAAAGATTCAGGAACAGTGGTTTGTGCAAATGCTGGAACAAATGGAACTAATCATCACCAATTAGATATTGGACAAGTTATTATCACTTCTAATATGGAAAATTACATTTGTGATCCTGGCTATGGTTTAGTATATTATTTTAAAGACAAAACTAAATCTACCATGGAGAACTATTTTACCAAGAATTCATTTGGGCATAATATTGTCACAATTGGAAATAATTCTCAAATAGATGGAAGTAAGGCAAAAGGAAAAATTATTAAATCTTTCCGTAAAGATGATACAAATTACTTTACAATAGAATTAACAAAAGCATATCGAAATGTAAAAAAAGCTTATAGAAAGATTATACATAGAGATAACATGGTCATTGTCTATGATGACTTCACACTGATAAGTAGCGATACTGCTATGTTACGCTGGTTCTTTACTGGAAATCTCATTATGACAGATGGTCAATTTATTATTGATGGGCAGCATGGCAAATGCATTGGTGAAGTATCTAGTTTAGATAACAGATTATTATGTACATCATCATATTATTCAGATGAAGGTTGTACTGATAGAGCAGGTAAACTATTGCCTCCTGTTGAATATCCTTATATGCAATTTAAACTAGGAAAAGGAAAACATCATATCTTTAAAACTACATTTACGTTTATAAAAAAATAAGACCGGTAATTCCGGTCTAAATTTTATAATTGCTCACTAATTAAAGTGCTCATCTCAATTGTACCAATTGGTGTTTCACCTTCAATAGCAATGTCACCTGTTCTATATCCTAAATCAAGAACTTTATCAACTGCTTTTTCAATATCATTAGCAGCTTCTATCTCTTGTAACGAATAACGTAACATCATTGCAACTGATAGTATTGTAGCAATAGGATTAGCTTTGTTCTGTCCTGCAATATCAGGAGCTGAGCCATGAACTGGTTCATAAAGACCCATGGTTCCAATTGCCAAACTAGCTGATGGAAGCATACCAATAGAACCTGTAATCATAGAAGCTTCATCAGATAAAATATCACCAAACATATTTGAAGTTACAATTACATCAAATTGATGTGGATCTCTAACCAACTGCATTGCAGCATTATCAACATACATATGATTTAATGTTACTTCAGGGTAGTTTTTAGACACTTTTACAACTACTTTTCTCCATAATCGTGAACTTTCTAAAACATTTGCTTTATCAACACTTGTTAATATTTTGTTTCGCTTCATAGCTGATTCAAAACCAACAGTTGCGATTCTTTTAACTTCATCAATTGAGTATCTCATGGTATCAAGAGAGTAATCTTCACCTTTTTCTTTTTTACCAAAGTAAATACCACCGGTTAGTTCTCTAACAACCAATATATCTAATTCATCTCCAATTACTTTAGCTTTTAATGGTGAAGCATCTTTTAGAGCATCATAGATAATTGCAGGACGAAGATTAGCAAACAAACCAAGTGCTTTTCTAATCCCAAGTAAACCTGCTTCTGGTCTAATTGGAGCATCATCCCATTTAGGACCACCAACTGCTCCTAGCATAACAGCATCACTTTTCTTGCAAATATCTATTGTTTCATTTGGAAGTGGATTTCCCATTTCATCAATAGCAATACCACCAATTAAAGCATTTGAATAATTTAAAGTAAATCCATGTTTTTTTGCTACTTTATCTAATATATCGATGGCACAATTAATCACATCAGGACCAATTCCATCTCCTTTTAATACTGCAATGTTATATGTTTTCATTTACTCCTCATTTCATGTTTTTCTTAATGTATCCTATTAAACCTTCACTTTTCATGATTTCTTGCATGAAAGGTGGAAATGGTTGTGCTGTATATTGCTTATTTTTTGTTTCGTTAATAATTATTCCAGAATCAAAATCTACTATTACTTGATCACCATCTTCAATTTCTTTAGCAGCTTGCTCACATTCAAGAATTGGTAATCCAATATTAACAGCATTGCGATAAAAGATTCTAGCAAAGGTACTAGCAATAACACAAGAAATACCTGATGCTTTAATTGCGATTGGTGCATGCTCTCTACTTGAACCACAACCAAAGTTATTTAGTGCAACTATGATATCACCTTTATTTACTTTTTTAACAAATTCACTATCAATATCTTCCATACAGTGACTAGCTAGCTCAGCTGGATCTGATGTGTTTAAATACCTTGCAGGAATGATTACATCTGTATCTACATTGTTTCCATATTTTATGACTTTTCCGCTTGCTTTCATAATTTTCTCCTATAACTCATCGGGTGAGCCAATTTTGCCTAAAATAGCACTGGCTGCTGCAACGATTGGTGAAGATAAATATACTTCACTTTCTGGATGACCCATTCTTCCAACGAAATTTCTGTTAGTTGTTGAAACAGCTCGTTCCCCTTTAGCTAAAACACCCATGTGTCCACCTAGGCATGGTCCACATGTTGGTGTGGAAATGGCTGCTCCTGCATCAATAAATATATCAAACAAGCCTTCATTCATTGCCTGTTTCCAAATTTTCTGTGTAGCCGGAAATATAATACATCTAACTTCAGGATGAACTTTGTGTCCTTTAAAGACTGAAGCTGCTTCACGCATATCTTGTATTCTACCATTAGTACATGAACCAATAACAACTTGATCTATTTTAATATCTCCTACTTCATCAATAGTTCTAGTATTATCTGGCAAATGTGGAAATGATACTGTCATTTCAATTTTAGATAAATCAATTACTATTTCTTCTGAATATATAGCATCTTCATCTGCTTCAAATACTTCGTATGGCTTAGTTGAATGTTCTTTTATATATTCAAGGGTAATATCATCAACAGGAAAAATACCATTTTTTGCACCAGCTTCTATTGCCATATTTGCAATAGTAAAACGATCATCAATAGTCAAAGTTTTAACACCTTCTCCTACAAACTCCATAGATTTATAAAGAGCACCATCAACACCAATCATTCCTATTATATGTAGAATCAAATCTTTTCCTGAAATGTTTTTTGACAATTTATTAATTAATGTAAATTTTATAGCTTCTGGAATTTTAAACCAAGCTTTACCTGTAGCCATACCACTGGCCATATCGGTACTACCAACTCCCGTAGAAAAAGCTCCAAGAGCTCCGTACGTACATGTATGGGAGTCTGCACCAATAACAACATCACCTGCTGTTACTAAACCTTTTTCTGGTAATAGTGCATGTTCAATACCCATTTGTCCTACTTCAAAAAAGTTACTAACACTCATTCCTTTAGCAAATTCTCTTATGAATTTTACCTGCTCTGCACTTTTAATATCTTTGTTTGGGCAAAAGTGATCTGGGACAATAGCAATCTTATCTTTGTCAAATACTTTATCAAGTCCGATTTTCCTAAATTCATTTACAGCAACTGGAGTGGTAATGTCATTTCCTAGCACCATATCTAAATCAGCCATGATTAGTTGTCCTGGCTCCACATATTCAAGGTTTGCATGTTTGGCTAGTATTTTCTGAGTCATTGTCATTTTCATATTTTCACCTTCTTCTGTATACTAAAACCGAAATCCCATAAGGATTTCGGCTCGTAAATCATTTTTTAATATCAATAAAAACCCTTTCACCGGGTTTTACCATTCCGAGCTTTTCCTTCGCCACCTTTTCTATGTATAGTAAAGAATCAACAGTTTGCAGATTTTGTTTTAATTGAACTTCAATTACTTTTTGATCTGCTAATAAATTTTCTAATTGGGTTTTTTCTTTTTCTTTTGCATCAATCAATGGTTGTTGTGAAATAAGGATATATACAACATATCCTAAAAAACCGACTTTTGCGAAAAATATTAATAACCCTGTAAATTTATTTTTCATAACTTTACCTTATCTTTTGTATATTGAAATTATAGTATATATAATTAAATAAATCAAGGAACGAGTTTTAACAATGTTAATACAATTATAGATAGTTTTCAATAAGAAATTTCACTTATCTCTTATTTTTTTTCCTGTTCACCTATTTCATCTATTAATGCTTTATGCATTCTAATTATGTACCATTAATCTGCTTTACAATTGCATCACCATATTCACGAGTACCTAATAGTTTGTTTTTATCATCAAACTCTGTATAAATGTCTATAGTACGATATCCTAATTCTAGTAATTTTTCTACTGCATTCTCAATATCAATTGCTGCTTTATTAAGATTAAGTGAATATCTCAACATAAGTGCAACTGATAATATTGAACTTGTTGGATTTGCAATATTTTTACCAGCAATACTAGGTGCTGATCCATGAATTGGTTCATACAATCCAAACTTCCCATCACATAAACTTGCTGATGGAAATAAACCAATTGATCCTCCCAAAACTGATGCTTCATCCGATAAAATGTCTCCGAACATATTACTTGTAAGAATTACATCAAACTGCCTTGGATTTAGTATTAGTTGCATAGCTGCATTGTCAACATGCATATAGTTATTTTCGATTTCTGGATAAGATTTGGCAACTTTATTCACTACTTCTCGCCATAATATACTACTTTTTAGTATATTAGATTTTGCAATTAAAGTTACTTTTTTTCTTCTTTTCGTAGCATAATCAAAGGCTTTTATAGCAATCCTTTCAATTTCTGATTCTTTATATGTCATAGAATCAGAATATTCTCTTTCACCATTTACAATTCTCTCATTTTTTTCACCAAAGTAAATTCCTGATATTAACTCTCTTACTATCAAAATATCCACACCATTTAGCAAATGTTCTTTTAAAGGTGAAAGATTAAATAAGCATTTGTATGTTTTTACCATTCGCATATTCGTGTACAAATTAAAATATTTTCTTAAACCAAGAATTGCATCTTTTTCTACAGTTGCCCATTTAGGATTATTAATTTCTTCTGGTGGTCCACCAAACGGACCTTTCAATAAAGCATCACATTTACTTGCTTCATCCAATGTATGTTTAGGAAGATGTTCACCATATTTATCATATGCTTGACCACTAGCTTCAAGATAAATTAGATCTAAATCAAAATTATATTTTTCACTAATAGCTTTAAGCACTTTTATACCTTCTTTAGTTATCTCAGGTCCAATATAATCTCCTTCTACTATACCAATTTTTGCTTTCATTTTTTCTCCTTGTATAATATATACACTAAACCATATTGTTATTTAGTCTATGATGCTCTAATAAAGCGAATTTTTTCCAATTCATTTTTTATTTTTTTCTTTTCTTCTTCTAAATCATAATCATCTTGCAGCCCTAACCAAAATTGAGCAGTTGTTTTAAAATATTCTGATAATCTCAATGCAGTATCTGCAGTAATTCTTCTTTTTTTATTAATAATTTGAGAAATCCTTGTCTGAGGAATGCTTAAATCATTTGCA
>JAUUZE010000105.1 GCA_030590175.1 Clostridia bacterium
ATGCTTCAAATAAAATGTTTACAGCTATTTTAATAACTATGCTTTTAGCTATATATAGCGTAATTGTTTTTTTACTTGATGTTTTAATTACCAAAAGTATTTCATGGTCGTTATATCCGCTAAGTTCCTTTGCTTTACTGTGGGTAGGTGTAGCTCTTCCATTTTTTAGAAAAAGAAATACTTTTTTTTCCTTATTCTCAATTGACTGCTTGGCAGGGGCTGTTTTTTTACTAGTTTTAAATCTTATAATTTCACAAAATTTAATTTGGGCAAAGTTTGCAGTTCTTTCAATTGCTCTTATTTGGTTTATCATGCTTGGGATTTTTAATCCTGATAAAGTAAAAAAAGTATTACCTCTTACTTTTTATTATATCCTTGGTGGAATTTTAATGACTATTGTTTTTGTTTTATTGTTAAATAGCCAAATGTCTTTGTTGCAACTACTTATTCCAATTAACCTTATTATATTTATTCTGGCTATTTTGTCATATTTTGTTATTACCGCTATTGTGCATGACTCGTTAGGCTTAATAATGGTATTGCTTTTTGATATATCAATTTTTTGTGTTTCTGTTAATTTATTATTATCAAAATACTTTTTTGATGTCTCAACATTAACTTGGTCATTATTTGTTATTATTGTTACTTTACCGGCGATTGCTGTTTTACATATTATTAGAAAAGGAAAAAAACTAAGAAAGTTTGTTAATAAGCGTTTACATCTATAGTTATTGACAAATTGGTGAAATATAATTGATTGATTTTTATTGTAGTAGAGATCCATATGAAAAGTATGTAAATAAAAAAGTTCTTAAAAAAGAGTCGCTTTTTCTTAAACCTTTAACAAGAAAAAATATTTCTGAAAAACCACTAATAGTTCCTTATTTGTTAGACACTACAAATAAACGTCCTGTTATTATAATTTTACCTGGTGGTGTTTTTCTAAAAAGAGCAACAGAACATATCCGTAAAGAAACTGTTGCCTTCTTTCACAAACTAGGTTTTAACGTTTTTGTCCTACACTATCGTTTATCACCATACTTTTATCCTATTCCTGTTGAAGATGGTAAGAGAGCTATTAGATATATTCGGCATTATGCTACTACATATGGTATTGATCCAGATAATATTGGTATGATTGGCTTTTCTGCTGGTGGCCATATTGTAAGTTTAGTATCATCTTCTACAAAAAGTACTAATTATAAAGCAATTGATAAAATAGATGATGTATCTTGTAAACTTAATTTTCAAATTCTTTCTTATCCTTGCACCTATTTATCTAAAGAAACAATGACCATGAGAATTGCATTACTAGCTTTCATTGGGAAGGGTTATCAAAGAGAACTGTTAAATAAAACTAGGGCAATAGATCTTGTTACAAAAGATTCACCAAAAACTTTTATTTGGCATACAGAAAAAGATGCGATTGTTCCATCTCTTCATAGTAAACTTTATGCCAAAGCCCTCATTAAAAAAGGCATACAATGTGAACTTCACATTTACGAAGAAGGTACCCATGGATTAGGTATGTGTTCTAATCCCCGTTATAGTTATCTTAAAGCTTCAACTTGGTCCAATTCTTGTGAGAAATGGTTATACAAGTTTGTATTGTAGTAAAACATCTGCAATGTTTGAACGGTATTTTCTTTCACGCTATACTCAAAGAAAGGATAACCATTTTAATATTGTTTTTTTCTAGGTGTCAAACTTAATAAATTACCTTATCCTAAATAGGAGAAAATTTATGTATAAATTAATAATTGTAGATGATGAAGAAGAAGTCAGACATGGAATAATTAATAATATCGATTGGCGTAGTTATGGCTTTGAAATAATTAATGAAGCAGAAAATGGACAAGAAGCTTTAGACATTATTGAGGAAAATATTCCAGATGTACTAATTACTGATATTTGTATGCCTTTAATGAATGGTCTTGAATTAACAGCTTTAATAAATGAAAATTTTCCTACAATAAAAATTGTTGTTATAACCGGGTTTGATGATTTTTCTTTTGCTCAAAAAGCTATTAAATACGGGGTTACAGATTACATTTTAAAACCAATTCTTCCTGATGACATTTATGAACTAATAAAAAAATTAAAAATTAGATTAGATCAAGAAGTACAAGAAAAAGAAGATATAAACAAGCTTCAAAAACATTATTCTGATAGTCTTCCAATTCTTAGAGATAGCTTTTTAACGTCGTTAATATTAGGAAACCCTGATAGTACCACTATTTTAGAGAGAACTACACTTTTTAATTTACGAATAACTGGTAGCTTTTTTACATCTGCTGTTATTAATATTACAGGAATTGCTGAACTTAAAAAGTTTGCTGTTTTGACAGTAGTAAAGGAAATACTAGAAAAACATAATGTTGGAGAAGCGTTTTTTTATGACAATATGATAGTTATTCTTTTTGCAATTAATAATAGCAATCAAAATATTGTTAGGAATAAACTCTTCTCATTATTAGGAGAAATTTGGCAGACAGTTGAAAAATTCTTAAAGATTACAATAACAATAGGCTTAGGAAGCATTCAAGATTCAAAGAATCTTATAAATCTGCTATTTCAGCACTAGAGTATCGTCTAGTTCTTGGTGAAAATAAAATTATTTTTGTAGAAGACTTAGAACCTTCTATTATAAATTTTTTCCATTTTGATGAAGAAAAAGAAGAGAAACTGATTTCATGTATTAAATTTTGTCAAGAAAAAGATGTTTCTGATGCTGTAGAAGCTTTGTTTGTTAACTTACAGACAGATAGTATCTCTATTAAAGAATATCAAATTTTCTTCATGGAAATTCTTTCTTCGCTGCTAAAACTTGCTAGACTTTTTCAGATTGATTCGTCTAATGTATTACCAGATAATACAGATATGTATGTAGAATTGTCTAGGTTTAAGACAATCACACAGGTAAAAGAATGGTTGGTGTCTTTTTGTGTTAATCTTATGAATAACATTTCAATACAACGTACAAACAAAACACAAATAATCTTTGAAAAAGCTAGCGATTATATTAAAACTAACTATGGCGATCATAAGCTAAGTGTTCAGAAACTTGCAGATTACTTATATATTAGTCCAAGTTACTTGAATTTGCTTTTCAAAAAGGAAGCAAATACAACTTTTTTGAAATATTTAATTCATATAAGATTAACCAAATCAAAAGAGTTACTAAAAAACAAAACCCTTACAATTTCTGCAGTGGCAGAAAAAGTAGGTTATCCTGATGTTAGCTACTTTAGTTACTTTTTTAAAAAGAACATAGGAAAATCACCAAGGGAATTTAAAAATGAAGTTACGTCTTAAGAAGGAGTAATTATTTGAAAAAAGATAAAACTAAATTTATAAAAAAAGCTTATAAAAGAAGTAAGAAACATTTTAGAATTGATAGCCTCCAATCTGTTATTACTTTATCTTTTACATCAATCACCCTTCTTGCAATGATATTTATTGGAATTGCTTTCTATTCAACTTTTTCTGAAAATGCTGAGAAAAACGCTGCATCTAGTATGCAGCAGATAATGAATCAAGCAACATTAAATTTGGAAAACTACCTTCATTCAATGATTGAAATTTCTGATTTAATTCAAAATAAAATATCTAAGACTTCGCTAGGTAATCTTGAAGAAATTGATGCTATACTTTCTCTAACTTTAGAAATAAGAGAAGACATTGTGTCAGTTTCTATTTATACAGACAATGGTAATCTATTATTAACAGCACCAAAGCACCAATTTGATAACAGTTATATTGTTACTCAACAAAATTGGTTTCTAAATTCATTAGATACTCCAAATGATTACCTATTTCAACCGCCACATGTTCAACGACTTTTTGAAGATAGGCGTCCTTGGGTAATTTCTTTAAGCCACGGAATTACTAATGATATTTCAAGTCTTCCTCAACACTTTATTACAAATGTAGATATGAATTTTAGTGTTATTGAACAATTATGTAGCGACGTAGTTCTTGGTCAACGAGGATATATTTATATAGTTGATGCCTCAGGTAATATTATTTACCATCCTCAACAACAGTTAATTTATGCAGGTTTAAGGCAAGAGGATATTGAAGAAGCACTTAAAAAAGAACCTGGGTCCTATCTTGACACTTATCAAGGCGAAAAGAGAATAACCACTGTAATGAATATTGAACATGCTAATTGGACAATGGTAGGAATTAGTTTTCTAGATGAAATTGTACAAAACAGACGTAATTTAAATGCATTGATTTTTATTATCTTGCTATTTGGAATTGTTTTTATAGTTATCGCCTCTGCATTTATCTCATTTAAAATATCACAACCAATTAAGCGATTAGAGCTTCAAATGAACAAGGTTGAAAGAGGAGATTTCAATATTGATAACCTTGAGGTTAAAGGAGAAGATGAAGTTAAACAATTAACAAAAGCTTTTAATTTAATGATTATTCGAATAAAACAGCTAATGAGTCAAATAATAACAGAACAAGAAGCAAAAAGAAAAAGTGAGATAAAGGCATTACAAGCCCAAATAAATCCTCATTTTCTATATAATACATTGGATTCAATTATATGGATGAATGAAAATAAAAAATATGATGGAGTCTCTGAAATGACAGCTGCTCTTGCAAAACTTTTTAGAATTAGCCTTAGTAAGGGAAATGAGACTATTAGTATATGTGATGAAATTGAGCATGCACGTAGTTATTTGATTATCCAAAAAATTCGTTATAAAAATAAATTTGCTTTTAAAATCGATTTACCACCTAATCTTTGTCAATATAAAACAGTAAAATTGATTCTTCAACCAATAATAGAAAATGCAATATATCATGGAATAAATAAAATTCAGGAAAAAGGTTATATTTTTATAAATGTTGTTAAAGAAGATACCTTTATTAAATTTGAGATAATCGATAATGGTTATGGAATTAGCAAAGAAAATATAAAAAAAATCATAAATCAAGAATCTACAAGTCACCATTCCTCCGGCGTTGGTATAAAAAATGTTAATGAGCGAATTAAACTAAGCTATGGCAGTGATTATGGTATTAAAATTGATAGTGAATTTGAAGTAGGCACAACAGTCAGTATTAAAGTGCCTTTAGTTACAGAATAGAGGTTTTTATGTCTTTACTAAAAAAAAGTATTGTAGTTCTTCTTATCTTCTCAATGTTTTTTACATTGACCAGTTGTACAAAAAGTTCTTTGACTTCTCGTGAAAATGAATATCTAATTAAAGTAATTGTAAAAAAAAGTGATCACGACTTTTGGGCAGTTGTTAAAATGGGAACTGAAGCTGCAGGAAAAGAGTTTAACGTTACTATTGATTTTGATGGACCAACCGATGAGGAAGATATTGATGGACAAATAAGGATGGTAGAAGCTGCAATTGAAGATAAAGTAGACGCTTTAGTATTAGCAGCTAGTGATTTTATACGTCTTGTTCCTTCAGTAGAAAAAGCAAAGCAAGCAAATATACCTGTTATTATTATTGATTCAACCATTGATTCTGATATTATGGATAGTTTTATTGGCACTGATAATATAGATGGTGGTAAAAAACTTGGTGAATCGTTGATATCAGTTGTTGGTACAACCTGTAACATTGTTGTTGTTAATTTTGTAAAAGGTGCTGCTTCTGCTAAGGAAAGAGAAGTTGGATTATTAAGTTTTTTAAATAATTATCCTGATGTAGAAATTCTTGAAACAGTTTATTGTAATTCAGATGAATTCCTTGCTACTCAATTTACAAAATCTTTAATTAAAAAATATCCTCAATTAGATGCTTTTGTCTGTCTTAATGCATATGCAACAGTTGGAGTAGCTAGGGGAATTGTAGAAGAAGAAAAAATAGGAGAAGTTTTAGTTATTGGTTTTGATAGTACTCCAGAAGAAATAGCCTACTTAGAAAAAAATGTTATTCAATCACTAATTGTTCAAAATCCATTTAGTATGGGGTATTTAGGTGTTAAATATGCCATTGCAGCTTTAAATAATGAACCTGTTCCTAAAATAATTAAAACTGCCTTTAAGGAAATAAATAAAGAAAACATGTATTTACCTGAAAACCAACAACTAGTTTTTCCTTTTGTCGATTAAATCTATTTAAAGTAAATTTACTGAAAATCACAAGTTTATTGCTGTTTTTCCCATGTTATTAATATGTAAAAAACAGTAGACTTAATTGTCTGAAAAAATCAGCCATGATTTGAAGGGAGATTGGATGGGTAATTTACTTCTTAATATGAAAAATATTGAAAAATCATTCCCAGGTGTTCATGCCTTAAAAAAATGTAATTTTTCTTTGGAAAAAGGTGAAATTCATGCGCTTGTAGGTGAAAACGGTGCAGGAAAATCGACTATAATGAATATTTTAACAGGAAGCATTCCTTATGATTCTGGTGATATCTTTCTTGAAGATAAAAAAACATATTTTAAAACCCCAAAACAAGCTCAAGTAGCTGGAATATCAATGGTTCATCAAGAATTAAATCTTATGGATAATTTAACTGTTGCTCAAAACATTTTTATTGGACGTGAAAGCAACAATATCTTTTTAAATGACGCTTCAATCAACAAACAAACCAAAGAACTATTCGAACAATTAAATTTCCATATTGATCCAGAAGAAATAGTGGGAAACTTATCTGTTAGTCTTCAACAAATTATTGAAATTGCTAAGGCTATCTCTCATGATGCTAAAATAATCATTTTTGATGAGCCTAGTGCCACTCTAACAGATAATGAAATTAATCAACTTTTTAAAATAATGAAAGAACTAAAGAAAACTGGTGTGAGCATGATTTATATTTCACATCGTATGGATGAAATAAAAAGAGTCTCTGATAGGGTAACTATTATGAGAGATGGTGAATATATTGGCACCTTATCTTCTAAAAAAGCAAAGATTGATGAAATAATTCATATGATGGTAGGTCGTGTTATCTATGAAGAGAGAAAAAAAGTTTCTGTTATTGAAGATGGCACAAAAGCAACTCTTATTGTTAAGAATTTTAAATCTAAAGATGTAAATGATGTATCTTTTGAATTGTTTCCAGGAGAAATCTTAGGGTTTGCAGGTTTAATTGGAGCAGGCCGAACAGAACTTGCTCGTTTAATATTTGGTGCTGATGAAAAAACAGCTGGGAAATTATATGTTCATGGAAAAAAAATAAACATTAGCAGCCCTTACCAAGCAGTAAAAGAAGGTATTGGTTATTTATCAGAAGATAGAAAAAGATATGGTCTAGTTCTTGGTATGAGTGTTGCAAATAATGTCGTATTACCAAAATTAGACGATTATATTTCTAATGGTATTATTAATG
>JAUUZE010000077.1 GCA_030590175.1 Clostridia bacterium
AGTGCTCCTTCTTTGGCAAGTTGCTTTAGATTTGGTGTGCTAATATTATAACCATATGGTTCAATGTATCTTCCTGTGTCATGTGTATGTATGTATATAACGTTCATCAATCTAGCCCCTCTTATAATTTTCCTATATTCATATTATTACTTTTATTATCTACAAATTTTAATTTTACGTCTAGTGTTTTAAGAATTTTTATTTGTATGTTGTAATTCTCGACTTTTTAATAGGCTGTATATATACCTAGGTTTAGGTGGCATTGAGTTATATACTTGATGAATATCTACACTACCTAGTTTACCTGCTATAGTATTTTTAAAGCCATTAAAAACACCATTAACCATTACATTTTCCAAGTCAAGGTTCATTCCTAAAATTGAGACACTTGTTCCTGTTTTAAGTTTAGCTAGTTGTTCATTATATGGATTATTTGAAAAAGCAATAGTTCCTGTATTCACTGCTTGAGCTTGTATTATGGGGACTATTATAGGGTATCCATCATCGTCAATATAAGATAAAAACTTAAGAGTATCTAATTTGCCTAGTAATTTTTCAGCCCATGGTTTTAGTATTTGATGGTTATATTTCTTATTAAATTTACCTTTACCAATTGTTGTTTTAATTGCATTGAAAATTATTGCTGTCATATTAAGATTTTCTTTGTTTGATATTTCAAGTAAATCAAAAAAGTGAACTGTATGAATACCAAAGTATGTATTATATCTAAACATAGGTTGTCTATTATACATTTCATACTCTTCTCCTTCTTTTTTCTCATGGGTCCAATCCATTTTTCCAGTCCACAATTCTTTTTGAAGACTCATTACTAAAAAGCCAACTTTGTTATTTGTCTTGAAATGCTTCTTACTTAAACCTTCAGTGAATTGTCCTACTATCATTTGAGTTGGTGTGTTTGCTTGAATAGTAGAAAGTACAGTAATATGACTATTCCCATCTTTAGCTATAGTTGCCACTAATCCAATTTTTAGCGATGATTCCAATTCTTTTATATATTGTTCACTAATTCTATTTAACATAACACTCCCCTTTTTTATATTATAAAACCGTTGATCCTGTCCAAAAAACTTTATTTTCATTTATTCCTTCACTTATAGCCGTTTCTCTTAATTTATCCATATGCTCTTTTGATATAAGATTTGCATCTTTATACTCCCAAACTTTATCAAGGCGTTCATACTTATCGTTACAAAGATTATTAAAAGCACATAATTCCCACCGTTCCATATTATCTTCAATATTATTTTTTATAAACTTTGCAATTCCCAATATATTATTAATTGAATCAGTACTATTAGGAATTATAGGTGTTCTAATCCATAATTTTTTACCACTACTTTTTTTCATTCTTTCAATTAAATATAATAAATTGTCTAAAATCAATTTATTTGATTGACCTGTGAGTTTTTTATGTTCTAACTCATCAATTAATTTTATATCAAATAAAAATAAGTCTGTATTGTCAAACACTTTATTAATAGCACTTTTGTTAACATATCCACAAGTATCAATTGCTGTGTTTATATCTTCTTCTTTTAATTTTTCTAAAAGACTTGCTACAAAATCAGCTTGTAGTAATACTTCACCACCTGATAGTGTAATACCACCACCATTTTTAAGAAAGTATGCTTTATCTTTAATTACCTCGTTAAACAAATCTTGTACAGTCCACTCAGTGCCCTTTACTTCAAGTGCTAATCCAGGACACTCATCAATACATTTTAAACAAAGGATGCATTTTTCTCTATCTATACTAATACCATATTTAGTCATTGTTAATGCATCGTAATCACACTGTTTTATACAAGTTTCACACCCAATGCAATTAACTTGAAACCACTCAATTTCTTTGCTACTTTTTATACTTTCAGGGTTATGACACCATGGGCATACAAGAGAACAACCTTTGAAAAATACTGATGTTCTAATACCAGGTCCATCTTCTGTAGACATTCGCTGTATATTTAATATTAAGCCTGATTTATCTGTCATTTTATCTCCTAAAAGCTATTATGTATTTCACGTGCAATAATCTCATCTTGTAATTCTTTTCCTATTGAAGCAAAGTATGCGTTATATCCAGTCACTCTTACTAAAAGATGTCTATAATCTTTTGGATGTTTCTGTGCTTCTTTTAATACCTTTGCATCAAGTAAGTTTATTTGTAGAGCTGTTCCTCCATTTTTAGTATAACCATATAAAAAGGCTTTAAATTTTTCTTTATGGCCTTCACTTTTCAAAAGAGAAGAACTAAATGTAATTGTATGACTTGCTCCATTTGGAAGGCAATTAACATAATCTCCAAAATCACCAAATTCATTAGACTTGCCACCAAGCACTTTACCAACAGAGTTGGAATTTGAGGTTGGCCCATTTATATCAGTTCCATTTGATGGACAAATTGCATTGGATAAAAACTTACCTTTTTCCCTACCATTGGCGCTTGCTGCCATTATATATCCATCACCTACCCAATAATTCCAACTTAGCATACCTGGTCTAAATCGTCTGTTTGTTGATTTCGTTTTATGATTCCAAGTTTCTTCTGCCCAATTTTCCATTACCTTTTTAGCAAATTCATCAGCCTCATCATTATCTAGTCCATATTTTGGTGCCCTATTTTTAGCTTTTGCTTGAAGTATCTCATGTCCTACCCAGTTATCTTTTAAAGCAGTTACCAATTGATCTAATGTACATTCTTTCTTATCATATACTAGATATTTTATGGCAAGTAACGAATCAACTGTTGTCGCATATGTAACCCCTTCTATAGTGGTTAATGAAATCTCTGCACCACCTTGTGTTACATCTAATCCTTGATCTGCACATCCATTAACTAGAAGTGATAAATATGGTGTTGGAGAAAATTCTGCTCGTAGTGATTCAGTTAATTCATATAGTTCTACAATTTTTTTAATTATATATTTGGTTTGTTCTACATAAGCTTGATAAAATTTATCAAAAGTGTCTAAATCATCAATTGTTCCAGTAACTGGTCCATCCTGTTTTAATTTATCTGTTTTACCCGTCATTTCATCTGTATATGGTAATAAGTCTTTACCATTATTTAAGGCAAGTTCAACAGCCTTTAATAGATTTAAGTTATTATCAACTGTACCTGAACGATCATTACCTACCATGGTATTTTCTAGACACCCTACTGATGCATAATCAAAAACATTATCTAGATTAATTAATTTTTCAAGATTTGCTCTTTTTGCTTCACGTAACATTCCAGCCATTGAACGTTCATCAAAGTTAAGTAAAAATGGTGCTCCTTGACTTGATAAAATCATATCAACAACTTTATCCATTAATTTTTCTGGTGAATTTTGATGTAAGCGTACATTTGGTTTTGGTTCAAGAATTGGACTCATATCATCAATAACTTCTAAAAACAAATAAGTTAAATCATTTGTCATATCAACATTATTTTTACCTAAACCTGATAAATTAAATAACTGTCCAAATCCAGCTGTTATTCCTTGATTCCCACCAACTCCTATTTGAGCATCATATGCCGTATTACAATGGAACCAAAAACACCCAAGTATTTCTTTCATAAATTCTTTTGTCATTCCATCACTTATTGATTGTTCATAATATGGTAATAGGTATTGATCAATTCGCCCAAAAGAAACTCCAGGGCCTGGATAATTTTCATCAGCCATAATAAGCATATGGGTCATCCAAAGAGATTGAATAGCTTCATAGAAGTTAGTTGCGCCATTCCATGGAACAACTTCTAAGTTTTTCACCATTAGCAGTAATTCGCTTTTCCTAGATTCATCTTTTTCATCTTTAGCTAATTTTACACATTTTTCTTTATATTTTGCAGCTAATTGTTTAGGCATTTTAGCTGCAATCATCATGGCTTTTATTTGATTACCTTTTTTACCTAATTTATCATGCTCACTATAATTATCAAATATATCAGCTAATTGATTATATACTTCTTTAAATCCATATTTTAGTATTTTTTCATAATCAGCAATTATGTGGCCACTTGTTGCTCCACTATTACCATATCCATGATAATGAAACCATTTCATCATGGCTCTAGAGCCATTTTAACCATTCACTCTCTTATTATAATCTTTGGCTTCTTTTTTATTCCAACCGTTTGATGTAACTACGTTAAATCTTCCACCTGCAAGTAAATCATTATCCACAATATCATGTGGCACATAATTTACCATTACTTCTCGTAAAAATTCTGCTTTTCTCTCTGGTAAAGACATATCAAAAAAAGTACTTCCCAATTTCACAGTTTGTGCATTTTGATTATGAGATGATTTCATAATCTGTAAAAATGCATAGGCTTCAGGGGTAATATAGAAAGTTGTCTCATCATACTGAACATCCCATTCTGTACCTGTAGTATAACTTAAGTACTCATTATTCCAATCTCTGTTAAGACCTTCAAAATAGTAATCTCGTAGCCATTTAACTCGCTTTGATAAATTTTTAGGTTGTTTTATAGTTGAACTCATATTTTCCACACTTTCTTATCTAGTTTTATAACATCCTCACCATGTAAAAGTAATTTTTCCATTATATCTTGTGATTTTTCACTATCTCTATTCTTAAGTGCTTGTATTAAATCAAAATGATAAGAATAAACAATTTTTCCAACATCAATATGTGAATAAAACTGTTTTGTAAATTTAGTAAAAACAGTTTCAAATGATTTTATTAATAGTGGGTAAACTGAGTTTTTAGAAGCAACTGCAATTGCATGGTGAAACAAAAAATCATTACTAATTATATTATCAATATTATCTTTAGGATTTTTATTATATATTACTTCTTTTTTTATTATTTTATCTAATAGTGCTAAATCTTCTTTACTGCATCTTAGAGCTGCAAAGTATGCACATTGTTTTTCGACTAGCATTCTTGCTTCTAGAACACTTAGTAATAAGTGCTCATCAATTTTATCTCCTCTATATTCCATAATACTTTCAAGAACAGCTATAGTACCTTCTTTTTGATAGTCAACTACTTCTGTCCACTTTCTTGGAACAATTTTTACAAATCCTTTAGAAGCTAATTCTACCATTCCAGCATTTACTACACTTCTACTTACATTAAAAATTTTAGTTAACTCCCTAGAGGTTGGTAACCGAAGTCCTATAAACCATTCACCTGAAATAATCTTTTTTTCAATCTGTTTTACAAAGATACTAGTTAAGCTATCAACTGATTTCTTACCCATCTTCACTCCCTTGGTGGTAATACCACCAGTTATATTATAGCAAATTATCTATTTTGTTACAAGTTAGTGATATGATATAATTTATGAACAATTATTAAATTAGAGAGGATATAATATTATGAAAAACCCTATCCTGGCACTGGTACAATTAAAGTGTATACCTGGTGATGTTGATGTAAATAATAAAAATGCTGCTTTGTATTTTGAAAGAGCTATAGAAAAAGGAGCTAACATCATATGTTTTCCTGAAATGTTCAATACAGGGTTTGATGCTAAATTAATGGGCCATCCACTTTTTGATTTGGCTGAAGATATTAATGGTAAAACTATTAGCATATTTAAAAAACTTTGTAAGGAAAACAATGTATATGCTGTTATACCCATAGTAACAAAGGATAATAAAACAAATAAATTATACAATACAGCTTTTGTTATAGATAAAAGAGGTGATGTGATTCAAACATATAATAAAATTCACTTATGGGATAAAGAAAAAGATTATTTCACTCCAGGAGATAAATACTGCATTTTTGATACAGAATATGGAAGAATAGCAGTTATGATTTGTTATGATATAGATTTTCCAGAAGCTACAAGAAAATGTGCTTTAGCTGGTGCAAAACTTTTAATTTTACCAACTGCATGGGACTATAGGCATAAAGATATCTTTAATATATTTATCCCTTCAAGAGCTTTAGAAAATTTAATTTTTATTGCAGCTATAAATCAATATAGTCGCACTAGTAATGTACAAAAATTTGGAAATAGTAGATTGATAAACCCAAGAGGAACTATAATTGCTCAATTACCAATAGAAGAAGAAGGCATTATAGTACAAGAAATTGATTTAAATCAAGTAGATGAATATAGGAAAGATTTTCCATATCTAGAAGACAGAAGACCTGACACATATAAAGGTATTTTAGATTAAGTATGGTGGAGATGAGGGGGATCGAACCCCTTACCTCTTGAATGCCATTCAAGCGCTCTCCCAGGTGAGCTACACCCCCAAGATATTTTCCATTTTATAGTACCATACTAAAATAGTGTAATCAATAAAAACACCCTAACAATTCTCATCGTTAGGGATGTCTGGAGCTAATGGTGGGAGTTGAACCCACGACCTGCTCATTACGAGTGAGCTGCTCTACCACTGAGCCACATTAGCATCTATATCTATCATAATATTAACATTCTGTTTTGAAAAGTGTTTTTATTCCTTTTTATAATATATATAATAGATATAGACTGTGAAACAAGTAATATCTATGGTATTTTTAACATAGTTATTATAATTATGGTAAGGTACTATGGAAACTAAAATCATTATTTACAATAATAAACCAACCATCTTTACTGATGATTTTACCATATATTTTAGTTCAATCTCCTTTACCTCACCAGAAGCTTTTAGACAAGTATTTATTAATAGTGGGGTTCATATATATAATCACCATAATGATTCATTACTAGAGGGTTCAGGGTTATTGTCACTTCACTGTGAGCACGGCGGAGATCGAATTGTTTATGTGGCTAATAAGGAGATAAAATTGACAATCAATGATGGTGAAACAATTATTATTGACAGTACTAATGGATTAATTTTAAGACGAGGCTAGTATGGGTATATACTAGTTATAACTAATTGGAGGAAAAAATGATTAATTTTACATTTCAAAACAGTACCAAAATTATTTTTGGGAAAGATACTGAGTCACAAGTAGGACAAGAAACACGCCTTTATGGTAAAAAAGTACTACTCCATTATGGTGGTGGTAGTATAAAAAAGTATGGCCTTTATAATAAAGTAATCGCAAGTTTAAAAAAAGCAAATATTGGATGGGTAGAACTTGGAGGTGTACAGCCAAATCCTCGACTATCACTAATTCGCGATGGAATAAATATGTGTAAAAATCTAGATATTGATTTCATCTTAGCCATTGGTGGTGGTAGTGTTATTGATTCAGCCAAAGCTATTGCTGTTGGTGCTAAATATGATGGTGATGTATGGGATTTCTTCATGAGAAAAGAAGAAATAAGCGACGCTCTTCCCATAGGAGTTTTATTAACTATTCCAGCAGCTGGAAGTGAATCAAGTACTGGTAGTGTAGTTACAAATGATGATGGCCAATTAAAAAAAGATATTGGTTCACAATTATTACTACCTAAATTTGCAATTTTAAATCCAGAAATTACATTTACTTTACCCTCATATCAAACAGCAGCAGGAGTAACTGATATGATGGCTCATATCATGGAGAGATATTTTACTAATGTAACTCACGTTAATCTAACAGATAGATTATCTGAGGGAGCACTTAAAACCATTATAATTAATGCTAAAAGAGTATTTGACCAACCTAATAATTATGACGCTAGAGCAGAACTCATGTGGGCATCTACTATTGCTCATAATGGACTATTGGATACTGGAAGAATTGGTGATTGGGCATCACATATGATTGAACATGAACTAAGTGGAATTTATGACATTGCCCATGGTGCTGGTTTAGCTATTATCTTCCCTGCTTGGATGAAATATGTATATCAACATGATGTTAATAGATTTGCACAATTTGCTGTAAATGTATGGGATATCCCTATGAACTTTTCTAATCCAGCTGAAACAGCTCTATTGGGAATAGAAAAAATGGAAAACTTTTTCTCTTCTATAGGAATGCCAACAACATTAAGTGAAGTTAATATCCCAGAAGATAGATTTGATGAAATGGCTTCTAAAGCAACATTCTTTGGAACACTAGGAAACTTCGTTACTTTAGAAAAAGATGATATTAGGAAAATCTATGAGTTAGCAAAATAGATTAATAATTTGCTAATACTATTCATAATTGTTGTCCAAGAAATTTCCTTCGAATAAGGAAATTTCTTTTGGAATATTCCCCAAAAATTTTGTAATTCATTATTTTTCATTATTTCTATAATAATTTCTCTGATTTTAGTTATCTCATAAGGTGTATCTCTGTTTAAAAAAACTAATTTAAGTGCTTCTTCTAGTCTTTTATAATTAATAGTATTTACAAAAGTTTTATATAATATATGTATATCATAAAAATCTCTCATTCTTGTGTTTAGTATTCCTCTATTAATAATTGTTTGAATTTTTTCAGCTAGTATATATTCAACATAATATGTCTTTAATTCAATAGTGCTTTTTTCTAGAAGAAGTGGATACTTATAAGTATTTTCATTAATATAATAATAATCACCTGACGTGATATCCACTTTAAAATTAATTAATGTGTTGTTTATATTTCCAACCAAATTGATACGATATCCATTAACATTTTTATCTTCCATAATTCTTTTAGTACTTACTATTTTTATGCTAATATTTTCGTTGGGTTTACTGTCAATTATTTCATTAACTATACTTATTAGTTCTTCAATTTTTTTCACTTGGAATTTTGTTGAAATGTCGATATCTAATGTAGAACGAGACTTTATCCCTACTAGAGATGCTACTAACATGCCACCTTTTAAAACAATATCAAATCGATACTTAGAATAAGAAATCTTTTCCAAGAATTTATCCATAATATACATTCGTTGAAGAACGTGATTACTTATTTCTGTTTGTTTTGAAATATTTCTAACTAAGTCTTTCATTTGTCTTGAATTCATACTAGAAAGCCTTCAATACTCGCCCTAACAGTTTTTTCACATTTGAAAAGTCTTGCATAATCCATCAGCTGAATA
>JAUUZE010000108.1 GCA_030590175.1 Clostridia bacterium
AAGGAGAAGAAAATGAAAATGATAAAAAAATTAACGCAGACATTTGGTGTCAGTGGTAGGGAAAAAGAAATTAACAAGGTGATTATTGAGTTAGTAAGTGATTACGCTGATGAGATTACCACAGATGGTATTGATAATGTGATTGTTTATAAAAAAGGATATGGTGAGAATAAAAAGAAAATCATGTTCTCTGCTCATAAAGATGAAATTGGTTTTATGGTTATGAGTATTAACGACAAAGGTTATTTAACTGTTAGAGGTGTGGGAGGAATTAATGTAGCCACAACTGTAGCACAAAAAATTAGATTCCAAAATGGAACTATTGGTGTGGTAGGCTTTACCAAAGGTTTAGGTAAACTTGAAGGTGGAGTACTAGATATGTACGTAGATATAGGAGCAAAGGATAGAAAAGATGCTTTAAAAAAAGTAAAACCTGGTGATGTTGCTAGTTATATTGGAGAAGTAACTAAGTTAGCAAATAATCGTATTGCATCAAAAGCACTAGACGACCGTATTGGTTGTTACATAAATATCCAAGCACTAATGCTACTTGACAAACCATATAACGATTGTTATTTTGTATTTTCTTCTCAAGAAGAGCTAGGATTAAAAGGAGCTATTGTTGCGTCTCGAGTGGTTAAACCAGATTATGGAATAGCTCTTGATATAACTGGTTCTTATGACACACCTGATTCAAAAGACGGTAATATGAAACTAGGAGAAGGAACTGCAATTAAAATGATGGACAGGTCTGTAATCTGTGATGAAGACTTAGTAAGTAAAATGGTAGAGATTTGTAAAGATGGGAAAATTAAATACCAACTAGATATTTTAGCTGGTGGAGGAACAGATGCAGGTGCAATGAATACTTCTAATTATGGTGTTAGAGCTGGTGGTATCTCAATTCCAACAAGGAACGGTCATGGACCTGTTAGCATTGTTGATTTAAATGATGTAAAAGCATGTATTTCATTGGCAGTAAAATTAGCAGATACAGAGCTTGCATAGATAAATATAAGAGGAATATAAAGACAATAAAGATTATATTTTTCACATATGTTAGTATCTGGTAATATGTTATGATTGTTATGTGCAAAATGTTTGTATAATATGAACAAAAAATCTTTACACAAATTGTTTATATTGGTATAATTGAGCAACGAGTGTAAGTATGTTCGTATTAATGGGGGATTTACCGTGAAAATCGGTTAATATATATCCAAATTTAATTAAGGCTGGTGATTAATCAAATGGATACTGCTACAACAGCAAGAAAATATCAAAAGAATCAGAAAAAAATTCTGACAAAAACTAATATTATGCTGTATTTAATGATTACTGTCCCACTGTTATTGTACTATGTGTTTAGATACATACCAATGCCAGGGGTAATAATCGCATTTCAACAATATTCTTTATCAGGATTTAAATACTGGGTTGGTATTAATAATTTTAATGCCATTTTTAGTACTTACTTTTTCTGGGAAGCATTTAGAAACAATTGGGTGTTTGTAGGATTTGGGTATGTTTTTGTTACTCCATCTCCAATTATTTTTGCTCTATTAATCAATGAGATTAGAGTTAGATGGTATAAAAAGTCAGTACAAACAATTTCAACATTACCTAATTTTGTTACTTGGGTTGTTATTGGGGGATTATTTATTCAATTATTATCACCTTCAACAGGATATGTTAACTTAGTTATTAAATTTTTCGGTGGTACACCGATTTTCTTCATGTCTAGGTCCGCATTATTCCCATGGTTATTTACATTCATGAGAATATGGAAAGGTGTTGGATATGGCGCAATTATTTATTTAGCTGCTTTGTCAGGAATTGATCCTCAATTATATGAAGCTGCAGTTATTGATGGTGCTAATAAATTAAGACAAGTATGGCATATTACCTTACCAGGTATTAGAAATACTATCCTTGTATTAATTGTACTATCTTTCTCCCATGTTCTAAAAGGATTTTTCGAACCAATATTTATTTTAAAAAATCCTATGAATAGAAGCCGTTCGGAAATCCTAGATACTTATATATATACTATTGGTATTTTACAGGGAAGATTTAATATAGCGACTGCGGTTGGCTTGTTTAAATCATTAATATCTATGTTCCTATTGTTCTTTGCGAATTTCTTGAGTAAGAGATTCACCGAAGACGGTAGAAGCATTTTATAGGGGGAAATAAATTATGTTAAAAAGATCTACAGGAGAGAGAGTGTTTAATGTTTTTAATTTAATCGGTTTCTTCATATTCACGTGTTTAATGTTGTTACCAATTGTATTTGTATTTAAACAATCACTTGATATTGCACTTGCAGGAACGCTAAATATATCATTGATTCCAAAAACACCAAGTCTTGTGTTCTATAAAATGGTTATTAATGAAGAATCAGTATACAGACCATTTTTAAACTCAGTGTATATTACTATTGTGGGAACTTCATCTAGTATACTAGTTAATGCTATTGGTGCTTATACTTTATCTAAAAGACAATTACCAGGAAATAAATTTATGATTTATTTCTTAGTTATAATTCCAATGTTATTTGGTGGTGGATTAATTCCAACATACCTATTAATGAGAGCATTAGGGTTTATTGACAGATTTGCAGCACTTATTGTTCCTGGTATGGCCAGTGGGTGGTATATGATTTTGATTAGAAACTATTATTGGTCTATTCCTCTTTCATTAGCTGAATCAGCTAGAATTGATGGAGCAGAAGAATTTACAGTGTTCTTTAGAATTATTCTACCATTAGCGAAACCAGTTTTATCAGCTATTGCCTTATTTGCAGGAGTTGGTTTTTGGAACACATTTATGTCAGCGATTATCTATATGAGAGATCCTAAAAAATATACCTTCCCAGTAAAACTACGTGAAATGATTTTACTTCAAAATGACAGTGATCAACAACGTATGGAAGACATGTTACAGTCCATGGGACTTGATCCAAATAAGTTTTTCTTAACTGCAGAAGGACTTTCTGCGGCAATGATGATTATTTCAATGCTACCAATTGTTATGGTTTATCCATATCTACAAAAGCATTTTGCTGCTGGAATTATGGTAGGTTCTATTAAAGGGTAGTTTGGACACATTTTAACAATAACAAATTGTTTGAAAATTGTTAAAATATATATTATAATAAATCTAAGCGACATTTGATAATGTTGCTAGAAATAAAAATTTGGAGGGAAAAAATGAAAAAGACTAAAATTTTGTGCCTAGTAATAACCATAGTATTTGCTCTTTCAGCAATGCTTACAGCATGTGGAACTAGTACTGTTGAAGAAACACCAACACCAACAGCTACAGTAGCTCCTACAGCTACACCAGTAGAATCAGAAGAACCTGTATCTACAGAAGTAGCTAAACCTGATGAAATTGACATCACTAAAGTATACTACTTTGGAGACTCACTAGACAACACAGACCAGAAAGTTAATTATGAAGTATGGATGACTGAAGAGTATGGTATTGACTTTGAAATGCATTATCCTGCTAGAAACAGTTATGTAGAAGTTATTAACTTAGCTGTAGCATCTGGAGACCTTGATGGTATCGTTGCTTTATTTACACCACAAATCGTAAGAGAGTGGAAAGCAGAAGGACTTATCTATCCATTAACAGATTTCTTAGCTGATAATGAAGTTTATAACACCACATACCCAGAAGTATGGAAAGAAACTTATTCTTTTGAAGGTGAATTATGGGCATTAGCAGCTGGTGGAGATGGCGTTCCAGCTATGTTTGCTAGATCAATCAGAGGTGACTGGTTAGATACATTTGGATTAGCAAGACCTGAAACTGTTTGGGAATTATATGAAGCATCAAAAATGTTCACATTTAATGACCCTGATGGAAACGGAATTGATGATACATTTGGTATGACATCAAGAAATATGTGGTTAATGCAGGATATCTTCCAAGCATTTGATGCTAGAATGAATCATGTAGCTGACGCTGTTCCAATTTGGAATCCAAACACAAACGTTTGGGAAGATTCAATGATCAAGCCTGAAATGGTAGAATGTTTAACATTACTAGCACAGATGGCATCAGAAAACGTTATGGACCCAGAATCATTTGTTCACAGTTCTACTGTAGCTAAAAACAAAGTTAAATCTGGTTACTATGGCGGATTCTTCTATTGGGATTCATGGATACTTTCAGTTGAATCAGCTTCAAAAACAGTATTCCCAGAAGCTTACATGGAAGGAATCTATGCTCTAAAAGGAAATATCACAACAAACATCAACCAGTATGGTATCGGATATGGTGCTCCAATGGTAATGACCACTACAACACCAGAACCTAAAGAAACCATTAACTGGTATATGAACATCTTCTACGGAAGCGCTGAAGGCGTTTATAGAGGAAGATATGGTATCCAAGGAGACTTTATTGGTGAAGGTATGTTCACATTAAGTGGAACAACTATTTACAAAAACTACTATCTTGATAGTGAAGGCGTTGTAAGAGGATTCTCAGCTCCTGGTATCGTTGGTGGACATCCATTATATGCACAAGGTACTGTTTACGAAATCGTTTATAATTCACCTGACGCTGATTGGAATGCTGCAACAACTGAAAGAGTTAATTCAGGATTATTAAGAAGAAAAGTTTGGTTCGACGAAGCATTAGCTTGGGGCGGAGTTTACTTACTACCTGAATCACTTAAAGAGCCTACATCAGACAAATTCTTAGCAATTAGTTCTGACTTAGGAGCAGCTGCTAAAGAAGCAATCGCTACATCATTTGTTGGTGAAGTATCTGTAGAAGAAGCAATCGCAAAATACAGAGAAGTTGCAAAAACTTTAGGAGCTCAAGAAGTACTTGATTTAGCTAACGCTGAAATCGGTGCAGTTACTGGGCAAACATACTAATATTTAGTATTAAACAAAAAAGGACCGTGTAAACGGTCCTTTTTATTTTGGGTTAATAATGGAAGAAACAACAAATTCTCCTAATGCAAAAAAATTCAGGCAACTATTTTTACTTAGCTCCTTTAGTTTATCCTTTTACAATAATATGTTTGGTCTTGGTGGAATTCTTATGACTAGTTATTTACTATTTTTAGGAGCTACTGCTAAAGATATAGGATTACTAGCTGCTATTCCTAGCTTATTAAATATATTAATGATTTTCGCAATTAAATTTTATGAGCGAGCAAAAAGTAGAAAAAAAGTTATTGTTACATTTACAATATTACAATATCTTTTTTTCTATTTAATTATGATTATCCCAAAAATTGCAACAGGACGTTATCAAATAACTTTACTTATAGGGTGTTTTTTATTTGGCAATTTATTTAGAGCATTAAAAGGTAGTGGTGTAGTTGAATGGACAAATTTTTATGTTCCATCGTCAATAAAAGGAAAATATTTTTCAAATAGGAATTTACTTGGTAACTTAGTATATATAATTGTTTCACTTTCTGTTGGGAAAATTTTAGATAGTTATTCAAGTGATTATAAAATATATGTTATTTTATTTTTAATTACATTAGTTTTCTCTGTTGTGCAAATAATTGGTTATTTAAAAGTAGATGACTATACAGCTGATTTTGAGATTAAACCAAAAACCAAGTTTAAAGATATGTTTACTTTACCGTTAAAACATAAAGCTTATCGGTATTTTATGCTTTTCTCATTATCATGGAATTTTGCAAGAAGTTTAGCTGCACCCTATTATACCTTTTACTCTAAAACAGTACTAACTCTTGATTATACGTATATTGCATTAATAGGAAGTATAACATGCTTATTAAAGATTTTTGTAGCTAATCCATTTGGTACACTAGGAGATCAAAAAGGTTGGCGAAATGTACTATTATATGCAGGAGTGTTATTTGCTCTTACAAATATTGCTTGGGGTTTTGTAAATCCTTCTACAGCGAATATGTATCCAGCTGTTATTATTGCAAATGGCATATTTATGATTGGTACAAATATTGCAATATTTAATTTAAATATGGATTTATCATCATCTAAGTATCGTTTGCTTTTTTTAGGATTTAATGGAACACTTACTGCAATTTTTTCATTTATAGGTCCAAACCTTGCAAGTTTTTTAATGGGACAACTTAAAGATACAACAATTATAATTTTTGGCTGGTTAGTTAATGGATATCAAATAGTTTTTTGGATATCTGGTATATTACAAATAATTGTCATATACTTATTTATACAATATTTAATAAAAGCAAAATTAGGAGAAAAACAATGATCAAAGATAATGTTAATAATCGAGAAAACTATCAAAAACCTTTTTAGACTTTGAATCCCGAACAGTTATAATCGCTGTGGAAATAGAATCAATTATTTTAAATTCCATATTCTTCAATTTGGGTTGAATAGTTTTCGAAATGAAATCCTTATCGTTAATTCCATATATTACCACAGTTTTTTGCTCCCCATTATTGTCAACTTCAATATTGAAATACTCGGAAGTATAATGAAACTTGGTGTAATCAACTGAAAAGTATTTTTCCATTGTTTGATACTTGCGTGACAATATTCTCCCATCGGATGGATACCTATTTAAATTTGATTTTATGTATTCAGTTGCTGATACGCCATCAATTGATAAAATTTCTAACCCAGGAAACAAATCCTTACTTTCGATTAGTACTTCTGATATGAAGATTTTATTGTCAAGGATCTTAATTCTTACAGGTAAGAATTTTCTAATCTTTTTTATGCTTTTTAGTTCTTTTGGAGGGATTTTAGAAGTTGTATGACCACAACCAATTTGGTTAATAACAGGCACTAAACTATGGTAGAATTCAAAAACAGTTTGATTTTCTTGAAGACTTGCTATCAATGAGTTAAATCCTTCTTCAAATTCCCTTTCAGATTGATATGTATAAATACCCGGATGTAATTGTTGTAATTCTGTTTTGATGAATTCAATATCTTCAAGCTGATCATCAATTGATAGTATTTTTAATGACTGACTATTTGCAGTGAGTGCAATAATTAATGAGAGTATGCAAAAAAGTTTTGTCATTTGAAATTGTGTTTAACGTGCCGCAAATATGGCACGTAGCCGTTTATTAGTATTATTTATTTTGATTAATCCGATTTTCAAATTTAACAATTATTTCTATTGATGGCACTACAGCGGCTATGGGCTATTATTTGCTGTTGTAGCTAGTTTTTTATATTTTCAAGTTTTAGGATTTCAGATAGTTGATAATCTAAAATAGTTCCATTCGGTAAAGTTCTTTTAAACTGTACTAGTCCTAAATTTTCAGCATAA
>JAUUZE010000113.1 GCA_030590175.1 Clostridia bacterium
AAAATAATATTTTGGAACAAAGGGGCAGAGAGGATTACAGGCTATTCATCAAGTGAAGTTGTTAATTCATATTGCTATGATAATATTTTAAATCATGTTGATGTTGTTGGAAAAGAACTTTGTTTAGAGGGGTGTCCTCTCCATGCAACATTAGCTGATGGAAAAGTTAGAGGAGCCTTTGTTTATTTAAGTCATAAAAATGGACAACGTGTACCTGTAAGTATTCAAACAATTCCCATTGAAGAAGATAATAAAGTTATAGGAGCTGTGGAAGTATTTAAAGATGAATCTAATAATGACAGTGCCATTATTAAAGATATGGAAATTCTTCGTGAATTATCATTATATGATCAGTTAACTACTTTACCCAATAGACGATATACTAATAACTTTTTACAATCTAAAAAAAATGAACAATTACTACTAGATATTCCATTTGGAATTTTATTTATGGATATAGATAATTTTAAATCAATCAATGATACGTATGGTCATGATGCTGGTGATGAAATATTACAAATGATATCAAAAGTATTTATAAGCACTGTTAGAAGTACAGATTTAATTGGACGTTTTGGAGGAGAAGAATTTATTGGAGTATTTTGTGGTGTAACTAAAGAGGGATTAACTACTATTGCAGAAAAAATACGAATGTTAGTTGAAAAATCATATATTCAAATAGAAGATAAGCAAATCACAGTTACTATATCAATTGGTGTTACCATGGTAAAGAAGATTGACACAGTAGAAGAAGCGCTAAAAAGAGCAGATGAATTACTTTATAAGAGCAAGGAAAATGGTAAAAATCAAATAACAACTGGTTAAGGGGAGACCAAAAAATGGAGCAGTACAAACAATCAATAGAATTGCTACTGACATATATATCGTACTTTGAAGAGAATAAGCAGCCAATAGGACACGAGGTTGATGGGTTATATTTTGAATATGATAAGCTTTTTGAGAAATTCATCCATAATGTATATCAATCGGGTTTACTAGTAGAAAATTATCTAGACACCTTAGCTTTTTACGAGAAATATCAAGATGACTATAATATATTAATAGTAAAAGCTGACTTTGAAACATTAAGAGCCATATTAACAGGATATATTGAACAAGAAAAATTTCACGAAGGTCTATGGCTTAGAGCATACAAAGAAAAAATATTTATAAACATATTAAAACGTCTTAAAGAATTACTTAATTAATATAATTAATCAACCATAACCCATGAGTTACTTTTGGCAGATGCAAAAATGGCATCAATAACTCTCATGTTTTGTGCACTATCTTCAATGGAAATAGGCATTTCTTTTTTATATTTTATAGCTTTTGCAAATTCATCAAACATGAGTAAGTATTGATTTGTTTTAGCAATTTTAATTATTTTCTTTGTTTCATTATTTTCAAATAGTAATTTACCTTCAAGTTCAGAAATATCATTGAAAGGAATAGTTATGGTTAGAGTTCCCTCTGTACCATAAATCTTTACTTCTTGTTGAGGAAAACTTGTAGTTGAAACAGTAAATAGTGCTCTACTATCGCCAAAGTCTAATATTGCTGAAGTAATCGTATCAGTCTTAAAAGTTTTATGAGTAGTTATTAGTGAACTAACTCTTAAAGGTGCTTTATTAAGTATAAACCTAGCTGTATTAATAGCATAACAACCAATATCCATTAATGCCCCACCACCATATTCTTTTATATTTCGTATATTTGATGCATCATGGTTATTATATGAGAAAATAGTATGAATAGTGGTAACATCACCTATATAATGTTGGTCAATAAGTTTCTTAGCTTCAATCCATTTAGGATGGAAACGATACATAAAAGCTTCCATAAGCTGATACTCTTTACCTTGCATGAAAGAACGAAGTTCAATCATTTCATCGTTATTCATGGTAAGTGGTTTTTCACATAGAACGTGTTTTTTAGCATTAATACATTTTTTTATCCATTCTAAATGCATGTGATTTGGTAATGGAATAAATATGGCATCTATATTTGGGTCAGCTAATAGTTTTTCATAAGAATCATAATGTTTTTCAATAAAATATCTAGAAGCTGTGCTCTTAGCTTTTTCTATATTTCTTGATGCAATAGCTGTAAATGTTACTTCTTTAGAATGAGCAAGTGGTAACACAATTCTTTTTAAAAAATGACCAGAGACTCCTAGTACACCAATTCGTAATTTATTCATAATATACCTCCTTGAATTAACTATATTCTATCATATCAATTGGAAAATGTTCTTAAGTAATATTTTATTGTGTTAAGTATTTTAAGTGGTATAATTTTATATATATTAATAAACCTTTTGATTGTGAGGGGAATATGAAAGAATCATTATCATATGAAGAACGTATTTCACAATTACGACTAACTAAACAACAACACACTTTGGAAAAACAGCGTATTGACGGAACTGATGGTTATTGGGATATTGATGACAAAGGAATCATTCCAAAACCTGAGGGCTTTTCTTTTATACCTGAGTCTAATCATGAAAATGGTGATTTTTATGGGTATGAATTTAGTGGTAAGAATTATCAAAGATTACTTGAAACACACCCTGTGTATATAAATAAGGTTAGTGCCTTAGCAGGAGGCTGGATGCATCAATTTATGGATGTTAGGATACCTAAATGGAACCCAGATATTTCCTATGAACATTTACATGAACTGCAACAAAAATATGATTTAATACATGGAATAGGTGGCGCACAGCATTTTAATGTGGATTTTGAATTAGGACTTAATTTAGGATTCCAAGGAATTTTAAAGAAAATCCTTATATATGAAAAAAAAGATAACGGGCAACATACTGATTTTTATACAGCTGAAAAAAATGTGGTTATGGGAATGTTAAACATGATTACAAGACATGTTAATCAAGCCAGAGTAATGGCTAAAGAAGAGCAAGATTTAGTTATTAAACAAAATCTTATAAAAATGGCCGAGGTTAATGAAGCGTTAGTTAATCGTCCTCCTAAAAGCTTTCATGAAGCAGTTCAGTTTATAGCTTGGTATGTTATATTTGCTACAATGTACAATAACTCAGGAGCAGGGGGAGCCATTGATGGATATCTTTATCCATATTATGAGAAAGAGAAAAAGAAGGGGACTATTGATGATGAAAGGGCTATTTTCTTATTAGCTTGTCTCTTAATGAAAGATAACCAATATTATGAAATAGGTGGCACCTATGCTGATGGGACTAATAGATGTAATGATTTATCATTTTTCATGGTAGAAGCGGCTCATAGGTTAAAAATTCCAACAAGTATTTGTGTTCGAGTTCATAAAAATATGAATAGAGACTTACTTACTTTATCTGTTAAATATTTATTTGAAGATAAATTAGGGACTCCAAGTTTTGTAGGACATAAAGGAATGACAGAAGGATTTATGAAAAATGGTTATTCAGTTGAATTAGCTAGAGTGAGAGCAAAAACAGGATGTCATTGGTGTTCATTGCCAGGACTTGAATATACTTTAAATGATATAGTGAAAATAAATTTCTTAGCTATCTTTGATGTTGTATATAAAGAAATTATTAACAATAATCCTTCAGTAGAAAAAATATGGGAGTCATTTGAAAAACATTTAAAAATTGCAATTGAAACAATTGCAAAAGGCATGGATTTTCAATTAGATAATATGTATAAAGTGCTTCCAGAATTAGTACTAAATTTACTTTGCCATGGACCAATAAAAAGTGGATTAGACATGAGCAATGGTGGTGCTAGATATTACAACTTGTGTATAGATGGTGCTGCATTAGCCACAGTTGCTGATAGCTTTTCGGCAATGAAACAGCGAATAGAAATTGATAATAAACTTACATGGGGTGAATTAGATAAAGTTATATCAAATAACTTTGAAAACAATGAAGTGACAAGGCTATTACTTAAAAGTGTTCCTAAATATGGTTCTGGTAATAGCATTGCCGATGAATATGCTAATAAAATTACTAAAATGTTTACTAAATTAGTAAAAGAAAAGAATACACCTGCAGGTCATCCTATGATTCCAGGTTTATTCTCTTGGGCAAATACCATTGGATTTGGTAAAACTATTGGTGCTACACCAAATGGGAGAAAAGCCAAGGAACCTATTTCACATGGAGCAAATCCAGCTGCTGGATTCATAAAAGATGGCACACCAACAGCCATAGCCAATGCAGTTGCTAATAATCAATGTGGATATGGTAATGCCTCACCATTACAATTAGAGTTTGATCCTAGAATGGCTGCCGATGAAAAAGGAATTGAATTAGTTAGTAGTTTTATTGAAACATTTTGTGATATGGGTGGTACATTATTAAATATTAATATTTTAAATAAAGAACAAATACTAGAAGCCCACAACGATCCTAGTAAGCATCCAAATTTAATTGTTAGAGTAACAGGGTTTTCAGCATATTTTGCATCGCTATCTAAAGAATTTAGACAGCTTGTAGTGGATAGAATTGTTGAAGGTCTTTAAATGATTGGAACAATTTTTGATATTCAAAAGTTTTCTACTCATGATGGTCCAGGTATTAGAACTACCATATTTTTTAAAGGGTGCTCATTAGAATGTCAATGGTGTCACAATCCTGAATCAATATCTAAAAAACATGAAATACAAATTTTTCCTCATAAATGTATTGGGTGTATGAATTGTATTAAAGTTTGTGATCAATTAGCCCACACATTACTAAATAATGAAAAGCTATATAATAGAAATCTGTGTATTACTTGTGAGAAGTGTGCAAAAAACTGCTATGCAGATGCTATTGTAGTAGCAGGTAGTGATATCACAGTAAAAGAAATAATGGATAAGATAAAAGAAGATGAATCTTACATAAAAAACTCTAAAGGTGGAATTACCTTATCAGGTGGTGAACCTCTATTACAAAGCAAATTTGCAAAAGAAATACTTGTACAATGTAAAGAAGGTGGTTTTCATACTGCTATTGATACTGCAGGAAATATACCTTTTAATAATTTCTTAGATGTAATAGAGCATACAGATTTATTTTTATATGACATAAAAATGATTGATGATATTTTACATAAAAAGCATACAGGAGTAAGCAATAAATTGATTTTAGAGAATTTAGTAAAACTTAATAAAATACATAAAAATATTTATATAAGAATACCTGTCATTCCTACTATTAATGCAGATGAGCAATCAATGTATGATATTGCACAATTTATAAAACCACTTAAGAATATCAAAAAAATAGAGCTACTTCCTTACCACCACCTTGGTATTTCTAAATATGAAAGCTTATCTATTGAATATCTTTTATCAAATATATCATCACCAAGTGATGAATTGATGAGTATTTTACGAAAAATATTTAATTAAAAAGTTTATTTAAAATATTGCTTATCTTTTCTAAGTTAAGTTGATCGATTTTATCAAATCTATTAAATGAAGGTGAATCAATATCTAATACAGCTACAACTTTATTGTTTTTTAAAATAGGAATTACAATTTCTGAATTTGAAGCGCTATCACATGAAATATGCCCATCAAACTTATGAACATCATTCACAAGTTGTGTTTTAGAAGTTGATACACATGTGCCGCATACACCAACACCTTTGGCTATTCTAGTACAAGCTACTTTTCCTTGAAAAGGACCTAGTACTAACTCATTATTTTTCATTAAATAAAACCCTACCCAATTCACTTGCTCAAGTTTGTCATATAGTAATGCTGAACAATTTGATAAAGATGCAATAGTGTCTTTTTCTTTTTCTATTAGCGATAGTAATTCTAATATTATAAGTTCATAAGTTAATTGCTTGTTCATGAAAACATTATATCAGATACTTTTCTAATATGTTTAATTGATTATGCTATAATAGTTAAGAGTGGAGTAAGGGTGTGAAGATAAAAAAGAATTTTAAATTATTATTAGTATTTTCAATTTGTTTATTACTATTTGCTTGTACAAAAAGTGATGAACAAATTACTTTAATAGAAGATGCGCCCTCCCATGAAGCCACATTTGCAAATCAAGTAGATTTTTCTATGACTGTTCTAGGGAAAGGACATGAGAGAGATGATGCATATATAGGTGAATGGACTACTTATTTACATGATACCTTTGATATTAATGTTACAATAAATTTTATTCTTAATAATGAACTTAACTATATGTATGATTATTCACTTGATTTGTTGTCTAAAAAAACACCAGGAATATTTTTTGTTGAATCAGATAGATATAAAAAATTTATTGGATTTGCCATGGAGTATAACTTACTAACTGATGTAGGTGAATATTTACAAGATAATGATACATGGAAAAACTTACCTAATATATATAGTCAACTATATACTGAAGGGAATAAACTGTTTGGCATTCCCAATTCAGTTGAACCAATTATATATGGACGAATGCTTAATAAATCATATATGGAAACATTAGAGGTAGGTTATCCAACAAATTTATCAGACTTAGCTAATTTACTATATCAATTCACTCATGGAGATCCTGATCAAAATGGTAAAAATGATACATATGGATTACATTATCAAAATGCATATGAATTCATGGATATTTTTAATGCTTATGGAATATTTCTTAATTTTTCTTATGTAAGTTCCAATGGAAATCGATTAATATCTTCAGTTACATATAATCCAACTACTTTTAGATATGAAGATACTATGCTTAATTCAGGTTCTACCAATGCACTATTATATATTGATAACTTACTAGGTTATGGATTGTGTTATAAAAGTGAAGATAATACTAATTCTGGTTCATATTTTGGTACAACAGATGAAATATTGGAAGGCTATCAATTTAACTATAAAATGTTAGGTGAAGATAATAATCCAATTATTCCTATGTCTTATGTT